>NZ_JABMCN010000187.1 GCF_013179515.1 Pseudomonas sp. CM27
TGCCTTGCTGAGTGCCCGGCTCAACTTGGTGATGGTTGGCCCGGTACCGATCGAACAGGCTCGATATGCAGCCCCTGAGCTGATTTGCCACGGGCAGCAAGTGGGTGAATGCAAGCGCGGCCTGGCCAGCGTCGCTCCCTCAGTTCTGGTAATTGGTGACAGCCACGCTGCCCAACTCAACTACTTCTTTGATCAGGCGGGCAGCGAGCAGGGCATTGCTTACCGCGTGCTTACTGCCAGCAGCTGTGTGCCAATCCCGGGTTTCGATGTAGAGCGACTTCCTGAGTACGCGCAGCTCGCTTGCCGTGAGCAGATCATCGCAGTGAAACAGGCGCTGGCGACAATGGACAAGGTAATCGTCGCCGGAATGTGGCAATACCAGATGCCGAATCCTGCATTTGTCAAAGCGCTGCAGAGGTTTCTGGATGATGCTGCATCAGCGCACAAGCAGGTCGTAATTATGGGGCAGGTGCCGATGT
Source organism: Pseudomonas sp. CM27 (assembly GCF_013179515.1). Classification (GTDB taxonomy): domain Bacteria; phylum Pseudomonadota; class Gammaproteobacteria; order Pseudomonadales; family Pseudomonadaceae; genus Aquipseudomonas. Next base: position 480 of record NZ_JABMCN010000187.1, read on the forward strand.
TTCGCTCCGATGTACAAAGGGTACGCAGGTTTCGGGAGCTTGGGCTGCCGGCCGGTCTGGCCTTCAATGAGGAGTGGCGGGTCGCCAACACGCAGGTGGAAAGGCTCGCTGCGGGGAGGCCAGGCGTGCAGTATGTGGATTTCTCCCGGTCGGGCTTTTTTGCTGATGCGCCCTACGAGCATGGCGAGCTTATCTACCAAGACACTCACCATCTGAATGAAATCGGCGCGCGTCGCTACGGGCATTTTGCAGGTGAACAGCTGAAACGGCTGTTCGACCAAACTCAATCCAGCGTGAGTCTCAAGCAATGAATCATTATCAGCATCCCAGTGCAATCGTCGATGAAGGCGCGCAGATCGGCAAAGACTCGCGCGTGTGGCATTTCGTGCATGTCTGCGGCGGTGCCCGGATCGGCTCGGGGGTCTCTCTCGGGCAAAACGTCTTTGTCGGCAACAAGGTCGTGATCGGCGACCGTTGCAAGGTTCAGAACAACGTGTCTGTGTATGACAACGTCACGCTTGAGGAAGGCGTATTCTGTGGTCCAAGCATGGTTTTCACCAATGTCTACAACCCGCGTTCGCTCATCGAACGCAAGGACCAGTACCGGGATACCCGGGTGAAGAAGGGCGCGACCCTTGGGGCGAACTGCACGATTGTCTGTGGGGTCACGATCGGTGAATTCGCATTCATTGGGGCCGGTGCGGTGATAAATCGTGACGTACCGGATTATGCCCTCATGGTGGGGGTGCCCGCCCGGCAGATCGGCTGGATGAGCGAATTCGGTGAGCAGCTGGACTTGCCGGTGTCGGGTAGCGGAGTGGTATTGTGCGAACACAGCGGTGCTCGCTACACGCTGGAAGGAAGCATTCTGCACAAAATGGAAGTTTCGAAATGATCGAGTTCATCGACCTGAAAAAACAACAGGCGCGTATCAAAGACTCGCTGGATGCTGCCATCCAGCGCGTCATGAGCCATGGCCAATATATACTAGGCCCCGAAGTGGCCGAGCTCGAGGCAAAGCTGGCGTCGTTTGTAGGCGCCAAGCATTGCATCACCTGCGCGAATGGCACTGATGCCCTGCAGATTGCCCTGATGGCCGTGGGTGTCAAGGCGGGTGATGAAGTCATTACTCCAGGCTTTAGCTACATTGCTACCGCTGAAGCTGCTGCGGTGCTCGGAGCTAAAGCTGTCTATGTGGATATTGATAAAAAAACATATAATCTTGACCCGCGCTTGCTAGAAAGCAGTATCACTAAAAAGACCAAGGCAATCATCCCTGTGTCCTTGTACGGCCAATGTGCTGACTTCGATGCTATCAACGCAATCGCGGATAAGTACGGTATACCGGTAATTGAAGACGCTGCCCAAAGTTTCGGTGCAAGCTACAAGGGCAAACGCTCGGGTAACTTGAGCAAAGTTGCGTGTACCAGTTTTTTTCCGAGTAAACCATTGGGTTGCTACGGCGACGGTGGCGCCATGTTTACCAGTGATGATGACCTGGCTATTGTGTTACGGCAAATTGCCCGACATGGTCAGGACAGGCGTTACCACCATATTCGTATCGGTATGAACAGCCGACTGGATACCCTGCAGGCTGCAATACTCTTGCAGAAACTCGATATTTTTGCGGATGAAGTAGCGCTTCGCCAAAATGTCGCACAACGCTATGCTTCTCGGTTGCAGGGTGCTGACATCCTGAGCATTCCTCATGTGGAAGCGCACGCTACCAGTGTTTACGCGCAGTACACGATCCGCGTGAATGATCGGGCGGAGGTCCAGGAGAAACTGCGGCGCGCCGGGGTCCCGAGCGTTGTTCACTATCCTATCCCTCTGAACAAGCAGCCCGCAGTAATGGACAGCGAGGTCAGTCTTGTCGTGGGTGATGAGGTTGCAGAGCAGGTGTTGAGCCTACCGATGCACCCTTACCTGACCGATGATGATGTTGAACTTGTGGCTGCAGCACTAAAGTGATGAGCGCCCGGTTCTATTCCAGGTTGAATACGGGGTTTGTTCGCTCGGTATTATTGGTGGCGGGAGGCGCTCTGGTCTCGCAGGGACTGATCGTTGCCGTTACCCCGTTGCTGACCAGGCTGTTTAGCCCGGAAAGCTTCGGGGTTCTTGTCGCGTTCACGTCGGTGCTCACGATTCTCATAGCGCTTGCCTCCCTGAAATATGAGCTGGCCATTCCCCAGGCCAAATCGGCGAAGCAGGCGTTTGAAGTGGCCGTGCTCTCGTTTTGTGTCTTGGGGGGACTTGGCTTGGCGGCGACTCTTCTGATCGTCGTTGCTTGGCTAACACCGTTCGTTGAGCTGCCGGGTTATTGCTGGTTTATTCCGCCGGGACTGTTGTTTGCCGGGGCATTTCAAATTGCCAGTTACCTGGCAATCCGCAACAAGGACTTTTCCGGGCTGACTGCAGCCAACATTCAGCGGAGTGTCGTTCAATCTGTGCTGCAAGTATCAGCGGGACTCGCTGCGCTTGGCAGCGGCGCACTCATCCTCGGGTATGTGATTAGCCAGGGCGCCGCAGGAGCGAGAATCGTCATCAAGGCGTTCCGCGGGCGCAGCAGCCCGAGTAGACTGCGGCTAGTGGCACTGGCGAAAAAATATAAACGGTTTCCGGTGATGGCGGCGCCAGCTGCGCTGTTGAATGCGGCGGCACTGAATGTCTCGCCTTTCGTTATCATCTATGCATTTGGCATGCATGAAGCGGGTTTGTTCGCCCTCGCCCAGCGTGCCATGGGGGTGCCCATGGCCTTTCTCGGTACGGCTATTGCGAATGTCTACCTTGCGGAAATCCCTCGGGTTGTCGAAACCTCTCCAGATCAGGTCATCGTCTTTTACAGAAAAGCGCTGCGAAACTTGGCTCTGCTAGGATTGCCAATCGTATCGGGCGCGGGTGTATGCCTGTTCTATTCTGTGGAGTTCATATTTGGTTCTACCTGGTCTGAAGCTGCCGTCCTCATGGTGGTGCTTGTCCCGTTATTCTTTGGCCAGTTTGTGGTGTCACCATTGAGTCAGACGCTGAACGTCATCGAACGGCAAGATGTGCAGTTGCTATGGGACTTTTTCAGGTTGTGCGTGCCCAATCTTGGATTCTTGATGGTTGCGCTCTCAGGCTTCAGTTTTGTCGAAGCTCTGCTGAGTTTTAGTGTGCTGATGTTTGTGATGTACGTGATTAATGTCGTTGTGACGCTGCGGATACTAAAGCGTCGGCTGGCTTGAATCTTGAGGGTATTTGCATGAAAGTTTTTACTGTTGTTGGTGCCAGGCCACAGTTCATCAAGGCAGCGGTACTGTCCAGGGCCCTGGCTAGCGCTGACTTTCCGGTGAAAGAGGTCCTGGTACACACGGGGCAGCACTATGACAGCAACATGTCGGATGTGTTCTTTGATGAATTGAGTATTCCCAAGCCTACGTACAGTCTGGGACTGGGCGGTGGTACCCACGGGCAGAATACTGGACGGATGATTGAGCAGCTGGAAGCGTTGATGCTCAAGGAGAAGCCAGATTGGGTGCTTGTCTATGGCGACACGGACAGTACGCTGGCGGGTGCAATTGCTGCGGTCAAGCTGCATATCCCAATCGCACACGTAGAAGCCGGCCTGCGTTCCTATAACCGCGCCATGCCTGAGGAAATCAACCGTTTACTGACTGATCACGTGTCGACCGTCCTGTTTGCTCCGACGGACGTGGCGAAAGCCAACCTGCTCAAGGAAGGGGTTGCCGAGGAAAAAATTGAAATCGTTGGCGATGTCATGTGTGACGCTACGGAATTCTACAAATCCAAGGCGGTAAAGCCCGCATGGTTCGATGCGTTGAATATCAATGCCGGTGAATATGTGCTCTGCACCATTCACCGGGCCGAGAACACCGATTCCGAAGCTAGGTTGCGGTCTATTCTCCAAGGGCTTGAGGGTTCCCAACAAACCATCATTCTGCCCTTGCATCCGAGAACCAGGAATAAAATCAAGTCGCTGGGTGTTGAGGTCGCGGACAACATCATCATCGTTGAGCCTGTTGGCTATCTTGAAATGAACTGGCTCGAGTCCAATTGCAAGTTGATTGCGACGGACTCGGGTGGCGTGCAGAAAGAAGCGTATTTTCATGGCAAGCACTGCGTTACGCTGCGCGACGAAACCGAATGGGTTGAACTTGTGCAAAGGGGCGTGAATACCTTGGTAGGGGCGTCGACGGACAAAATTGCTAACGCCGTGCGCGCGACCACTGCCAGTGCTTTTGAACAGAATCTTTACGGCAACGGCGATGCGGCCGGCAACATCATCAAAGTGTTGAAAGGCTTGGCTTGAGCATCAAGCCATTCAACTATAGGCAGGGGTGGATAAAGTGCAAAGTAGTCTCGGCGCCAAGCTGTTTTCCCCACGATTTGGGTTTTACCTATTTGTGGTTGTGGTAGGCGTTACCTACGGCCTCATGCCTGCCTTGCTTTATTTTTTTGCCGGCGCGAGCGACTATTTCCTGAAATTATCGGTGCTGACGCTGGTGGCGTTGATTGCGCTTGTCGCGGGATACAAATTGCCTGTCCTAGATGGCCAGTTCGGCGTCGGTGCTGTCAGGGTAATCGTCCCCAGTCGGCTGTTCAATTTTTGTGTGTGGAGCTTCTTTTTTATCTTTGCTTTCTATACCTACTACACCGCACCCTCGATACCGTTGATCAGTGCGCTTCAAGGTGCAAGCGCTGATGAACTAAGCCAGCAGAGAGGAGATTTTTTCAAGGGGCGGAGCGGGTTTGAAACCATTTTGCTGTACCTCAGTACTATTTTTACAACGGTGCTGATTCCGTATAGCCTGGTGCTGATGTTTCTTAAAAAATCACCCCTGCGGTATCTGTTCTTGATAGTCGCGTTCGCATTTTGTATCAGCTTCCTTCAGAAATCGCTCTTTTTGAATGTTTTCCTACCCGTCATGGTGTGTTTTGCCTTGGCTGGCAGGCTGTCTTTCAAAGCTCTGGTGGTCTGTCTGGGGCTGGCGATCACGATACTGGTCGCTGCAGTTTTTCTTTCGCTGGGCGGAGGGGAGGCGGGGGAGCTAAATGCGTCAGGTGCTCCGCTTGCTGAGTATTTTTCATCGAAGTATCTCCCTTCTGGCGCCGGGGATTACTTCCTCTGGCGTGCGCTTGCAGTGCCTCTTTTTACGGCGACCGATACCCTGCTGGTGCAGGCCGAGGTCTTGAAAAACGATTATTTGCTGGGTTCGACGAGTACGCTGATTTCCCTGCTGACCGGTGCCGAGCGTGTGAATATCGAACGCTACGTTTTTCAGCACCAATTCGGAAGCTGGAATGAGATTGCCAATGCGAATGCGGTTTACATTACAGATGCGTATGTGAACTTTGGGTGGCTGGGTGTCATAATCTTTAGTTTGCTGGTTGGGCAGGTGTTCAGGTGGTTTCGGTTGTCTCAGGACATTGCATTCAAGTCACTGTGGCCGATTTTCGCTTTTACCCTGTATTCAGCTTCGCTGATAGGTATGCTGATCAGCAATGGATTTGCCTATATGCTGCTCCATGCTTTGTTAATCAGGATTGGTTTAGGGGGCAGCAATGAAACAAAAATTTCCGATAATCACGTTCTGTCGGGTGCGTTAAGGATGCAGGTGAAATGAATATCGTTTTTATAGTGCATTATTTCCCGCCGGTGAACAGTTCTGGTGCAAAGCGGGTTGAGGCCATCTCCAAATACCTGGCAGCCGATGGTCATGATGTGACTGTGATCACCACCCGAAAAACTGCCTCTGACGGTGGCTTTACCGAGGTTTATCCTGAAGGCGTCCGGGTGCTCGAGCTCGATCAGTTAGGGCGCGTGAGCGCCTCGCAGGAGAACTCTGGAGCGTTCGAGCCCATGTATACCGAAAAGCCCTCGCTCAAGCGCCGGATCAAGGACGTTGTCCTCAACGTGCTGGGCCAGGTCCCTGATCCACGCTTGCCATTTGCGATCTCGTTCCTCAGCCCGATGATGAACGCTCAAGTCAAAGCGGTACTGAACAGAGCGGATGTGGTGATAGGTTCTTCTCCACCCTGGCCTCTGCTGCTGGCGGCAGTCATATGCAAAAAACGCTTCAACGTGCCGTGCATACTTGACTACAGAGATCACTTCAGCGAGTGTCATGAGATGCCGGGTGGTCGCTTCGCCAAATGGCTGGAGCTAAAGATCGACAGATGGTTGGTGGGGAACGCCAGTCATCTGGTAACCATTTCGGAACCGATGAGTTCGTACTACCGGACCATGTCACCCAACGTTGCTACCATCATGAACGGCTACGATCATGAAGTCCTGGATGCAGCAAGGTTGCGGGCCAATCCGCCTTTGCCCGAGAAAGTCGTGCTGCGTTACATGGGTATCGTCTCCCCCGGGCGCGTTCCTCATAATGTAATGCGTGCTTTGGTTCGGTTGAAGGCGAGTCAACCCCAGCTATTCGAGCGCTTCCAGATTGAGTATTATGGTGGTGCGGACTTGATAAAGGATGCCTTGGTCAAGCAGTACCCCTCTATTGACTCGGCGTTCTCCTTCCATGCTGCGGTGCCCTACCAGGATTCGCTTCGGCTGATTGTCGAGTCGGACTATCTGATATTTGCCGAAACTTCATCCACTCAGACACTCAGTGCGCAAGGCATCCTGACGACCAAACTCTTCGAGTATATTGGCGCTGGGCGACCGGTCCTGGGTGATATTTCGGTGGACACGCTGGCTGGTTCGTTCCTCCGCCGTGCAGACGAAAACAACGTGATTGGCGTGACATCGGATATCTTCTTCGAAGCCTTTAGTGCTGCAGATTTCTATCAGCGCAAGGCGAACGTTGTATCTGATTTCGCTCAAGGCCTGTCGCGCCGTGCACAGGCACACCAGTATACAGATGTCATCCGCCAAGTCTTGGCAAGAGAGCAATAATGAACGCCAATAATGCAGGTTACAGAATTTGCAATTCATGCATCATGGACACCTCGGATCCGAACATTTCGTTCGATGAGCAAGGTGTCTGCGAGTATTGCGCGAACTTTGCGCGCGAGATCAAGCCCAATTGGGATACCGGCGCGCGCGGCCAGTCCGAATTGATGGCGCTTGCAGAAAAGATTAAAGAACACGGCAAAGGCAAGGATTTCGACTGCATCATCGGCTTGAGCGGCGGCCTGGACAGCTCCTATGCCGCCTACATCGCAAAGACTGTAATGGGCCTGAGACCATTGCTGTTCCACGTGGACGCAGGCTGGAACACTGACCAGGCGGTGGGCAACATTGAACGCCTGGTTGATGGCCTCGGTCTGGACCTCTATACCGACGTAATCAACTGGGAAGAGATGAAGGACCTGCAAGTCGCGTTCCTGCGTTCGCAGATTTCCGACCAGGATCTGCCGCAGGATGCCGCCTTCTTCTCCTCGCTGTACAAGTTCGCACGCCAGCACAAGATCAAATATGTCCTGACCGGGGCGAACTACTCCACGGAGTGCTGCCGCGAGCCGGAAGAGTGGGGCGGCTACCCCGGTATCGACAAGACACTGTTCGGCGATATTCACGGTCAATTCGGCAAGCGGGCACTGAAGAGCTTCCCGTTGGTTGATATCATGACCTACAAGATTTATTACCAGCGCATCCTCGGTATGCAGATCGTAAAACCACTCAATCTGGTGCCTTACGTCAAAGCCGATGCCGAGGCCACGTTGGAGCGTCTGTTCGGCTGGAAGCGATTCAAGCATAAACATCATGAGTCGCGCTTCACGCGGTTTTATGAAGATTACTGGATGCCACGCAAGTTCGGCTACGAAAAGCGCCGCGCGCATTTTTCCAGCCTGATCATGACAGGCCAGCTGACCCGCGAGGCAGCCCTTGAGCGCATTGCCAAGCCTGAGATGGACGAAAACTTCCTGAAATCCGAGTTCGAGTACGTCGCGCACAAGCTGGACTTGACTGTGCCTGAGCTTCAGGGCATTTTCGAAGGTCAGAACAAGACCTTCCGTGACTACAAAAACAAACGTTTCTTGATCGGCATTGGGGCTAGAGTGCTCAGCGCCATCGGATTGGAAAGAAGGCTGTTCAGATGATTACCATCATTGATTACGGCTTGGGCAACATCCAGGCTTTCGTCAACGTCTATCGACGCTTGCATATTCCGGTTGCGGTCGCGCAAACCGCAGCGCAACTGGACGGCGCAACCAAGCTGATCCTGCCCGGCGTCGGCGCCTTCGACCACGCGATCGAACGGCTTGACGCGTCGGGCATGCGTCCTGCCCTTGAGGAGCTGGTGCAGCAGCACAAGGTTCCTGTACTTGGCATTTGCGTGGGCATGCAGATTCTCGCCAACAGCAGCGAGGAAGGGCGCCTGCCCGGCCTGGGCTGGGTGCCGGGGTGCGTGCGGTCGTTCAAGTCGGTGCCAAACCTCACCGACCTGCCGTTGCCTCACATGGGTTGGAACGACGTAACTGCGCTCGACGACAACCCCTTGTTCAAGGGTTTCGAAGAAGAGGCGCGCTTCTATTTCCTGCACTCGTTCTTCTTTGATTGCGAGCAGCACCAGCACCGCGCCGGAATGTCCTCCTACGGGCTGGAGTTCAGCTGCGCCGTTCAGGCCGGGAACGTCTACGGCGTTCAATTCCACCCTGAGAAGAGCCACCACTTCGGTGTCGGCCTGCTGAAAAACTTCGCCGAACTGTGAGCGGGAACTGACAAATGTTAAGACCACGGATTATCCCATGCCTGCTCATCCAAGACGGGGGGCTGGTGAAGACGGTCAAGTTCAAGGACCCGAAGTACGTCGGAGATCCCATCAATGCGGTGAAGATCTTCAACGAAAAGGAAGCCGATGAACTGATCGTGATCGATATCGATGCCACTGCTCATGGTGTAGAGCCCAACTATACCCAGATCGCCAAGCTGGCAGCCGAGTGCCGCATGCCACTGTGCTACGGCGGGGGCATTCGCACCGCAGAGCAAGCCAAGAAGATCATCCAGCTGGGCGTCGAGAAGGTGGCCATCAGTTCAGCCGCGCTGGAGAATCCAGGACTGGTGACCCAGATTGCCGAGGAAATCGGCAGCCAGAGCGTCGTGGTCGTGCTGGACCACAAGTCGCGCTTGTTGAGCAAGCATCAGGAAGTCTGGACGCACAACGGCACGCGTAATACCAAGCGCAACGTGGTTGAAGTTGCACAAGAACTGGAGAAGCTTGGTGTAGGTGAGATCGTGCTCAACTCCATCGAGAATGACGGAAAGATGAAGGGCTACGACTTGGAGTTGGCCAGCAAGCTGCGCGCTGCGGTGCATATCCCTATCACCATTCTGGGTGGGGGAGGCTCGCTCGAAGATATGGCCAACGTGGTCAAGGCGTGCGGTGTGGTCGGCGTGGCAGCTGGCAGTTTCTTCGTTTTCAAGGGGCCCTATCGCGCTGTGCTGATCAGCTACCCGACTGCCCAGCAGAAAGATGACATCATTTATTCCGCTCTCCGAGCCCGCTAACCTCCACCGCGCGTCGCAAGGGTCAGATCATATGTTCAAAGGTAAGACACTCCTCATCACTGGCGGCACCGGATCTTTTGGCAACGCTGTACTCAAGCGTTTTCTCGAAAGCGACATTGCCGAAATCCGCATTTTCAGCCGCGATGAGAAGAAGCAGGACGACATGCGCAAGCGCTACGGCAGCGCCAAGCTGAAGTTCTACATCGGCGATGTCCGGGACTATCAGGGCGTGTTGAATGCTACGCGAGGGGTCGACTACATCTTCCACGCGGCCGCGTTGAAGCAAGTCCCCTCTTGCGAATTCCACCCGATGGAGGCCGTGAAGACCAATGTCATCGGCACTGAGAACGTTCTGGAAGCGGCGATTCAGAACCAGGTGCAACGCGTGGTCTGCCTCAGCACTGACAAAGCGGTATACCCAATCAATGCGATGGGTATTTCCAAGGCTATGATGGAAAAAGTCATGGTGGCCAAGTCGCGCAACCTCGACCAGACCAACACGGTCATTTGCGGCACACGCTACGGCAATGTCATGGCATCGCGCGGGTCGGTGATTCCGCTGTTCATCGAACAGATTCGGGCAGGCAAACCATTGTCAATCACCGACCCGAACATGACCCGTTTCATGATGACCCTGGCAGACGCCGTGGACCTGGTGCTATATGCGTTCCAGCACGGCAACAACGGTGACCTGTTCGTGCAAAAAGCACCTGCCGCGACTGTGGAAACCCTGGCCAAGGCGTTGACCGCGCTGCTTGGCACGCCCGAGCACCCGGTCCAGGTAATCGGTACACGGCACGGTGAAAAGCTCTACGAGGCGCTGCTTAGCCGGGAGGAGATGGCGTGTGCCGATGACATGGGCGACTACTTCCGGGTGCCACCGGACCTGCGCGACCTGAACTACAGCAAGTACGTCGAGCAAGGTGAGGAAAAAATTTCCCGTACCGAAGATTACAACTCTCACAACACCGAGCGCCTCGACGTTACAGGCATGCAGGCACTGCTGCTGAAGCTCGAGTTCATCCAGGCTATCCAGCGTGGCGAACACGCTACACCGGAGGAGTGAGCGATGAAGGTTCTGGTTACCGGGGGCAACGGCTTTATTGCGCGCAACCTGCTGGTTCATCTCGAAGAGCGCAAGGACATCGAAGTGAACCTGTTTGTTCGCGGCGATGACCTGGCTGCCCTGAAGCTCAAGGTCGCCGAAGTGGATTGCATCTTCCATCTGGCCGGCGTGAATCGCCCCCAGGACCCTGCGGAGTTCGACAGTGGTAACAGCGAGCTGACCCAGCAGCTGTGCGATGCGATAAGAGCGTCCGGGCGCAAGATACCTGTGTTGTACTCGTCCTCCACCCAGGCAGAGCGGGACAATCCGTATGGGCTCAGCAAGCTCGCGGCTGAGCAGGCATTGACGGCGCTGCACCAGCAGAACGCCAGCCCGGTCTATATATTCCGCCTGCCCAATGTGTTTGGTAAATGGGCAAGGCCGAACTATAACTCGGCCGTTGCAACGTTTTGCAACAACATTGCCCACGACCTGCCCATTCACATTCATGACGAATCTGCGGCATTGAACCTGGTCTATGTTGACGACGTGGTCAGCAAGTTTCTCGCCATCATGGATGGGGAAGCACCTGACAGTGGCCTGGTAGAGGTAGAGCCGATCTACAGTACCAGCGTAGGTGAGCTGGCCGCGCAAATACGCCGCTTCCGTGCCAGCCGGGATACGTTGGTGACCGAAAACGTCGGCGTGGGTCTGGTCAGGGCTCTGTACTCGACTTACCTGAGCTATTTGCCTCCGGCCGCGTTCACCTACGAGGTGCCCAAGTATGGCGACCCGCGCGGTGTTTTCGTGGAGATGCTGAAAACGCCCGAAGCCGGGCAGTTTTCCTATTTTACGGCGCACCCGGGCATCACCCGTGGTGGTCATTACCATCATTCGAAAACCGAAAAATTCCTGGTCATCAAAGGCAAGGCCAACTTCCGTTTCCGTCAGGTGGTGACAGGCGAGTTCTATGAACTGGAGACC
>NZ_JABMCN010000188.1 GCF_013179515.1 Pseudomonas sp. CM27
CGGCGGGTGCCGAACCAGTGCCCGTCAGCGGCGCCGGCCAGCTTTGGCGGTTGCTGCCGGGGCCGCAGCACGGCCCAGGCGAGCACCGCCAGCAGCGCCGGGATCGCCCAAAGGCCCAGGCCGACCTGCCAGTGGCCAAAGTAGCCGCTGATATGTGGGCCCAAGACGGCAGCCAGGCCGCCGCCGCTCATCAATGCCGCCGAATACAGGCCCATCGCCCCTGCCAGACGCGCCGGGAACCAGCGGTTGACCAGCCCGGGCATCATGCCCTGGACCAGCGCCACGCCCAGGCCGGCGACTACTGCGCTGGCGATCAGCGCCCACGCGCTGTCCAGCTGCAGCCGCCACAGGCAGGCCAGGGCAATCGCGGCCAGGCCGCCCAGCATGCCGCCATGCTCGCTGATCCAGCGCCGCAGCCAGGGTTGCAGCAAGGGCACCAGGCCCATGCACAAGACCGGCAGCGCCGTCAGCAAGGCCGCCTGCTGGTAACCCAGGCCGGTGCTGGCGCGCATGGGTTCGAGTAACGGGCCGATGCTGGTCAGGATCGGCCGCAAGTTCAGCGCCAGCAGGATCACCAGCAACAGGTTCAATGCAGCTCTCATTGTGAATCGGTTCTCTGTGTCAGGACCTGGCCATTATCCGGGCTTGGCGAGCCGTGCAGAAATGAAGAGATTGGATGCGTGGCAGTGGGCAGCTGAATGCACGATTGGCCTCCCGCTTATGTGCGCGATTGGCTATCGGGGTGACCAACGGGCGGCGTTACAGTAACCCCATCCCATCCCACACCCCTTGGAGACAGCCATGCACAACCGTATCGAATGGGCCAAGCACGCCCCCGAAGCCTACAAAGCCATGGTCGGCCTGGAGCAGGCGTTGGCCAAGAGCGGCCTGGAGAACTCGCTGCTGGAGCTGGTGCGCCTGCGTGCGTCACAGATCAATGGCTGCGCCTACTGCGTCAACCTGCACGCCAACGATGCACGCAAGGCCGGTGAGACCGAAGCCCGCCTGCAAACCTTGTGCGTGTGGCAGGAAACCGCCTACTTCACCCCGCGTGAACGCGCCGCGCTGGCCTGGGTCGAGAGCCTGACCCGCCTGCCGGAGCATGGCGCGCCGCAGGGTCAGTATGAAGCGCTGCAGGAACATTTCGAACCGGCCGAGGTGGCCAACCTGACCTTGGCGATTGCCACCATCAATGCCTGGAACCGCTTCGGCGTGGGCTTTGCCATGGTCCCCGCCTGAAGCACGGATGGTGAGTTTTCATACAGCATGAGGTGAGCGCCCTGACTGCGCGGCAGCAGCGGCGTCACTAGGATCGGCACTCCCATCATCCCGTGAGTGCCCTCCAATGCCTGCAAGTCACCCCACCCGCTCTGCGTTGGCCCTTCTATGCGCAACCCTGCTGGCCAGCCCAACCCTGCTGGCCGCGCCGCTGACCCGTGACAACGGCGCTGCCGTTGGTGACAACCAGCATTCGCAAACCGCCGGTGCCACTGGCCCGGTATTGCTGCAGGATGTGCAACTGGTCCAGAAACTCCAGCGGTTTGACCGCGAGCGTGTCCCCGAGCGCGTGGTACATGCCCGTGGCACGGGTGCCCACGGCCTGTTTACGGCCTCCGAAGACCTGTCCGGATTGACCTTGGCCCCGCTCTTCACCCCCGGCGAACAGACCCCGGTATTCGTGCGTCAGGCACATCCGGCCAGACCTTGGTAGCGTCCAGCGGATCGAAATCGAAGCTTGCCAGCTGCTCGGGGCGCAGGGTCTGGATATACAGGTCCCACTTGGGGTGTTCACCATGCGCGATGGCACTTACCAGGTCTTCGGTCATGTGGCTGAAATGCTTGCCCTGGATCTGCTCAACGGCCTTGGGGTCGAGGTTTTCCTGGCCTTGCAGGCTTTTCCAGCGGAACTTCACATAGGTTGCTTCGCCCTTGGCATTGACGAACTTGTAGGCATGCACGCTGTTGCCGTCCATGTGCCGATAGCTTCTGGGCGTGCCTTGGTTGGAGTACAGCAGGGTCAGGGTGCGGGTGGCCTCCGGCATGTGCGACAACAGGTCGAAGCGCCGGGCGTCATTGCCCAGGTTGTTGCGCGGGTCGGGCTTGAAGGCATGCACCATGTCCGGGAACTTGATGGCGTCACGGATGAAGAACGTGGGGAAGTTGTTGCCGACCAGGTCCCAGTTGCCGGTGCTGGTGTAGAAACGCGTGGCAAAGCCGCGCGGGTCACGCAGCGTCTCCGGCGAGTGCAGCCCGTGCACCACCGAGGAGAAAGCGGCGGGTCGGGCAGATGGTGCTCAACCGCAATGTCGACAACTTCTTCCAGGAAACCGAACAAGTCGCCCTCGCCCCTTCCAACCTGATCGCCGGTATCGAGCCTTCCGAGGACCGACTGCTGCAAGGCCGGCTGTTTTCTTATGCCGACACCCAGATGTACCGGATCGGCGCCAACGCTGGCAGCCTGCCCATCAACCAGCCGCGGGCTGCGGTCAACAATGGCAACCAGGATGGCCTGCTCAATCCCGGCCGCACCCAAGGCATGGTCAACTACGAACCCAGCCGCCTGCAGCCACGCAGCAGCACCGAGTCGGCGCGCTACAGCCAGCTGACCTTGAGCGATACCACCCAGCAACAAAGCATCGCCAGGGAACAGAACTTCAAGCAGGCAGGCGACCTCTACCGCGCCTTTTCGAAAAACGAGCAGCGTGACCTGGTCAACAGTTTCGGTCAGTCACTGTCCGTCGCAGATGACCAGAGCAAGCACATCATCCTGTCGTTCTTGTACAAGGCCGATGCCGAGTACGGCAGCAGAGTGGCAAAAATCGCCAAGGGCGACCTGACCCGGGTCAAGGCACTGGCGGCGGATCTGCAGGACTGAAGGTGGCGCAGGTTGCCAGCTATCGCCCGGCCAGCCTGGCGCGATAGCTGCCCGGGCTCTGCCCGGTCCATTTCTTGAATGCCCGGTGGAAGGCACTGGGCTCCTGGAAACCGGCCTGCTCGGCAATCTCGGCAACGCTCAGTACGCCTTCGCGCAAATGCTCGAAGGCCATCGCCCGGCGCACCTCATCCTTGATCTGCTGGTAAGACCGCCCTTCCCGCTCCAGCTGCCGGCGGAAGGTACTGGCGCTGATCCCTTGCTGCTGCGCCAGCGCCGCCAGCGTCGGCCACTGCCCGTAGCGCCGGGCCCGCAAGTGCCGGTATACCTGGGCTACCAGCCCGTTCTGGTTGCGAAAACGGATCACCAGCCCCTGCGGTGCACTGCGCAGAAAGGTTTTCAGGGCCGCCACGTCCTGCACCACTGGCAAGCGCAGGTAAGCACTGTCGAACTCTACCTCGGTGCGCCCGCTGCCCAGACGCAGGTCCGGCCCCCACAACAGCAGGTCGTCTTCCTGGGCCGGGCGAGACACTGCCAGCTCGGTGCGGTCGATGGCGATGCGCCGCCCGGCCAGCCAGCAAAGCATGCCGATCATCAGCACCAGGTAGGTTTCCTCGGCGTACACCCGGGTCAGTGGGTCGGCAATACTCGACTGCACACTGATCAGCGCGCGCCCGCCGCGCAGCGTCAGGTTGCCACGCAGGTCACGCAGGAACAGGCTGAAACCGCCCATGCACTGGCGCAGGGCCTTTTCCAGGTTCGGCTCGAGGATCAGGCCGCGGCAGATCAGGGCAAAACTGCCCAGCGGCATGCCATGGCTGTCGAGGCGGAAAAACTCGTCGTCCAGCCGTTGGATCAGCGCCAGCCACAGTGCGGCGAACGCCTTCGCCGGCACCCGTGCCTGGGGCTGCTCGAGCAGTTGCGGGTCGATGCCCACCGCGCGCAACTGGGCATCACGCTCGCCAGGGCTGTCGCGCAGGGCATGGAGCATGGCATTGAGGAAGTACACGGCGACCGAATCGCTATCGCGCATGGCGGTTTTCGCTGTCTATGCTGAGTGGCAAAAAGTGCCAGGTTGTTTGAACAGTTCCGGCATAGGCTGCAACAGAGCCTTTGCCTAGACTCGATCCCACTCCGGGACCGCCGGCCATTCTCGCAGAGCCTGCCCCGGTCCCGCCATGCCTTCGCAATCGGAGCCTCCATGAGCAGCCCAGAAATCTATGTCGTCAGTGCCGTCCGTTCAGCCATTGGTGGCTTTGGCGGTTCTCTCAAGGACCTGCCCCTGGCCGACCTGGCCAGCACCATTACCCGTGCCGCCATCGAGCGCTCGGGCGTGGCCGCCGAGCAGGTCGGCCACCTGGTAATGGGCACGGTGATCCCGACCGAGCCACGGGACGCCTACCTGGCCCGGGTAGCGGCGATGAACGCCGGCATCCCCAAGGAAACCCCCGCTTTCAACGTCAACCGCCTGTGCGGCTCGGGCCTGCAAGCCATCGTCTCGGCCGCCCAGGGCCTGCTGCTGGGTGATACCGACGTGGCCGTGGCGGCCGGCGCCGAATCCATGAGCCGTGGCCCCTACCTGCTGCCGCAGGCGCGCTGGGGCGCACGCATGGGTGACCTGCAAGGCATCGACTACACCGTCGGCGTCCTGCATGACCCGTTCGAACACTTCCACATGGGCATCACCGCCGAAAACGTGGCGGCCAAGCATGGCATTACCCGCGCGATGCAGGACGAACTTGCCCTGAGCAGCCAGCAACGGGCCGCCCGGGCCATCGCCGAAGGCCGTTTCGCCAGCCAGATCGTCCCCGTGGAGCTGAAAACCCGCAAGGGCAGCGTGCAGTTCAGTGTCGACGAGCATGTGCGTGGCGATGTGACCGCCGAACAACTGGCCGGCATGAAGCCGGTGTTCAAGAAAGACGGCAGCGTCACCGCCGGCAACGCCAGCGGCATCAACGACGGCGCGGCCGGCCTGGTGCTGGCCACGGGTGACGCGGTACGCCGGCTCGGCCTGAAGCCGCTGGCACGCCTGGTGGGCTACGCGCATGCCGGGGTCGAACCCGAGCTGATGGGCCTGGGCCCGATCCCGGCCACCCGCAAGGTGCTGGAAAAGACCGGCCTGAAGGTGCAGGACCTGGACGTGATCGAATCCAACGAAGCCTTCGCCGCCCAGGCCTGCGCCGTGGCCCGCGAACTGGGCTTCGACCCGGAAAAGGTCAACCCCAACGGCTCGGGCATTTCCCTGGGCCACCCGGTGGGGGCCACCGGTGCGATCATCGCCACCAAGGCCATCCATGAACTGCAGCGCATCCAGGGCCGCTACGCGCTGGCCACCATGTGCATCGGCGGCGGCCAAGGCATCGCCGTGGTCTTCGAGCGCGTCTGAGGGAACCTGAGAAATGAGCATTGAACAGATCGCCGTGATCGGCGCCGGCACCATGGGCAACGGTATTGCCCAGGTCTGCGCGGCAGCGGGCTACCAGGTGCTGCTGGTGGATGTGTCCGACGCAGCGCTGGAGCGTGGCATGGCCACCTTGAGCAAGAACCTCGAGCGCCAGGTCAACAAAGGCACGCTCGACGCCGACAAGGCCACTGCGGCCAAGGCGAGGATTCGCACCAGCACCGACTACACCCAGCTCGGCAGCGCGCAGCTGGTGATCGAAGCGGCCAGCGAGAACCTGCAGCTCAAGCAGCGCATCCTGCAGCAGGTGGCGGCCAACGTTGCCGCCGACTGCCTGATCGCCACCAACACGTCGTCGCTGTCGGTCACCCAGCTGGCCGCCAGCATCGAGCACCCCGAGCGTTTCATTGGCGTGCACTTCTTCAACCCGGTGCCGATGATGGCGCTGGTCGAGATCATTCGCGGCCTGCAGACCAGCGACAGCACCTACGCCCAGGCGCTGCTGGTAACCGAAAAGGTCGGCAAGACCCCGATCACCGCAGGCAACCGCCCAGGCTTCGTGGTCAACCGCATTCTGGTGCCGATGATCAACGAAGCGATCTTCGTGCGCCAGGAAGGCCTGGCCAGTGCCGAGGACATCGACACCGGCATGCGCCTGGGCTGCAACCAGCCGATCGGCCCGCTGGCCCTAGCTGACCTGATCGGCCTGGATACCTTGCTGGCGATCATGGAGGCCTTCCATGAAGGCTTCAACGACAGCAAGTACCGCCCTGCCCCGCTGCTCAAGGAAATGGTCGCGGCCGGTTGGCTGGGGCGCAAGAGCGGCCGCGGTTTCTTCACCTATTGAGGAGCAGGCACCATGCCGCCGGTCAATGCCGCAATGCGCTGTGCCAACTTCGAGGAGCGACGCGACCGGGCCATGGCGCTATTCGCCGAAAAGGGCTTTGGCCAGGTGAGCATGCGCGAGCTGGCGGCCCATGTGGGGCTGACCGCCGGCTCGCTGTACCACCACTTCCCGAGCAAGCAGGACCTGCTGTACGACCTGATCGAGGAATTGTTCGAGGAACTGCAGGCGACCTTGGACCAGGGCCGTCGGGCCATGGCCCGTGGGGCGTCGGCGTTGAGCTGCCTGATTGCCGCACACTGGCAGTTGCATGCCGAGCGGCCGCTGCAGTTTCGCCTGGCAGAGCGGGACTTCTGTTGCCTGAGCGAAGCTCAGCAGGCGCACCTGGGCTTGTTGCGTGCGCGTTATGAGGCGGGGTTGCTGCGGTTGATTGCGCCACAGGCGAAATTGCAGGGCGAGGCCTGGGTGGCCACGGCGCATGTGGTGGCGACGCTGCTGAACCAGTTGCCGGGGTTGTTCAGGGCACTGCCCGAGGAGCAGGGGGTGGGGTTGATGGAGAGCATGCTGGTGGGGGGGCTGGAGCGGACCCTGGGCTAGCCTGTTCCGGTCTTTTCGCGGGTAAATCGGATCGCCGGACCGCTGCTGATGCAGGGGTTGCATCAGGGCTGACAAGTGTTCGCCTAGACATATTCAGCGCCTATGAGATCGAGCGCCGCGCGCGCGGCGCTCGATCTCATAGGCGCTGAAAACGTTGTGGCAAGCACCTGTCAGCCCTTATGCGATCCCCGTCTGGGCTTCACCCGCGATCAGCGCAACAGATCCTGAATCTTCTCATGCAAGGTATCCAGGTCAAACGGCTTGGCCAGGATCGGCGCCGTGCGGGCGATCGGGCTGCCGGACTCGAGAATTTCGGCCGGATAACCGCTGATGAAGATCACCTTCAGGTCCGGTCGCAGCTTCACCGCAGGTTCCGCAATCTCCACGCCGGAGATGCCACCCGGCAAGCGAAAATCCGTCACCATCAGGTCCAGGTGCGGCTTGCTCGCCAGAATGGCAAATGCCTGTTCGCCATCTTCCGCCACCAGCACGTGGTAGCCCTCGCCTGACAGGTAATCACGCAAAATCATCCGGATCGCTGGTTCGTCCTCGACCACCAGCACCACGTCTTGTGCATCTTCACTCATGTTAACGCCTTGAAATTCTTACAGTTGGCCATCAGACCCCAGGCTTACGCAGAGGTTGCCCGAGCCTGGTCGTTTTGTTGTTCACGTGTCGCCAGCGGCAATTGCAAGGTGAAGGTGGCCCCTTTACCCACTTCACTTTCAACCAGTATCCGCCCGCCGTGGGCGTTGACGATCTGTTCCGAAATATACAGCCCCAGGCCCAACCCGCCGCTGGCCTGCTGCGTCGCGACCCGCTCGAACTGCTGGAAGATCCGCTGCTGGTTGGCCGCGCAGATACCGATGCCGTGGTCCTGCACCTGTACGCAGGCCTGGTCGTCCTGGCGGAACACGCGCACGTGCACCGGCTGGCGTTCACCGTATCGCAATGCATTGGACAACAGGTTGGCCACCACTTGCTCAATCCGGAATTCGTCCCACTCACCGCGCAGCGGTTCGCAGCGCTGAATGGCGATGTGCGTGTCCAGCGCCGCGGCCTGGGCAGTGAAGTTTTCCACAAGCCCGCCAACCAGCTGGCTGAGGTCGAACACTTTTGGCCGCAACGATAACTTGCCGGTGCGGATGCGCGAAACGTCCAGCATGTCCTCGATCAACCTGATCAGGCTGTTGATCTGCCGCTCGTCGCGCTCGACCATGGCCTGCAGCTTTTCAGGCATGAACGCCTCCAGATTGCCCCGCGACAGGTGCAGCTTGCGCAGCTGGGTTTCCAGGATCAGGCCATTGAGCGGGGTGCGCACCTCATGGGACACAATCGACATGAAATCGTCGCGCATGCGCACGGCATGCTCCAGTTCGCCCCGCGCCGTCTGCAGCTGGGCCAGCAGCAGCTCCTGCTCCTGGCGGCTGCGTTCCAGCGCCTGCAACTGGCGGTCGAGCACTTTGCGCTGGCGGAACAGGTCGACGAACACCGACACCTTGCTCTTGACCGCCATGGTCTCCAGCGGCTTGTGCAGGAAGTCCACCGCGCCGCTTTCGTAGCCCTTGAAGGCATAGTTCATCTCGCGCCCGGCGGCGGTGACGAAGACGATGGGTATATTGCGGGTCTTTTCCGTGCCACGCATCAGTTCGGCCAGCTCGAAGCCGTTCATGCCTGGCATCTGTACGTCGAGAATGGCCAAGGCGAACTCGTGTTCGAGCAACAGCGACAACGCGGCTTCGGCAGACTGGGCCTGGTGCACCTCGCGGTCCTCGCCCTGGATCAGGGCGGCGAGGGCCAGCAGATTTTCCGGCAGATCGTCGACGATCAGCAGTTTGGCGATGGTGGGGCTTAGCATGCGCTGGGTTCCAGGGCCGCGAGCAACTGCCCGATGCCACTCAGAGAAAGAATATGGTCGGGCTGGTGCAGGGCCAGGGCGGCCTCGGGCATCAACGCCACCTGTGCGTCACGGGGGTCCTGGACGATGGTCCGGCCCCCATTGTTCTTGATATAGGCAAGCCCTTGGGCACCGTCTTCATTGGCGCCTGTGAGCAGCACGCCAAGCAGGCCGGCGCCGTAGGCATCGGCCGCGGATATGAACAGGTAATCGATCGCCGGCCTGGAGAAATGCAGCGCCGGCTCCTGGCTCAACGACAGGCTGAAATCGCGTTCCACAGACAGGTGGTAGCCCGGCCCGGCCACGTAGATCTGCCCGCCGCATAGCGCTTGCTTGTCGCGCGCTTCAACCACCGGCCGGCGCAAGCGGCGTTGCATTACCTCGGCCAGCTGGCTGTGGCGGTCATCGGGCAGGTGCAGCACGCACACCAGCGGGATGGCAAAATTGGCTGGCAGCGCGCCCAGCACGGTGAACAGGGCCGCCACCCCGCCCGCCGAGGCGCCGATCACCACCGCGCGTACACCGTTCATGACTTGCGGTAGATCCGTTCGGGCTTGACCAGCGGCTCGAAGCGCTCGCTGTAGGCGGAAAAGTCCACCGATTCCTTGCTACCCAACACCAGGAAGCCGCGGTGGCACAGCGACTCGTGGAACAGGCCCAGGGCGCGATCCTGCAGCTCCTTGTTGAAATAGATGAGCACGTTGCGGCACGACACCAACTGGGTTTCGGAAAACACGCTGTCGGTGGCCAGGCTGTGGTCGGCGAAGGTCACGTTCTCGCGCAGGGTGCTGTCCATGATGGCGTTGCCATAGGCTGCCGTGTAGTACTCGGAAAAGTCTCGGCGGCCGCCGGCAAGGCGATAGTTTTCGGCATACTCGTGCATGCTCTGCATCGAGTAGATGCCCTGCTTGGCCCTGTCCAGCGAGTGCGGGTTGATGTCGGTGGCATAGATGATGGTGCGCTCGAGCAGGCCTTCCTCACGCAGCAGGATGGCCATCGAGTACACCTCTTCGCCCGTGCTGCAACCGGCGATCCACAACTTGATCGATGGCCAGGTGCGCAGCAGCGGCACCACCTCGTTGCGCAGCGCCAGGAAGTGGCCCGGATCGCGGAACATCTCGCTGACCGGAATCGTCAGGTACTGCAGCAACTGCATGAACATGCCCGGGTCGTGCAGCACGCGCTCCTGCAGCGCCGACACCGTCAGACAATCGAACTGGCGCAGCGCATGCAGGATCCGGCGCTTGATCGAAGCGCCGGAATAATTGCGGAAATCGTAGCTGTACTTGAGGTAGATGGCCTCGATCAGCAAGCGGATTTCGATGTCGGTGTTACGTTCGCTAGTCAAATTCGCTCCAGTTGCGGCAACCATACACGGATCAACGAGAACAGGCGGTCCAGGTCGATCGGTTTGGCGAGGTAATCATTGGCACCGGCCTGCAGGCAACGCTGCTGGTCATCCTTCATGGCCTTGGCGGTCACGGCGATGATCGGCAGCTTGCGCCAGCGCGGTTGCTGGCGGATCAGGCGGGTAGCCTCGAAACCGTCCATTTCCGGCATCATCACATCCATCAGCACCAGGTCGATGTCGTCATGCTGTTCCAGGCGCTCGATGGCCTCGCGGCCGTTGCGGCCGATCTCGACGATCGCGCCCTTGTGCTCCAGGGCGCTGGTCAGGGCGAAGATATTGCGCACGTCGTCGTCCACCAGCAGTATCTTGCGGCCCTCGAACACTTTGTCACGGCTGCGTGCGGTCTTGAGCATGCGCTGGCGTTCGTTGGACAGCTGCGATTCGACCTTGTGCAGGAACAGCGTCACTTCATCGAGCAGGCGCTCCGGTGAGCGCGCGCCCTTGATGATGATCGACCGCGAGTACTTGAGCAGGTCGGCTTCTTCTTCGCGGGTCAGGTTGCGCCCGGTATACACGATCACCGGCGGGAAGGCGCGGATATCTTCGGCGGTCATGCGCTTGAGCAGCTCGTTGCCGAGCATGTCCGGCAGCTTGAGGTCGATGATCATGCAGTCGTAGATGTTCTCGCGCAGCAGCGCCAGGGCATCCTGGGCCATGCCCACGGCGGTGATCTCGACGTCGTCGTCGCCGATCAGGCGGGCAATGCTCTCGCGCTGCAGGTCGTCGTCTTCCACCAGCAGGATGTGCTTGAGCTTCTGCGTCAGCTTGGCCTCCAGGCGGGCGAACACTTCCTTGAGCTGTTCACGGCTGGTGGGCTTGACCGCGTAGCCGACGGCACCCATGTGCATGGCGGCCTCGACCCGGTCTTCGACAGAAATGATATGCACCGGAATGTGCCGGGTGCCGGCCTGCTCCTTCAGGCGCTGCAGCACGGTCAGGCCTGAATGGTCGGGCAGGCGCATGTCCAGCAGGATGGCATCGGGGATGTACTGGGCGGCCAGCTCGAAACCTTCATCGGCGCTGTGCGCTACCAGGCAGCTGTAACCCAGTTCGTGGGCCAGGTCGAAAAGGATGCGAGCAAAGTTCGGCTCGTCCTCGATCACCAGGATGCAGCGGTTATCGAACGGCGCGCGCTCACGGTCATCGACAAAGGCCAGCGCCGGGCGTTTCGGCGCCATCGCCACCGGCGACTGCGGCGCGGGTGGCAGGGTATCCACGGCCGGGCGCAGGCTCAGGGGCTCGACGTCTTGCCCGGCGGTCTCGTAGCGTTCTGGCAGGATCAGGCTGAACACGCTGCCTTTGCCCGGGCTGCTGTCCACATTGATCTGTCCGCCCAGCAGATGGGCCAGGTCGCGGGAGATCGACAGCCCCAGGCCGGTACCGCCATACCGGCGGTTGCTGGTGCCATCGACCTGGTGGAAGGCGCCGAAAATGGCCTGTTGCTGGTCGGCAGCGATACCAATGCCGGAATCGCGCACCTCAAACACGATACCGGTACCTGGCTGGTGGCCGATGTTCAGGCTGACCTGGCCACGCTCGGTGAACTTGATGGCGTTGGACAGCAGGTTCTTGAGGATCTGCTCCAGGCGCTGGCGGTCGGTGAACAGTGTGGCTGGCACCTTGGGCTCGGCTGTCACCTGGAAGCTCAGGCCCTTCTGCCCGGCCAGCGGCTCGAACATGCCGCGCAGGCCTTCGACCAGGCGTTCGACCTGGGTGGTCTCTGGCCGCACCTCCAGCTTGCCTGCCTCGACCTTGGCAATGTCGAGGATGTCATTGATGAGGTTGAGCAAATCGTTGCCGGCCGAATAGATGGACTCGGCAAACTTGACCTGCTCTTCGCTGAGGTTGCCGTCGCCGTTCTCTGCCAGCAGCT
>NZ_JABMCN010000189.1:0-7895 GCF_013179515.1 Pseudomonas sp. CM27
GAACCAGGAGGTGGCGTGATGGCCGTCGTTCTATCCGCCCGGGCGCTGACCCGGCATTACCAAGTGTCCCGCGGGCTGTTCAAGGGCCATGCCCTGGTTCAGGCGCTGAATGGCGTGTCGTTCGAGCTGGAAGCTGGCAAGACCCTGGCGGTGGTCGGCGAGTCCGGCTGCGGCAAGTCGACCCTGGCGCGTGCCCTGACCCTGATCGAAGAGCCATCCTCGGGCTCGTTGCAGATCGCCGGCACCGAGGTGACAGGCGCCAGCAAGGCCGAACGCAAGCAACTGCGCCGTGATGTGCAGATGGTGTTCCAGAGCCCCTATGCCTCGCTCAACCCGCGGCAGAAGATTGGTGACCAACTGGCCGAGCCACTGCTGATCAACACCTCGCTGAGCAAGGCCGAACGGCGCGAGAAGGTGCAGAAGATGATGGAACAGGTCGGCCTGCGGCCCGAGCACTACCAGCGCTACCCGCACATGTTTTCCGGTGGCCAGCGCCAGCGTATCGCCCTGGCCAGGGCGATGATGCTGCAGCCCAAGGTGCTGGTGGCGGACGAACCGACCTCGGCGCTGGACGTGTCGATCCAGGCCCAGGTGCTGAACCTGTTCATGGACCTGCAGAAGGAGTTCAACACCGCCTACGTGTTCATCTCGCACAACCTGGCGGTAGTGCGGCATGTGGCTGACCAGGTGCTGGTGATGTACCTGGGGCGGCCGGCGGAGATGGGGCCCAAGGCGGATATCTACGAGAAGCCGCTGCATCCCTATACCCAGGCGCTGCTGTCGGCCACGCCGGCTATTCATCCGGACCCACTCAAACCAAAGATACGCATTGTTGGCGAGCTGCCCAACCCGTTGAATCCGCCGGATGGCTGTGCGTTTCACAAGCGCTGCCCGTATGCGACCGAGCGGTGCGCCAAGGAGGTGCCGGCGCTGCGACAGGTCAGTACCCGGCAGGTAGCGTGCCACTATGCCGAGCAGTTTCTTTGATCGTTGATTAAGGGCGGGCCGCTTTGCGGCCCATCGCCGGCAAGCCAGGCTCCCACAAGTACGGCGCAGGGCGTGAATTCGATGCGGTCTGGGTGGGAGCTGGCTTGCCGGCGATTGGCCGCAAAGCGGCCCCGGCTATTTCAATGCATGAACAACCAGATCAGGATGATCACCGGGATCGGCACCCCGATCATCCACAGCAATATCGAGCGCATGGCCTGTCTCCTTGTCGAGCGCCAAAGCAAAGGGCGGCATAAGCCGCCCCTCGATTCAGTGCATGAACAGTGCAATCAGGATAATCACGGGAATCGGTACCCCGATCATCCACAACAGTATCGAGCGCATGGCAGTTCTCCTTGCTTAACGTTGAATGGTCCGGTGAGCGACGTAGTCACCTTCAAGCCACTGCACGCGGTCACGTTGACGGCCACCGTACAGCGCCGCGACGCTGGCGAAGAACGCGCCGCACAGCAGTGCGACAAAGGTCCACAGCGCCGTCCAGGCGGCAACCTTGGCAGCGGTGTCGGCCGCTTGCTTGGCGTCGGTCTTCAGCTGCTGTACCTGGGCCATCACCTGGTCGACACGTGCCTCTGCTTCGGCCTGGCTCAGGCGGGTACGCTGCGCCACCAGTTGCGCCAGGTAGGCGCGATCTTCGGCAGGCAATGCCTGGTCACTGGCAATCCCTTTGGCCAGGATGCGTGCGGCTACACCGTTGGCGGCATCGTCGCTGACCGGTGCCGGGCCATCGCCACGGAACAGGCTGTCGACGAAGTAACCCATCGAGTCATTATTGCTACCCGCCGCTGCTGCACCACCTGCTGCTACCGACATGGTCGCGGCCTGTGACGCGGCACTGGCACCGGCACCTACCAGGTTGCCAGCTGCACCCAGTACCAGCATCGCCGCTACCAGCGTTGCTACAGCCCAGGACAGGAAGCCATGTGCGGTATCGCGGAAATACACCTCGTCACCGTGCAGGTTGGCCCATTTCACCCGCAGCCGACCGGCAATGTAGCCGCCCAGCCCTGAGGCGATGATCTGCGTCAGCAGCAGCCAGACAATGGTGGAGACGCCCAGGGCCTTGGCACTTGCACCCTCATCAGCCCAGGGCGAAGTGGCCGCAAAGCCAAGGCCCGCACCCAGTACCACAAGGATGAGAGACAAGGCTGCAGCAGTAGCGGCGCCAGCGAAGATAGCCGCCCAGGAAACCCCTGAGCGGCTTTGGGTATCGACAACGGGGTAGTCGGCAGAGGTGATCATGATGTTTGGCCCTATGTTGTTAGCGAGAAATCCATTCGCGCAGTAACCATTGCAGCAGCCATGCCATTTGTGACAAAAAATGACCATCATTAAAATCAATGACTTAGTGAAATATGCTGTTTCAGAACCGTGCAAAATGCGCGAGTGGCCCTCAGGCATCAGGTGTTCTGCATTCTTGGGTCGATTGACGATCTGGGGTTCAGCGCCGGATCAATTTGCTGTCGACGCTCTACAAGTGCCCCGCCACCACACCGGCAGTGCCGCCTGCAGGCGGGTCGTGGCGACCTCGTTGCGGAGTTCAGGGAGTGTTTGATGAAGTGAACTGAAATGGGGCTGCGTTGCGGCCCCATTTCAGTTATCAGTGATGTTCGCGGGTAGCGCGGAACTTGACGTCCGGCCAGCGCTCTTCCATCAGTGCCAGGTTGACCCGGGTCGGGGCCAGGTAGGTCAGGTGCCCGCCACCGTCGATGGCCAGGTTTTCCATGGCCTTGGTCTGGAATTCCTCGAGCTTCTTCTTGTCGTCGCAGCTGATCCAGCGCGCCGACCAGACGGTGATCGGCTCGTAGGCGCATTCCACCTTGTACTCTTCCTTAAGGCGGCTGGCGACCACGTCGAACTGCAGCACACCCACCGCACCCAGGATGATGTCGTTGCTGCGCTCCGGGAAGAACACCTGCGTTGCACCCTCTTCGGCCAACTGCTGCAGGCCCTGGCGCAACTGCTTGGATTTCAGCGGGTCCTTCAGGCGTACGCGGCGGAACAGTTCCGGGGCAAAGTGCGGGATACCGGTGAAGCCCAGCGCCTCGCCTTCGGTGAAGGTGTCGCCGATCTGGATGGTGCCGTGGTTGTGCAGGCCGATGATGTCACCGGCAAACGCCTCTTCCAGTTGCTCACGCTCGGAGGAGAAGAAGGTCAGTGCATCGCCGATGCGCAAGTCTTTGCCGGTACGCACATGACGCATCTTCATGCCCTTCTCGTACTTGCCCGAGCAAATGCGCATGAAGGCGATACGGTCGCGGTGCTTCGGGTCCATGTTCGCCTGGATCTTGAACACGAAGCCGGTGAACTTCTCTTCCACCGGCTCCACGGTGCGCTCGTGGGCGACACGGGCCAGCGGGCGCGGCGCCCAGTCGACAACCGCGTCGAGCACATGGTCTACGCCGAAGTTGCCCAGTGCGGTACCGAAGAACACCGGGGTCAGCTGGCCGTTGATGAACTCGTCCTGATCGAACTCATGGCAGGCGCCCTGGACCAGTTCGAGCTGTTCGAGGAAACGATCATATTCGTCCCCCAGGTGCGCACGGGCTTCATCGGAGTCGAGCTTCTCGATGATCTTCACCTCGGTACGCTCATGGCCGTGGCCCGGGGTGTAGACAATGATGTAGTCACCGCGCAGGTGGTACACGCCCTTGAAGTCGCGGTAGCAACCGATCGGCCAGGTGATTGGCGCGGCCTTGATCTTGAGCACGGCTTCGATTTCGTCGAGCAGTTCGATCGGGTCGCGGATATCACGGTCGAGTTTGTTGATGAAGCTGACGATGGGCGTGTCGCGTAGGCGGCACACGTCCATCAGGGCGATGGTCCGCGGCTCTACACCTTTACCGCCGTCGAGCACCATCAGCGCCGAGTCCACCGCGGTCAGGGTGCGGTAGGTGTCTTCCGAGAAGTCTTCGTGGCCGGGGGTGTCGAGCAGGTTGATCATGTGCTCGCGGTACGGGAACTGCATCACCGAGGTGGTGATGGAGATGCCGCGCTGCTTCTCCATTTCCATCCAGTCGGAGGTGGCGTGGCGGTCGGACTTGCGCGACTTCACGGTACCGGCGACGGCAATGGCCTTGCCCATCAGCAACAGCTTCTCGGTGATGGTGGTCTTACCGGCGTCGGGGTGGGAAATGATTGCGAAAGTGCGGCGCTTCGCGACTTCGGCGGCCTGGTTGGTCATGGGAAATCGCCTGACTTGGGGATTTTAAAAGGGGCGATATCATACCTGAAGTTGGGCGGGGACCAAAATTTGCTGAACAGGCGGCGCTTGGTACGGCCCTTTCGTGGGTGAATAGGCCGGCCCTGCCACAACAAATTTTCCAGGCAATTGCTTTATCACGGCAAATGGCCACAGGGTAGTTGTTTCAACGCCCGCAGCACATTAACCCACTGTTTTTTCTCGCCATAATTACGCACACCCAGTGATTAACGCTGGCCAAATGCCGCTTCAAGTGGGAACCTTTGCGCCCACGGAGACGTCCACTCCCCTGCAACCCGCTTCGCTTGGGGATTGGTTTTACTGGCATTTTCGGGCCCGACGGGGTTCGGCTCATGGCTTGATTCGCAGCCTTCGGCCTGCGTCACGCTGCTACTCGCGAACACACCACCCGCCGCCAACCATGGCCGGCTTCAAAGAAGTGTGCTCGCCGACAACACAAGGAGTCCGCCTGTGGCTAAACGCTACGGTAAAGGGCTGTTGGGATGGGCCGCCGTGCTCGTCATCCTGGCCCTGCTGATCCACTGGATCGGCATCGACACGATCGCGCGTTATCGCGACGATCTTGGGTTCTACCTGCAAGCGCACCTGATACTGGTGCTGGCTTCGATGGCGGCGGCGTTGGCCGTGGGCATCCCCGCCGGCATTGCGCTCAGTCGACCGCACCGGGTCGACAAAGCCGAGCGCTTCATGCAGTTCTTCAACGTTGGCAACACCATTCCCCCTCTGGCCGTTCTGGCCATCGCCCTCAGTATCCTGGGCATCGGCGCCGGGCCTGCGATCTTCGCGCTGTTCCTCGCCTCCCTCCTGCCCATCGTGCGCAACACCTACGAGGGCCTCAAAAACGTCCCCGCCTCGCTCAAGGAAGCCGCCACCGGCATCGGCATGACCCCGCGCCAGCAACTCTGGCAAGTGGAGCTACCGAACGCCGTGCCGATCATTGTCGGCGGGGTGCGCGTGGCCCTGGCGCTGAACGTGGGTACCGCGCCACTGGCTTTCCTGATCGGGGCCAACAGCCTGGGCAGCCTGATCTTTCCCGGCATCGGCCTGAACAACCAGCCACAGCTGCTGCTGGGTGCCGCCTGCACCGCATTGCTGGCCCTGGTGCTGGATGCTGCGGTGAGTTTCTCCAGCAAGCGCTGGCTGGAACGTGGCCTGGCCCAATAAAGATAGGGAACGTATGAAGAAGAGAATCGCCTTGCTGCTGGGCGCGGCCCTGCTGTTTGCAGGATTTGCCCAGGCGGCGGACAAACCGCTGATCCGTATCGGCGCGCGGGTGTTCACCGAACAGACCGTGCTCGCCGAAATCACTGCGCAGTACCTGCGCGCCAATGACTTTGACGTGCGCGTCACCACCGGCCTTGGCAGCAACATTGCCCGCCAGGCCCAGGAAACCGGCCAGCTCGACCTGATGTGGGAATACACCGGCGTGTCGCTGGTGTCGTACAACCATATCGACGAGCGCATGCCCAGTGCCGCAGCCACCTTCGCCCGGGTAAAGGCGCTGGATGCAAAAAAGGACCTGATCTGGCTGAGCCCGTCGAAGTTCAGCAACACCTACGCGCTGGGTTTGCCCAAGCAAGTGGCCGAAGCCTATCCGCAGATCAATACCATCAGCGACCTCAACCTGGTACTGCGTGACGAAAGCGAGCGCACCCACCTGGTGGCACTGGACACCGAGTTCGCCAACCGCCCCGACGGCCTGGTCGGGCTGCGCGAGATGTACCGACTGCCGCTGGACCGGCGCAATATCCGCCAGATGGACGGCGGCCTGGTGTACACCGCCATGCGCAACAACCAGGTATTCGCCGGGCTGGTCTACACCACCGACGGCCGCCTGAGCGCGTTCAACCTGAAACTGCTGGAAGACGACAAGCACTACTTCCCCGACTACACCGCCGCGCCGGTGGTACGCAAAGCCGTGCTCGATGCCAACCCGCAACTGGTCGGCCTGCTCAAGCCTCTGGCCGAGCTGCTGGATGACGAAACCATGCGCCAGCTGAACGCCCAGGTCGACGTCGAGCACCAGAACCCCACCGCCGTGGCTGCCGCCTTCCTGCGAGAGCACCCACTGCACAGCGAGGGCCAGCCATGAACCTGATCGACACTTTCAACCACCTGGACTGGGCGCAGGTGCTGCAGCTGACCTGGCAGCACATCATGCTGGTCGGCGTCGCCGTCAGCCTGGCGATTCTGGTCGGCGTGCCGCTGGGCATCCTGATGACACGCTTCCCGGCCGTCGCCGGCCCGCTGCAGGCCAGCGCCACGGTGCTGCTGACCATTCCGTCCATCGCCCTGTTCGGCCTGCTGCTGCCGTTCTATTCAAAGTTCGGCCAGGGCCTTGGCCCACTGCCGGCGATCACTGCGGTGTTCCTGTACTCGCTGCTGCCGATCATGCGCAACACCTACCTGGCCCTGACCAACGTCGAGCCCGGCATCCGTGAAGCGGCGCGCGGCATCGGCATGACCTTCGGCCAGCGCCTGCGCATGGTCGAGCTGCCCATCGCAGTGCCGGTGATTCTTGCCGGTGTGCGCACTGCCGTGGTCATGAACATCGGCGTCATGACCATTGCCGCCACCATCGGCGCCGGCGGCCTGGGCGTGCTCATCCTCACCTCCATCAGCCGCAGCGACATGTCGATGCTGCTGGTCGGCGCCGTACTGGTCAGCCTGCTGGCGATCATCGCCGACCTGCTGCTGCAAACCCTGCAACGTGCCCTGACTCCAGAAGGACTGCGCTCATGATCGAACTGAAAAACCTCAGCAAGACCTTCAACGCCAACGGCAAGGACGTCAAAGCCGTCGACTCGGTGAACCTCACCGTCAACGAAGGCGAAATCTGTGTGTTTCTCGGCCCGTCGGGCTGCGGTAAAAGCACCACGTTGAAAATGATCAACCGCCTGATCAAACCTACCTCCGGCCAGGTGTTCATCAACGGCGAGGACACCACCGGGCTGGATGAGGTCACCCTGCGCCGCCATATCGGCTATGTGATCCAGCAGATCGGCCTGTTCCCCAACATGACCATCGAGGAGAACATCACCGTGGTACCGCGCCTGCTCGGCTGGGACAAGCAGAAGTGCCACGACCGCGCCCGCGAGCTGATGCACATGATCAAGCTCGAACCCAAACAGTACCTGCAGCGCTACCCGCGCGAGCTTTCCGGCGGCCAGCAGCAGCGTATCGGCGTGATCCGCGCCCTGGCAGCGGACGCGCCGGTGCTGCTGATGGACGAACCGTTCGGCGCGGTCGACCCGATCAACCGCGAGATGATCCAGAACGAGTTCTTCGAGATGCAACGGGCATTGAACAAGACCGTGATCATGGTCAGCCACGATATCGACGAGGCGATCAAGCTGGGTGACAAGATTGCCATCTTCCGCGCGGGCAAGCTGTTGCAGCTGGACCACCCGGACACCTTGCTGGCGCACCCGGTGGACGACTTTGTCAGCAATTTTGTCGGCCAGGACAGCACCCTCAAGCGCCTGTTGCTGGTGCGTGCCGAAGATGCAGCGGACAACGCGCCGTCGGTAAGCCCGGGGACGCCGGTGAGCGATGCGGTGGAACTGCTGGACGAGCACGACCGCCGCTATGTGGTAGTGACCGATGGGCAGAACAAGGCGCTGGGCTACGTGCGCCGGCGTGACATGCATCGCCAGCAAGGTACGTG
>NZ_JABMCN010000189.1:7995-11883 GCF_013179515.1 Pseudomonas sp. CM27
CGCCGGTGAGCGATGCGGTGGAACTGCTGGACGAGCACGACCGCCGCTATGTGGTAGTGACCGATGGGCAGAACAAGGCGCTGGGCTACGTGCGCCGGCGTGACATGCATCGCCAGCAAGGTACGTGTGGCGACTTCCTGCGCCAGTTCAATGCCACGGCCTCGCATGATGAGCATCTGCGCATCCTGCTGTCGCGCATGTACGAGTTCAACCGGGCCTGGTTGCCGGTGCTGGATGCCGAGCAGGTGTTCCTGGGTGAAGTGACCCAGGAGTCGATTGCGGCTTACCTGAGCTCGGGGCGCTCGCGTGGGGCCAAGACCAGCATTGTTTCGCCAGCCGAGGCGGTCGCGTCCTGATCCGAGAGCCTCTTCGCGGGTAAACCCGCTCCCACAGGGTAGGTGCAGAAGTCAAGACTTGCACCGGTCCTGTGGGAGCGGGCTCACCCGCGAAGCAGGCGACGCGGTATCAGAACCCTACACTGGCCTGCACATAGAAGGTCCGCGGCTCCCCCACATAGATGCCGGCATTGTTGTCGCTGGAGCGAGTGAAGTACTGTTTGTCGAACAGGTTCTTCACCCCCGCCGCCAGCTTCAGGTTGGACATCTGCGGCCCGAACTCATACCCGCCCCGGGCATGCCAGGTCACGTACCCCGGAATATCGCCATACTGCCCATCGGCACCAGGCTCGGTGATGTAGTCGCCGTTGAAGCTGCCGTCGGCGTTGATCCCGGTACCTGGCGCGCGCTGCTTCGACTGGGCGTAGGCATCCAGGTTCCAGGTCCAGCGGTTGACCGCGTAACGCACTCCGGCAGTAGCCACCTGGCGTGAATAGAACGGCAAGTCACGGCCCTTGAAGCCCGGGATCTCCCCTTCATAGGTGGCGCGGGTGAAGGTATAACCGCCGCTCACCGACAGCCCGTCAAGGCGCGGGTCCAGCCCGGCCAGGTCATAGCGCACTGACGCCTCGATACCCTGGTGCCTGGTGGCGCCAAGGTTGGTCCAGCCCACGTCATTGCTGATGTATTGCAACTCGTCATCAAAGTCGATGTAGAACGCTGTCAGCTCACCGGCAAACCCGCCATCGTCATAGCGCGTACCCACTTCATACGTCTTGGCTTTTTCCGGCTCCAGGCCATTGGCCGTGCTGTCGCCCGCACCACCCTGCCCCAGCTGGAAGTACTGCAGGCTGCCAAACGAGGTCTCGTAGTTGGCGAACACCTTCCACGCATCGGAGATGTGGTACATCACGCTGAGCGCCGGCAACGGCTCGTTGCTGGTGATGCTGCGGTTTTTCTCCGGCACCGGGCGGTTGTTGGCGTCCAGCACCGAGCGGTCGCGCCAGTCGGTGTTGATGTGCTCGAAGCGGATGCCCGGGGTGATCGTCCAGTTGCCCACGTCGATCTTGTCGTCGATGTAGTAGGCGCTGGCCTCGGTGCCGCCGCTGCGGTCCTGGAACACGTGACCATCGGACGTCGGGGTGGGGGTCGGCACATTGTCGATCAGCGCAAGGCGGGTCGACTGCTCGCGCATGGATTCCTTGAGGTAGCGGTAGCCCACGCTGACTTCCTGGGTGGTCGGCCCGGCGAAGAAGATGCGCGACAGGCGTGGCTCGATGGCGAAGGTGTGGTAGTTGCGCGGGTATGACGACAGGGTTTTCATGTCGCGCGCGGCGATGGTGCTGCCGCGAAAGCTGTCGGTGTAGTACGTCAGCACCTCGAACTGGGTAGCGTCGTCGAGCTGGCGCTGCCACTTGAACGATACGTCCTTGCGCCGGCCGGCGAAGTAGTCGTAGTCGCGCAGCGACTGGTACGGGTTGCTGTCGTACTGGGCCTGGGTCAGCCCGCCGGGCATGTCGGCGCGGCCATCGTAATAATGAAAGTTGAGCCAGAACTCGTCGACATCGGTGGGCGCCCAGTGGGTCTTGAGGATGACGTCGTCGATGTCGTTGCCGTTGTTGCTCTCGCGGTAGCCGTTGCCATTCACCCCGGTGTAGAGCAGCGCAACGCCCATGCCGTTGTCTGCAGTGCCGCCGACGAACGCTGACTCGGTGTGCTTCCAGCCGCCGTGTTGGGAGGTTTCCAGGGTGGTGGACAGTTCGGCTGAGGCTTTCTCCGGGATCGCCCGGGTGACGAAGTTGATCACCCCGCCGACGTTCTGCGGGCCATAGCGCACCGAGCCTGCGCCGCGAACCACATCAATGCTGTCGAGGTTGCCGGATGAAATCGGCGCCATCGACAACTGCGGCTGGCCGTAAGGCGCAAAGGCCGCCGGAATGCCATCGATCAGTACCGTGGAGCGCGGCGACAACCGCGAGGTCAGGCCACGCACACCGACGTTCAACGACAGGTCGCTGCCGCCGGTGCCGTTGGAATCCTGTATCTGCACGCCAGGGATGCCGCGCAACACGTCGCGCACATTCATCGCGCCCTTCTCCACCATCGCCTCGCGGCGCACCACGGTGCGTGCGCCGGGGTGGTTCTGCACCACGCTCTGCTGGGCCTCACCCAGCCAGTCACCCACCACCTTGATGTCGGTGGGCGCCAGCTCCAGGCTGCCGCCGCCGAGGGCGTCAGCGGCCTGGGCCGGCTTGACCACCACCGTGCCCTGGGACATCTCGTAGGTCAGGCCGCTGCCTTGCAGCAACTGCTGCAGCGCCTGCTCGGGGGCCAGCTGGCCAGACACGGCCGGGGCCTGCTTGCCGGCGACCAGGTCGGGGCTGAAGAACAGCTGCAGGTTGGTCTGCTGGCCAAGCTGGTTCAGCGCCGAAGCCAATGGCTGGGCCTGGATCTGGATGGTGCCGGCCGCCGCTGCGGACTGGCTGTTGACGGCCACGGCACTGACTGCCAAGGCCAGCGCCAAGGCACGGAAGCGTGGGAAGGGCTTGTTATTGTTCACGTCGTCGAAACTTCCTGGAATGCGGGATAAACGCCAACCGCATGCAAATGTAAATGCTTGGCAGTTGCAGCTGGCGGGGAAGACGAACGAGCGGAAAAAAACCTGAATCTATTTCGCGATTATTTCTCGCGACCCGTCTTCATGGGCCTTGATGGCCACCGGCAGGATGCTCGGCAAGGCCCGCAGCAAGGCGTCGGTATCGTCGGTGCTGAAGGTGCTGGAAAGCCGCAGCTGGGCGACTTTGCCGGGGGCGATCCATATCGGCTGGCTGCGATAGCGCGATGCTTCGGCCACCACCTCGGCGAGGGTGGCGTTGTCGAACACCAGCTTGCCCTGGCGCCAGGCGGTCACGGCATTGGTGTTGACCGTATAGGGTGCGGCCACCACGCCTTTTGCATCTATATATGAGCCCAGGCCAGCAGTCAGTCGCGCCAGCGAAGCGCCCTGGCCCTGCACCCGCACCGAGCCCTGCTCCACTGCCACGCGGGTAGCGGCCGGGTCGAGGCGTACATCAAAGCGGGTACCGGTGACGGTCACGCTGCCCTGGGCAGTGTCCACCACGAATGGCCGGCTGCTGTCGTGGGCGACGGTGAACATCACCTCGCCGGCACTCAGCCGGACATGCCGCTGGCCGGCGCTGAAATCGACCTGCAACTGCGTGCTGCCGTTGA
This sequence comes from Pseudomonas sp. CM27, assembly GCF_013179515.1. Classification (GTDB taxonomy): domain Bacteria; phylum Pseudomonadota; class Gammaproteobacteria; order Pseudomonadales; family Pseudomonadaceae; genus Aquipseudomonas. The sequence continues at coordinate 11,562 of NZ_JABMCN010000189.1, forward strand.
GTTCGAGGTGCGAGCCGTCCGGCAATTCGACCTGGCGGCGCTCATTGAAGGCAGTCTGCAGGGTGTCTTGGTGATTCAGTTGCTGGTAGTGCCAGGCGCTCCAGCCCAGCCCCAATGCCAATACCGCCACACTAGCGGCCAACGCCTGGCGCAATAAACGCCGGCGCGGCAGCTGCTGCACCGGGTCCGGCTGGCATAGGGCCTCGAGGCGCTGACGAGGTATGAGGTCGGCGGCCTGCCAGACGCGGCTGAGATGGTCGAATTCTTCGCGGTGGCGCGCGTCGCTCTCCAACCAGGCACGTAACTGCTTCTGCAGCGCGGT
>NZ_JABMCN010000019.1 GCF_013179515.1 Pseudomonas sp. CM27
CTGCTGCTGATCATCGCAGGCTCCGCCCTGGGTGTGCTGGTAATGCGGGTGGCCGGGCTGGCCACCGCCCTGCGCGCCCGTGAAAGCCTGCAGCGTGGCGTACTGCCCGCCGAAGACATGTTCCAGGGCATGATGCTGGCCGTCGGTGGTGGCCTGCTGTTGCTGCCGGGCTTCATCAGCGATGTGCTGGGCCTGCTGTGTCTGCTGCCGTTCACCCGCCGTCTGGCCGCGCGCAAGATGCGTGAGCGTGCCGAGGCCCAGGCCATGCGCCAGCGTGCGTTCCAGGACGCCCCGTTCCAGGCGCAGCCGCGGGATGACGGGCATCGCCCGAACGTGATCGAAGGCGAGTACGAGCGCCGCGACAAGTAACACCACCGGGGCCGCGCAAGCGGCCCCGGTCTTTTGTAGCCCGATGAAAAATTTTGTATCTCAAGCCTTGTAATTGAATATGCCGGCCTCATGTATGTGGTCACCGCAAGGTTTCTGGTGGCAACGCCAGACATTACACAGGTGGTTCGCCCTTTGCGGGCCACCTTCCGGCTCCGCCGGACAGCATCAACCCGCCGGTGTCGATACCGGCCGATGAAAACCATAATTTGGGAGAGATCGACAATGAAGCTTCGTCCTCTGCATGACCGCGTCGTTATCCGTCGCAGCGAAGAAGAATCGAAAACCGCTGGCGGTATCGTCCTGCCAGGTTCGGCCGCTGAAAAACCAAACCGCGGCGAAGTTGTTGCCGTCGGCACCGGTCGCATCCTGGACAACGGCGAAGTTCGCGCGCTGGCCGTGAAAGTGGGTGACAAAGTGGTTTTCGGCCCTTACTCGGGCAGCAACACCGTGAAAGTCGATGGCGAAGACCTGCTGGTAATGGCTGAGAACGAAATTCTCGCCGTTGTCGAAGGCTGATTTACCCGACTTCCTGTTACTCCAAAGAATTCCAAGGATTAAACGATCATGGCTGCTAAAGACGTAAAATTCGGCGATTCCGCTCGTAAGAAAATGCTCGTTGGTGTCAACGTTCTGGCTGACGCGGTAAAAGCGACCTTGGGCCCGAAAGGCCGTAACGTGGTACTGGCGAAGAGCTTCGGCGCGCCAACCATCACCAAAGACGGCGTTTCCGTCGCCAAAGAAATCGAGCTGAAAGACGCCTTCGAAAACATGGGCGCCCAGCTGGTCAAGGAAGTTGCTTCCAAGGCCAACGACGCTGCCGGTGACGGCACCACCACCGCTACCGTCCTGGCTCAGTCCATCGTCAACGAAGGCCTGAAAGCCGTCGCTGCCGGCATGAACCCGATGGACCTGAAGCGCGGCATCGACAAGGCCACCGCTGCCGTTGTCGCCGAGCTGAAAAACCTGTCCAAGCCATGCGCCGACTCCAAGGCCATCGCCCAGGTAGGCACCATCTCCGCCAACTCCGACAGCTCCATCGGTGAAATCATCGCCGAAGCCATGGAAAAGGTCGGTAAAGAAGGCGTGATCACCGTTGAAGAAGGCTCGGGCCTGGAAAATGAACTGTCCGTCGTAGAGGGCATGCAGTTCGACCGTGGCTACCTGTCGCCATACTTCGTCAACAAGCCGGACACCATGGTTGCCGAGCTGGAAGGCCCGCTGCTGCTGCTGGTCGACAAGAAAATCTCCAACATCCGTGAGCTGCTGCCAGTTCTGGAAGCCGTTGCCAAGGCCGGCCGCCCACTGCTGATCGTTGCCGAAGACGTTGAAGGCGAAGCGCTGGCTACCCTGGTAGTCAACAACATGCGCGGCATCGTCAAGGTTGCAGCGGTCAAGGCACCGGGCTTCGGCGACCGCCGCAAGGCCATGCTGCAGGACATCGCTGTCCTGACCGGCGGCCAGGTCATCTCCGAAGAAATCGGCCTGTCCCTGGAAACCGCTACCCTGGAGCACCTGGGCAACGCCAAGCGCGTCACCCTGTCCAAGGAAAACACCATCATCATCGACGGCGCTGGCGCTGAAGATGACATCCAGGCTCGCGTCAAGCAGATCCGTGCCCAGATCGAAGAAACTTCCTCGGACTACGACCGTGAGAAGCTGCAAGAGCGCCTGGCCAAGCTGGCTGGCGGTGTTGCCGTGATCAAGGTCGGTGCCGGCACCGAAGTTGAAATGAAAGAGAAGAAAGCCCGCGTTGAAGACGCCCTGCACGCTACCCGTGCAGCCGTTGAAGAAGGCGTGGTACCTGGCGGTGGTGTTGCCCTGGTGCGCGCCCTGTCGGCCATCGTTGACCTGAAAGGCGACAACGAAGACCAGAACGTCGGTATCGCCCTGCTGCGTCGCGCTGTCGAATCGCCGCTGCGCCAGATCACTGCCAACGCCGGCGACGAGCCAAGCGTTGTTGCTGACAAGGTCAAGCAAGGTTCGGGCAACTTCGGCTACAACGCTGCTACCGGCGAATACGGCGACATGATCGAGATGGGCATCCTGGACCCAGCCAAAGTCACCCGTTCGGCGCTGCAAGCTGCTGCTTCGATCGGCGGTCTGATGATCACCACCGAAGCCATGATTGCTGATGCTCCAAGCGAAGCTCCAGCTGGCGGCGGCATGCCAGACATGGGCGGCATGGGTGGCATGGGCGGCATGATGTAAGCCAGCCTTACCCCTAGCACCATGAAAAAGCCCCGGTTCGCGAGAACCGGGGCTTTTTCGTTTTCCTGTGCGGGCCTAGGGGGCCGCAAAGCGGCCCCTGGCTCAGGCTGCGCTACGTTCGGCCGCTGGCGCCTCAGCCATACTCCGGCGATACAGCACCAGGTAATACGACCCCAGCCCGATCAACCAGCAGAACACCCCCGTCCACACGTTGTGCGACAGAAAGTGCGCCCCCTGCATCATCCGCCCCACCCCCAACACCGACCCAGCCAGCAGGGCCACCACAAACGCCACCCGCGCCAATCGCGGTTTGCGATCACGCAACATGAAGAACAGGCCGAACAGACAGAAACCGGTCGCGGCATGCCCGCCAGGCCAGCACAGCCCGGGCTTGTCGGTTGCCGGCCGTGGCTCCAGCAGCTTGCTGTAGGTTTCCGTGCCGCCAAACTGGGTCAGGCTCCATGGGCACTGCACCTGGGTGACTTTCTTCAGCGGCGTGACAAATGCCGTGGACACGCCCAACGCCAGCACCAGGCAGCCCAGTTCGCGGCGCCAGCCAAACAGAGGCTTGAAAAAAAAGCTCGCGGCAAAGGCCAGCAGCGACAATACCCCCAGCAAGATCACCCCCTGCTTGACCCGGTCGTGCAGGATGTTTTCCAGCCAGTAACTGTGGCGGCCAATGAACTGCCCGGCAGCAGGGTCGAAGAACAGCTTGGCTACGTCCATGTCGACCGAAGTGAGCTCCAGCAGGATCAACGCCACTGCAGTCGCCAGGGGAATGCCCAGGTACAGCCACAGATTGATCGGGCGAGGGCGGTTTTGTAGCTGCATGACGGCTCCAGGGCGCGAAAAGGATCGGGCATTGTCAGTCGCCCGCTATCCTCTGTCCGTGAAGGATCAGTGAAAAAACCGTCAAGTACGGTGAATTTTCCCTGGGGCTGGCACCGTGCAGGCATAGGCCTTAAGCTGCGCCTGCCGCGCACCACAGCGAGAAGCGCCGCACAGGAGAAACCGATGCGCATTCTTTTGGTTGAAGACAACCGCGATATCCTGGCCAACCTGGCCGATTACCTTGGCATGAAGGGCTACACCGTCGACTGTGCCCAGGATGGCCTGTCGGGCCTGCACCTGGCGGCCACCGAACACTACGACCTGATCGTGCTCGACATCATGCTGCCCGGCATCGATGGTTACACCCTGTGCAAGCGCCTGCGCGAGGACGCCCGCCGTGACACGCCGGTGATCATGCTGACCGCCCGTGACCAGTTGGATGACCGCCTGCAAGGTTTCCGCTCTGGCGCCGACGATTACCTGCTCAAGCCGTTTGCCCTGTCGGAGCTGGCGGCGCGTATCGAAGCGGTGCTGCGCCGTGCCCAGGGCGGCGGGCGCCGCACCCTCCAGGTGGCCGACCTGAGCTACGACCTCGACACCCTTGAGGTAACGCGCCAGGGCCGCCTGCTCAAGCTCAACCCGGTAGGCCTCAAGCTGCTGGCGGTACTGATGCAGAAAAGCCCGCACGTACTGCGTCGCGAAGTGCTGGAAGAAGCCCTGTGGGGCGATGACTGCCCTGACAGTGACAGCCTGCGCAGCCACGTGCACCAGCTGCGCCAGGTAATCGACAAACCGTTTGAAAAACCGTTGCTGCATACCGTCCATGGCGTCGGCTATCGCCTCGCCGAGGGCCGCGATGGAGTTTAAGCAAAGCCTTGCCCAGCGCATCATCATCGCTTTTGCGCTGATGAGCGCGCTGGTGGCCGGGGCCTTTGCCTTCGGCATCGTCGCCACTGTGCACCTGGTCGAAGAACGGCTGATTTCCTCGGTGCTGGGTGGTGACCTGCAGCGCCTCCTGCGCATGGACAGCGTCAGTGACTGGAGCCACCGGCCGCGGCCCGATCAGCTGTTCTACTTCAGTGGCGGGCGCGACGACTTCGAGCTGCCCAAAGACTTGCGTCACCTCGACCGGGGCTTCCACGAGGTGTTCCGTGACCAGCTGTCGTACCACGCCATGGTCGAGGTCGTCGATGGCCGTCGTTACGTGTTGTTGCAGGATCAGAGTGATTTCGAAGAACGCGAGCGGGTGCTGTTCGCCGTGGTGGTGGTGGGCTTCGTGCTTAGCCTGGTGCTGGCGGTGATCCTCGGTTGGTTGGTCGCGCGTCGGGTAATGGCGCCGGTGATCCGCTTGGCACGCCAGGTGCGCCACCGCGACCAGTTGCTGGGCCTGGCCCCGCCACTGGCGCCGGATTATGCCGCGGACGAAGTCGGCCAGCTGGCGGTGGCTTTCGACGATACCCTGGGCCGCCTGCGCGATGCGCTGACCCGCGAACGGTTGTTCACCAGCGACGTCAGCCACGAATTGCGCACGCCGTTGATGGTGCTGGCAACCTCATGCGAGCTGCTGATGGAGAACCCGACGCTGGACACCCGCTCGCGCAGCCAGGTGGAGCGCGTGGCGCGGGCCACGGAAGAAATGCGTGAGCTGGTCAAGACTTTCCTGATGCTGGCCCGCGCACAGCGCGATGAGGGTGCCGTGGCGTCGCGCGCGACGCTGCGCGAGGTGGCCGAGGAGCTTATCGGCGTGTGGCGCGACACCATCGAGCAAAAGGGCCTGACCCTGTACTTCGATGGCCGGGTCAGCGCCAGCCCGGTGCTGTACAACGCCACCTTCCTGCAATCGGTGATGGGCAACTTGTTGCGCAATGCCGCGCATTACACCGACAGCGGCTACATCCGCCTGAGCCTCGAGGCAACCGGCTTCAGCGTCGAGGACAGTGGCGTGGGCATTCCCGTAGAGCAACGTGAAGCGATGTTCAAGCCGTTCGTGCGTGGCGATGAGCGGCGCGGCGAGGGCCTGGGGTTGGGGCTATCGCTGGTGCAGCGTATTTGTGACGACCAGGGCTGGCGGGTGACATTGACCTCGGTCTTGCCCCACGGCTGCCGGTTCCATGTAGACCTGAGCAATACCGTCGCCAAGGATGGCGGTGAGGTGCTGGTCGGGTAATTTGTTGTAACAGCTTGCCACGCGCTCGACATATTTTTCACATCGGCATGACCTGATTCCAACGCTTGCCTGCCTAATGTGGGCGCAATGGAGTCAGGAGATGCCCAATGCGTAGCCCCATCAAGCTTGAATTTTCCGAGAAGTACGACAAAGACCACGCGCGTGAGTACTTTCTCAAGCACCAGGACGGCCTGGCGCGACGCCTTTCCCACAAGCGAGATGAGCAGCTGGCGCGGCGCGCCCTGGCGTTGGCCGGCGAGCCCGGCCTGGTACTGGACCTGCCGTGCGGCGCCGGGCGCTTCTGGCCGCTGCTGGCCGAAAAGCCCAACCGCGTCATCATCGGCGCCGACAATTCCGAGGCGATGATCGAGACAGCCTGTGCCGCACAACCGCCAGAGGTGGTGGCACGGGTACGGCCCTTGCAGACATCCGCTTTTGCGATCGATCTGCCGGACAATTCGGTGGACAGCATCTTCTGCATGCGCTTGTTCCACCACATCGGCGAAGCCGCCCACAGAAAGACAATTCTTTCGGAATTTCAAAGGGTTAGCCGTGATAGTGTGATCCTGTCGTTGTGGGTGGATGGCAACTTCAAGGCCTGGCGCCGTAAACAACTGGAGCGGCGCCGCAGCACCAGGGCGGAACAGGACCATTATCAGAACCGTTTCGTGTTACCGGCGGACACGGTTGAAGAAGAATTCAAGGCTGCGGGCTTCAGGATCCAGGAACGTCTGGACTTCCTGCCGCTCTATGCCATGTGGCGAGTCTATGTTTTGCGCAAGGGGTAGTGTTTGATGGCTGTAGCCCAGAAAGGGGAGTCGCGGTTCGATTTTTACTGGCGCCAGCAGGGCGAATGGGTCGAGGAACCCAACCAGCGGCGTGGTGGCGAAAGTGGCGTGCAACGGCTCAATGATGCCAGTGGCAAGATGCTGTATGCCAAACGCCAGGTCGGGCACATCTACCGCAGCCTGCTGCACCCTTTTGGCCGGCCGACCGTATTACGCGAACTGGATGCACTGACCAGCTTCGAGCAGCTTGGTGTGCGGGTGCCGCGTATTGTCTTCTGTGGGGCCGAACGCGATGCCGAGCATCAGTGGCGCGCGCTGCTGGTCAGTGAGGCGCTGGACGGCTTCGTCGAGCTCGACACCTGGCACGCCGAAGGTGCCCGCGAGCGGTATCCGCAGGTGGTGCACGAGCGCATGCTCAAGGACCTGGCGGACAACCTGGCGCGCATGCACCTGGGGCATTGGCAGCACGGCTGCCTGTATGGCAAGCACGTATTCATCAAGGTGATCGGCCAGGGCGAACAGGCCCGGGTCGAAGTGGCGCTGCTGGATCTTGAGAAATGCCGGCGCCGCATCAGCTGTCAGCGCGCGGCGGGTAACGACCTGCGCCAGCTGCGTCGCCACTCGTCGCTCAACGACGCGGAATGGCAGACGCTGCTCTACTTTTACAAGATGGCGTTTGGCAGCGCTGTCAAAGGGTTAGAGTAATGAAACTAGAAATCGCTCGAGCTTTGTTCCTGATAGCTGGCCTCGCGGTGACCACCGTCGCTGTGGCTGCCTGGGAAGAGCCGAGGCCGACGGTGTTCAGCAAGGCCGAGATGGCCGACCAGTGTCCGTTGCCACGGGACGGCAAAGTGCAGCAACAGGCCAAGGCCGAGCCGGATCAGGACTTGTTGCTGTTCCTGTTCGGCATGCGCCAGGGGTTGCGGCCGTTCGGTTGAACCCTGTGCCAGGTAGCAGTGCCAGAGGCCTCGCAACTGCGGGCCCTTTGGCATTTTTGCATGTGCTTTGCCGGCCTCTTCGCGGGCGAACCCGCTCCCACAGGTACGGCGCCGCTTCTGAAGCTGGCGCCATACCTGTGGGAGCTGGCTTGCCGGCGATAGGGCCCGATCAGGCCACAGCAGTTTCTTTGGCCACCGATTTGTGCGCCAGCAAAGTGTAGATACAAGGCAGCACAAACAAGGTAAACAGCGTGCCAATCGACATCCCGGTGGCAATCACCGTGCCGATGTCGAAGCGGCTGACTGCCCCCGCTCCGGTTGCCAGAATCAGCGGCACCATGCCGAACACCATCGCCCCTGTAGTCATCAGCACCGGCCGCAGGCGAATGGCCGCCGCCTCTTCAATCGCCTCGCGCACGCTCAGGCCGCGCTCTTCACGCAGTTGGTTGGCGAATTCGACGATCAGGATGCCGTGCTTGCTGATCAGCCCGATCAAGGTCACCAGCCCGACCTGGGTATAGATGTTCATGCTCGATATACCCAGAAACAACGGCAGCAACGCGCCGCAGATCGACAGCGGAACCGTCACCAGAATCACCAACGGGTCGCGGAAGCTTTCGAACTGCGCTGCCAGTACCAGGAAGATGATCGCCAAGGCCAGACCGAAGGTGACCCACAGCGCGCTGCCTTCCTGCACATACTGGCGGGCCACGCCGGCGTAGTCGAAGGCGAAGCCCTCGGGGGCCTCTTCACGGGCGATGTCCTGTACGGTCTGCAGCGCTTCACCCAGGCTGACCATGGGCACGCCCTGGATGATTGCCGCGTTCAACTGCTGGAACTGGTTGAGCTGGCGCGGGCGGGCGCGGTCGCTGAGGGTGATCAGGGTCGACAGTGGCAGCAACTGGCCTTGGTCGTTCTTCACGTAGTAGCTGTTAAGCCAGCCGGGGTTGGCGCGGTACGCTCGCTCCACCTGGGCAATCACCTTGTAGCTGCGGCCTTCGAGGGTAAACCGGTTGATTTCCCCCTCGCCCAGCAGGGTCGCCAGGGTACCGCCCAGGGTGTCCATCGAAACCCCCATCTGCGCCGCCTTGGCGCGGTCGATATCCACCACCACCTCGGGTTTGTCGAACGCCAGGTCGACGTCGAGGAAGGCGAACTTGCCCGATTCCTGGGCGCGCGCCTTGATGCGCTGGGCCACCTCCAGCAATGCCGGATAGTCGCCAGCGGTGTTGATCACGAACTGGAACGGCAGGCCTTCGCCGGTGCCCGGCAACGACGGCAGGTTGAAGCCGAAGATCTGCAGCCCGGCGATTTCCTCGAGCTTGGCCTGCACCAGTGGCAGCAGCTCCATCTGGGTACGCTCGCGCTCGTTCCAGGGCTTGAGCAAAAAGCCGCCAATACCGGTTTGCACGCCGTTGAAACCGTTGATCTGGAACGACGAGTAGTACTCGGGAAAGCCCTTGAACAGTGGGGTGAACTGGTCGGTGTAGGCGTTGAGGTAGTCGAGGTTGGCCGGTTGCGGCGAGCTGCTCATCATGAAGATCACCCCCTGGTCCTCGTTGGGCGCCAGTTCGTTCTGGGTGAACTTGAGCAATACCGGGATCAGGCACAGGATGATCACGGCAAACACCAGCACCACCGGCCGGCTGTCGAGCGTGGCGTGCAGCAGGCGCTGATAACGCGCTTTCAGGCGTTCGAACAGCAGGTCCAGGCGATGCGCCAGGCCGCTGGGGTTCTGCTCATGGCGCAGCAGCAGGGCGCACATCATAGGCGACAGGGTGAGGGCCACGATGCCCGAGATGATCACCGCACCGGCCAGGGTCAGGGCAAACTCCTTGAACAAGGCGCCCGTCAGCCCGGTAAGAAAGCCGATCGGCGCGTACACCGCAGCCAGGGTGATGGTCATCGATACCACCGGCATGGCGATTTCACGGGCGCCCTCCAGTGCTGCGTCGAAGGGCGACTTGCCTTCCTCCATGTGCCGGTGAATGTTTTCCACCACGACGATCGCGTCGTCCACCACCAGGCCGATGGCCAGCACCATGGCCAGCAAGGTCAGCAGATTCAGCGAGTAGCCCATCATCTGCATGAAGAACAGCACGCCAATCATCGACAGCGGAATGGTCACTACGGGTATCAGCACCGAACGCAGCGCGCCGAGGAACAGGAACACCACCACGATGACAATCAGCACTGCTTCGCCGAGGGTCTTGATCACCTCGTCGATGGAGGCCTGGATGAACAGCGTCGCGTCGTAGGCTATCGACACTTTCAGCGCCGAGGGCAGCTGGCTTTCCAGCTCGGGCATGATCCGCCGCACTTCCTTGATGACGTCCAGCGGGTTGGCGGCGGGAGTAGCCTTGATGCCGATGTACACCGACGGCGTGCCGTCGAACGAGCTGACCGTGTCGTAGTTTTCGGCGCCCATCTCGACCCGCGCGACATCGCCCAGCAGCACGCGGCTGTCCCCGCTGGTTTTCAGTGGCAGCGCCGCGAACGCCTCGGCCGACTTCAGCTCGGTGCTGGCATTGATGCTGGTGACCACGTATTCGCCCTTGACCTCGCCAGCGGCGGAGAGGAAGTTGTAGCGGCGCACGGCATTGGTCACGTCGGTGGCCGACAGGCCGAAGCCGGCCAGCTTCACCGGGTCCAGCCAGAGGCGCATGGCGAACACCTGGTTGCCGAGGATCTCCGCCTCGGCCATGCCTGGCAGGGTGGCCAGCTTGGGCTGGATCACCCGCGACAGGTAGTCGGTGATCTGTGGGTTGCTCATTTCCTTGCTGTAGAAGCTGACATACATCAGCGCTGAAGCATCGGCGGCCTCCTTGCTCAGCACCGGGTCTTCGGAGTCCTGGGGCAGCTTGTTGCGCACCTCGTTGGCCTTGGCCAGCAGCTCGGTGAACAGCCGGTCGCTGTCGGCCCCGATGCGCGCGTAGATGGAAATGATCGAGAAGTTCTGCCGGCTCACCGAGGTCATGTAGTCGATGCCTTCGGCACTGGCCAGGCTTTGCTGCAGCGGTTGGGTGATGTAGCCCTGGATGGTTTCGGCGTTGGCCCCGGGGTAGGCCGTGGTCACCGTGATCAGGGCGTTTTCCATTTGCGGGTACTGGCGGATCTGCAGCTTGTTCCAGGCCTGGAAGCCCAGCAGCAGGATCAGCAGGCTGACCACGCTGGCCAGCACCGGGCGGCGGATGAACGGGTCGGTGAACGCCATGGCCAGCCTCCTGTCAGTCCTTGCCCGCTGCGCCCGGGTCGGGCTTGAGGGCGTTGTCCTGGCCGATACGGATGGCGGCGCCGGGGGTGAGCTTTAGCTGGCCGGCAGTAACCACCTGCTCTCCAGCCTGCAGGCCCTTGCTTACCACCACCAGCCCGTCACGGCGTTCGCCGGTGTGCACCGTGCGTTGTTCTGCGACCAGCTGGGGCTGACCCTTGTCGTCGTTTTCCGGCTTGCCATCCTTGTCCTTCTTCGGCGCGGCGACATACACCGAGTTGCCATACAAGGTGTAGGTAATGGCGCTTTCCGGCACCACCACGCGCGGCTGCGGGTCGGGCAGCAGGATCAGCAGGCTGGCGAACATGCCCGGCAGCAGTTTGCCGTCCGGGTTGCCCATGGTCGCGCGGACCAGCAGGTTACGCGTGGCTTCATCGACCTTGGGGTTGATGGCGCTGAGGCTGGCGGGGAAGGTCTGGCCGGGGTAGGCGGCCACCTGCACCAGCACCTGCTGGCCCAGGCTCAGGTGAGGCAGGGTCTGTTCCGGCACGTTGAAGTCGACGTACAGGCTGGAGGTGTCCTGCAACGTGGCGATCACCGTGCCGGCGGCAAGGTAATCGCCGACGTCCACCTGGCGGATGCCGATGGTGCCGCTGAAGGGGGCACTGATGCTTTTTTTGGTCTTGGATGCCCTGAGTTGCTCCACTACCGCCTGGTTGCGCAGGTACTGCGCATTGAGGCGGTCGAACTCGCCGCGCGAGATCGCCGAATCACCAACCAGCTGCCTGCCGCGGCCAAAGTCGACTTTGGCCAGGCCCAGGTCGGCCTCGGCAGTGCCGAGCAGGGCCGTTTCCTGGTCGTCGTTGAGGCGCAGCAGCGGCTGCCCGGCCTTCACTTTTTGCCCGGAGTCGAAGTACAGGGTTTTGACGATGCCTTCTACCTCCAGGCTCAGCTCCACGCCCTGCAGCGCCTTGAGGCTGCCGACGGCGGGCAGGCGCTCTTGCCACTGGCGCTGTTCGGCCAAGGCGGCCGCGACGGTGATGGGCGGCTTGGGGGCAGTGAACATCTGGATCTGCTGGTAGATCGAAAACGCCTTGTAGCCAGCGAGGGCCAGCACGATCAGCAGAACCACGGCCAACATGATGAGCATGCGCCGGCGCAGCATAGGTCCGGTTCCTTGGATACGGTTGTTATTCGTCTGGACACGACAACGGGCGATCCTGCCCACGTGTGGATGGGGGAAGTATTGACTGTTTTTTGTAGAAAGGGTGTGAAATGCCTGCAAAGGCCCTTTCGCGGCTGAAGCCGCTCCCACAGGGACCACGTAATCATAGGGTTACGCGGTCCCTGTGGGAGCGGCTTCAGCCGCGAAAGGGCCGGCACCTACAGCAGAAAATTCAGACCAGATGCAGGTGGTTATCCCAGAACCCGGAGGGCAGGTTCATCGGCTGCCCGACCAGTTCGGCCTTGCGGCAGTCATAGAACCGGCAACGCCCCTGCCCGGAGGTGACGACAAAGCCGTCCTTCACCGCCCCCACCCCGGCGCAATCGGGCATCGGCGCATCCAGCCGCACTGCGCCGCTGTCCAGGTCCCAGACAAACAGGCGGTTGGCCCGTGGCGCGGTCAACGCCACCAGGCGCAACTCGCTGTGGATGGCCACGCTGGCGGTGTACTGGGCCATCGCCTGCAACTGCCGCTCTGGCACCGGGAAGGCCTTGAACGGCTCGCCCGGGCGTTTGATCGCCAGCAGTTCGGCTGTTTCGTCGGCATCGCCCATGAACTGCTGGCAGGCGGCGATGGTGCCATCGCTGCCCACCGCCAGGTGCCTCACGCTGTTCATCTGCTGGGCCAGGGTTTCCTTGCTCAGCAGGGTGCCGTCGCGCTGCATCAGCACCAGGCTGGGCTGCATGGCGTCGAGGTTCATCTCCACCCGGCTTTCGGCTTCGGTGCGGATGCCGCCGTTGGCCACGATCAGCGTTTCGCCGTCCGGCAGCCAGGCCACTTCGTGCGGGCCGATGCCGTGGGTCGGGATTTCACCGGTATGCACCAGGCGCTCACCCTCGAAGCGGTACACACCGAGCAGGCCACGGCCGGGATCGGTGGTGTCGTTCTCGGTGGCATACAACCATTCGCCGCCTTTGTGCACCACGGCGTGGCCGTAGAAATGCCGGTTCGGCTGCGAGGTGATCGTCTGCAACAGGCGCCCGTCGCGCAGGTCGACCAAGTAGCTTTCGGTACCGGGGCGACGGGCGACGAACAGGGCGATCGGCTGTTCGGGGTGGTGGATGATAGCGTGGCAACGCTGGGCGACCTGGGTGCTGAACACCTGGGTGCCGTCCAGGCGGAAACCGACGGCATAGTGCCTGCCGTCGCCATCGTCACGCGCCGAGAGCAGCAGGGGTTCGCTGCCTTTGTTGCGGAACAGGCTCCAGCCGCCCAGGGTCAGGGCGCTGAGCAATACGCTACCGAGTTTGAGGGCCTGGCGTCGCAGCATGATCAGTCACCGTCGTTGGCATTGAAGCCCAGCTGGATGTTCAACGCCTTGGCCAGCTCGCCTTCGTGCAGGCGGTGGACGACGTTGAGGCTGTCGTAGATCTGGTTGAGGGTTTGCTGGCCAGCCTCGTCGGCCAGCAGCTCGCCCAGGGTCTTCTGGTTGTCGGCCAGCAGCTTGAGCGAGGTAGCGTAGGCGTCGTCGATCTTGCCGGCCAGCGCTTTCTGATCGCTGGGCAGCAGGCCGCGCATGCCCTGGTTGTCGACCCCGACCCACACGGCCTGCGCCGCCTTGAGGGTGGCTTCCAGGCTTTTCATGGAAGAATGGCTGCGCCAGGCTTCTGCCTGCAGCGGCTGTGGAATGCCCTTGCTCTGACGGCCCATCGGCGCGCCCAGTTTTTTCTTCAGGCTGTCCAGTGCAGTGACCTGCGAGCGCAGCAGGTCGGCGATTGCCTCGTGCGAGTCGGCGTAGCGCTGGTTGGGGAACTTGGTCATCTGCGAGAGCATGCCGTCGGTGCTGTTCCAGCCCTTGAGGATCTCTTCGGCCAGCGCCTTCTGGTGTTCGCCAATGGCCACCAGCAGCGGGCAGTAGCGGGCTTTCTGCTCGGCTGTGGCGATGTCCGGCTTGCTGTCGAACAGGATGTACTCGTACGCCGACAGGCCACGTACCACCACGCTGGCCTTGCCCAGGGCGGCAGCGTCTACCGGCTTGTCGCCGTTGACCAGTTGCTCGACCTGGCGGCCCACCAGGTTCTTCTTGTCGGGCCAGAACTGTACCTGCCACGCGCGGTTGCCTTCGGCCAGCGGGCCGACCAGCAGCGGTTGCAGTTCAGCCCAGGCCTTTTGCGCATTGAGGAAGTCGGCGCGGGCCTTGTCCAGGCTTTCCTTGCCTTCGCAGTAGGCCAGGGCGCTGGCAGCCAGCGCACGGTCGGCTTCGACCCAGCGGCTGTAGGTTGGCAGGATCACCTGCTTGGCGATGGCCGCCGAGGTGACTGCTTGCGGGTCCTGCGGCGAGCAGGCACCGAGAGCAAGTGCGGCGAGGCTGGTGAACAACAGTTTGGGTCGGAACATGCCCGGCTCCTTAGCGCGTTTAAAGTGAGTTCAGGAACGCCAGCAACGCGGCGCGTTGCTCGGCATCGAATGTGAGCACGAAGTTGCGTGCCGCCTCGGCTTCGCCACCATGCCAGAGCACGGCTTCCAGCAGGTTGCGGGCGCGGCCGTCGTGCAGGAACTGGCTGTGGCCACTGACGGTTTCGCTCAGGCCGACGCCCCATAGTGGCGCGGTACGCCAGTCCTGGCCGTTGGCGGCGAATTCGGTACGCTCGTCAGCCAGGCCCGGGCCCATGTCATGCAGCAACAGGTCGCTGTAGGGGCCGATGACCTGGTTGGCCAGTTCGGGCTCGGCCGCATCGGCGGCGGTGGTGAATTGCGGTGTGTGGCAACCCTGGCAGCCGGCCTGGTAGAACAGGTTCTTGCCGGCCAGTACCTGCGTCGACCCTACGTCGCGGCGCGCCGGTACGGCCAGGTTGCGGGTGTAGAAAGTGACCAGGCGCAGGATGTTGTCGCTGACTTCCTTTTCGCCGTTGGCGCCGTCGCCGTTGGGCGCGGCCAGGCAGTCGGCCTGCGCCGCGGTGCAGTCGTCGCCAGGCTGCAGGGTGGTGGTCAGGCCCATGTCGCCGGCAAAGGCGTGCACGTTCTGCTGGTTGACATTGGGCTGCCCGGCTTTCCAGCCGAAGCGGCCGATCACGGTCTTGCCCTGGGCATCATCCCACACCCGGTTGGCCCGCCCGCGGATACCGTCGCGGTTGCGGTCGTCCGGGTCTTCGTTGGCCAGCAGGTCGGCTTCGGGGATGGCTTCGAGCAGGCCCAGGCCGATCATCGGCGGCGCCACCCTCGCTGAAAAGCGCGTGTCGGGGTGCATCACGCCGTAGCCAAGCTGGGTGATCTGCAGGGTCGGCTTGCGCAGCTCGACCTGGTGGCCATCCTTGAACGAAACAGTCTGGCTGCTGTAGCTCACCCGTACCTTGCCTTCTGGCGCCACCCCGGGAATGGCCATGTCCTGCAGCTGGGTGCCGTACACTGGCTCCGGCACCACGCCAAGGCGCTCGATCACCTTGGCCAGGTAGGGCTGATCGGGGATCGACAGGCGTACCAGCATGCCCACGGCGTTGTTGTCATCCAGTTCGGGCGGGTGGCCACGGCCGTCGCGCACGTGGCAGTTCTGGCAGGCGTTGGTGTTGAACAGCGGACCCAGGCCGTCACGCGCGGTCGTGGTCGATGGGGCGATCACCCAGGGGTTGCGGAAAAAGCTGTTGCCCACGGCAAAATCCAGGCGCCGCTCGGGCGAGAGGTTGGCCGAAGGCAGGGAATAGGCGTTGCGGTCGCTGCGCTGCACGGTCGCCTTGCCGCCTGACAACGCTTCGCCGGGCTCGGCCTGGGTAAAACGCGGGGCGTCGTCACAGGCGGCGAGGGCGAGGGCCAGCAGCAGCAGGGGGAGTCGGGACAGCGACAAGGACATCGAAAATCCTGGGCGTGAGCGAAAAACCGGCGTGCAAGCTTAGCAGGGTGGGGAAGTTTGAATAAGAGCAATTTGCAATTGCTGGATGAAATCGGTGTCAGTTGGCCAGAAGCCAAAAAGGCGACCCGAAGGCCGCCTCTTTCATGAACCGCTACCGCAGGATCAGAATTCGTGATCCGCAGTATCCGGGTTCAGGTTGGAAATGCCCAGCTTGCCTGCGGCCTGCTCGATCGCGCCGGTCTGCTTGACCAGCGAAGCGATGGCATCACGCACGATCTGATTGCCGGCGGTGTTGTCGGCAGCGATCAGCTGGTCGTAGTGCTCGCCTTTGAGGGCGTGGTCGACGATCACCTGGATCTTGGCTTCGGTGGCTTCCAGGTCGGCCTTGAGGGTGGCGTCGGCGGCCGGGTCGACCTTGGCTACCAGCGACGACAGGCTTGGGCCTGTCACCTTGCTGCCGTCCGGACGGGTGTACTCGCCCAGGTAGACGTTGCGGATGCCCTTGGCGTCGTAGAAGTGCGAGTAGTGAGTGTTGTCGCTGAAGCAGTCGTGCTCGTCTTCCGGCGAGTTGGCTTCCAGCGAAACTTTCATGCGCTCGCCCGCCAGTTCGCCCAGCGACAGGCTGCCCATGCCGAACAGCATCTTGCGCAGGCCGTCGTTGACCGATTCGGCTTCCAGCTTGGCGCGGTAGTTGTCGGCCACGTTCGGTGCCCAGTTGCCGACCATCTCTTCGAGGTCCTTGACCAGCAGGTCGGTGACGGCCTTCAGGTAGGCGCGGCGACGGTCGTTGTGGCCGCCAGTGGCGCCCTGGCCTTCCAGGTAATCGGAAGCCGGACGGTTGCCAGCGCCCGGGCCGGTGCCGTTCAGGTCCTGGCCCCAGAGCAGGAACTCGATGGCGTGGTAGCCGGTGGCAACGTTGGCTTCGGAGCCGCCCAGTTCGTTCAGGCTGGCCAGCTTCTCGGGGGTGATGTCCTTGACGTCGATTTTCTCTTCGCCCACCTGGATCTCGGTGTTGGCGATGATGTTGGCGCTGGCGGCCGGGTTGCCCAGGGCGTGCTCGTAGCTCTTGTCGACGTAGTCGATCAGGCCTTCGTCCAGGGGCCAGGCGTTCACTTGGCCTTCCCAGTCGTCGATGATGGTGTTGCCGAAGCGGAACGCTTCGCTCTGCAGGTACGGTACGCGCGAGGCGAACCAGGCTTCCTTGGCGGCCTTCAGGGTTTCGTCGTTGGGCTTGGCCAGGAACGCGTCGACAGCGGTCTGCAGGGTTTTGGCGGTGCTCAGCGAGTCGCTGTACACGACGTAGACCAGCTCGGCGTAATGCTTGACCACTGCTTTACCGGCGGCTTCGTCGACGGCCCCTGGCGCGGCAGCGGTGGTGCTGGCGGCAGCAGGTGCCTGGGCTTGCGGAGCAGCAGCCTTGTCATCTTTTTCGCCGCAACCGGCAAGGGCGATGGCGATGGCCAGCAGACTGGCCGAGGCCAGAGGCATACGAATCATTATTGGTTTTCCTGCGTCGTGTGGTTGGACAGTGCGCCGAGGCACGCGAAACCACAACATCATGCGAAAGATTTGCATTTGCTGTAAAGGGGCGGGGGCGCAATTGATGTAAATGCGGGTCACGGCCTGTAACCGGCGGGTTGCGTCAGAACATCGAAACCTGGTTACGCTGGGCCTGCTTGAGGAATTGGGTGAGCTCACGGGCCGACAGCGGCTTGCTGTAGTGGTAGCCCTGGCCCTCATGGCAGCCTTGGGCGACGATGTAGGTTTCCTGTTCGACGGTTTCCACGCCTTCGGCAATTACCTGCATGCCCAGGCTCTTGCCCAGCTGGATGATGGCGCGAACGATGGTGGCATCGTCATCGTCGTCGAGCAGGTCCTGGACGAAGCTCTTGTCGATCTTGATCTTGTCCAGCGGCAGCGATTTCAGGTAGCTGAGCGACGAGTAGCCGGTGCCGAAGTCATCGATGGCAATCAGCGCCCCCGAGCGGCGCAGGCTCAACAGGTGCTGGGCGGCGGTGCTGATGTCCTCCATCAGGCCTGTCTCGGTGACTTCCAGCTCAAGGCTGCGCGGCGGCAGGCGGTAGGCCTGCAACAGGTTGTTGACCACCCGCGGCAGTTCGCTGTGGTGCAGCTGCACGGTCGACAGGTTGACCGCCATGCGCAGGTCGCTGAAGCCTTGGTCATGCCATTCGCGCAGTTGCCGGCAGGCCTGGTCGAGCACCCATTCGCCGATGCTGATGATGCTGCCGTTCTGTTCGGCCAACGGAATGAACTGGTCCGGTGGCACCATGCCCAGCTCTGGGTGCTGCCAGCGCAGCAGCGCCTCGACCCCGACAACGCGGTGGTCGCGGTAGCTGATCTGGGGTTGGTACACCAGGTAAAGCTGGTTGCGCGGCAGGGCCTCGCGCAGGTCCTTTTCCAGCTCGCGGCGACGGCGCATCTCACTGTCGACGCTGGCGATGTAGAACTGATAGCGGTTGCGCGAACGGGCCTTGGCCAGGGTCATGGTCTGTTCGGCTTTTTGCAGCAGTTTCTCGGTGCTGTCGCCATCTTCGGGGAACAGGGTGATGCCGATGGTGGCGCGCAGGCGAATCTGCTGATGGTCGAGGTCGAACGGCACTTCCAGGTCGTCAAGAATGCTCTGTGCCAGTTCGGCGGCCTCGTAGGGCTGTTCGATGTTGGCTTGCACCAGGGCAAACTGGTCACCGCCCAGCCGTGCCAGCGCACCCAGGCGGCCGCTGTGGGCGCGCAGGCGGTCGGCCAGCGCCAGCAGCAGTTGGTCGCCGACCTGGTAGCTGAATTGCTCGTTGATGCCCTTGAAGTCGTCCAGGCCCACGCACAGCACTGCCACACGGTGCTGCAGGCGGCCGCCGTCGACGAGGATCTTGTCCAGCTGCTGCTGCAGTTGCTGGCGGTTTGGCAGGCCAGTGAGGAAATCGTACTGGGCCATGCGTTGCAGGCTGTTCTCGGCCTCATGGCGCAGGTGGGTGTTGCGCTCGATCGATGCCAGCAACTGGTTGGCGGTATTGACCCACAGGCCCAGCTCGTTCTTTTCGTGGCCCTTGAGCAGCGGAATCTGGTGCTGGCTGGGGCGATCGGGGTTGATCTGGGTGAGGTGCTCGATGATTTTCGACAGCGGTTTGGTCAGCAGCCAGTGATAGACCAGGTACAGCACCAGGCCCATCGCCAAGGCCCGTAGCACGCCGGAGACGAAGATGATCACCGCGTTGATCAGGAAGTCTTCACCGTAGGAGGAGGTGTCGAGGGTGATGCTGAGGTCGCCGTAATATTCGCTGTAGGGGCCGCGACCGACCAGTTGCGTGGTGTAGGTGCGTTCCTGGCCGAGGATCAGGTCGGTCAGCCAGCGCATCGACATGTCCTGCAGCGGGCGGGACTTTTCTGCCAGCATGGTTTCGTTGGGGTGGCCGATGGAGGCCATGCGCACCGATTCGTCCTGGAACAGGCCTTCCATTACCTGCATGCCCATTTCGCGGTCCAGGCTGTACACCGCCTGGGTTGAAGGGTCGCGGAACATGTCGAGGATGCGCTGGGCATCGTTGTTCACAGCCTGGCGGGTCTTGTAGGTGTCATAGACGATTTGCGCACAGCTGAGCACGACGCCGACCGCCAGCGCCGACAGCAGCACGACCCTGAGCAACTTGACCGACAAGCTGTTCCGCAATTCCAGCTTCAATGGGGTTTCCTTAATCCATGCGCATGGCATCATTTTGCCATCAATGATGACGATACACTACCGGCCGACCATGAGCAGTGTATCGGTTGCCTGACCCCGCAACTTGAGTGCGCTGTAGCAATCTTCCAGAGGGTTGATGTTAGCGTGCTATGCGGGCTGAGCAAGCAAAAGTGTGCCGGCCCTGCCCCGCGGTGCAGGCATAAAAAAACCCGGCACATGGCCGGGTTTTTTCAGGGCTGAATGACTCAGGCCTTGAAGGTCTTGCCTTCGAACTGTTCAGCAACGAAGGCCCAGTTGACCAGGTTCCAGAACGCCTCGACATACTTCGGACGCATGTTGCGGTAGTCGATGTAGTAGGCGTGTTCCCAGACGTCGCAGGTCAGCAGCGGGGTGTCGCCGCTGGTCAGCGGGCAGCCGGCGCCGATGGTGCTGGCCAGGGCCAGGGAACCGTCAGCTTTCTTCACCAGCCAGCCCCAGCCGGAACCGAAGGTGCCAACCGAAGTCTTGGTGAACTCTTCCTTGAACTTGTCGAAGGAACCGAAAGCGGCGTTGATGGCGTCAGCCAGGGCACCGGTTGGTTGGCCACCGGCGTTGGGTGCCAGGCAGTTCCAGTAGAAGGAGTGGTTCCAGACTTGAGCGGCGTTGTTGAAGATGCCGCCCGAAGAGCTCTTGACGATCTCTTCCAGGGACTTGCCTTCGAATTCGGTGCCTGGGACCAGGTTGTTCAGGTTCACGACATAGGTGTTGTGGTGTTTGTCGTGGTGATACTCCAGGGTTTCCTTGGAGATGTGCGGCTGCAGGGCATCGTGGGCGTACGGCAGCGGCGGCAATTCAAAAGCCATGGTGGATCTCCTGATTCAGGTCTGTTTGCGGTTTGCGCAAGGCCGATCACGGGCGGCCCGATAAGCGTCGGCGAGTTTTTACTCTTTGCGACGCAAGGGCTGGATCATAGCACCGGGCCCGGCGCATAACCACGCAACAAAGATAGGGAATAGAGGTTCCAGAGCGCTTGGCGGGGGGCGACAGGTGGTGGGGGGGCATGACGGGCACCGACGAAGCCAACTCAGCTGAAAACCAGCTGCGCCGCCACCGCAAACATCATCACCGCCACCATCAGATCAAGCATGCGCCAGGTCGCCGGCCGCGCCAGCCAAGGTGCCAGCCATGCCGCGCCAATCGCCAGGGTCGAGAACCACAGCAGCGAAGCACTCGCCGCTCCGGCCACATAGGCCCCAGGCTCGGTCTGCTGTGCCCCCAGCGAACCGATCAGCAACACCGTGTCCAGATACACGTGCGGGTTCAGCAGGGTCACCGCCAAGGCACTCAGCAGCACCGCGCGCCGCGAACGCGTGCCCTGGCCTTGCTGATGTTGCAGGCTCTGTCTGGAGCAGGCACTGCGCAGCGCCTTGGCGCCGTACCAGATCAGAAACACCGCGCCACCCCAGCGGGCCACCGCCAGCAAGGTCGGGTTGTGTGCCAGCACCGTGGCCAGGCCGAACACGCCGGCGGCCACCAGGATGGCGTCACAGACAATGCACAGTGCCGCCACCGGCAGGTGATGCTCGCGGCGCAGGCTCTGGGCCAGGACGAAGGCATTCTGCGCGCCGATGGCCATGATCAGGCCGAAGGCCACCAGCATGCCGTTGAGATAGCTTTGCCACATGGCGAGTACTCCGTAAAAGATGCTGGCAATTTTGTGGGTTTGTGGCCTATAAGAAAAACAAATAAAGCTGATCTGGCATTAGGAAATGTGATGTTCGATTACAAACTGTTGGCCGCCCTTGCGGCGGTGATCGAGCAGGCTGGTTTCGAGCGCGCGGCGCAGGTGCTGGGCCTGTCGCAATCGGCCATCTCGCAGCGCATCAAGCTGCTTGAAGCGCGGGTCGGCCAGCCGGTGCTGATCCGCGCCACGCCGCCCAGCCCGACCGAAGTCGGCCGGCAGTTGCTCAACCATGTGCAACAGGTACGCCTGCTTGAGCGTGACCTGCAGCGCCAGGTACCGGCGCTGGACGAAGAGGGCATGCCGGAGCGCCTGCGCATCGCCCTCAATGCCGACAGCCTGGCCACCTGGTGGGCCGGCGCCGTGGGCAACTTTTGCGCGCAGCAGAACGTGTTGACCGACCTGGTGGTAGAGGACCAGGACGTGGGCCTCAAACGCATGCGCGCAGGCGAAGTGGCGGCCTGCCTGTGTGGCAGCGAGCGCCCGGTAGCAGGCGCACGCAGCCTGCCGCTGGGCGCCATGCGCTATCGGGCGCTGGCCAGCCCCGGGTTCATGGCGCGGCATTTTCCCCACGGTTTCGTGGCCAGTCGCCTCGCCCGCACCCCGGCAATCGTGTACGGCCCGGATGATTTCCTGCAACACCGCTACCTGGCATCGCTGGGCATCGAGGACGGCTTCCTGCACCACCTGTGCCCGTCTTCCGAAGGCTTTCTGCGCATGACCGAGGCCGGGCTGGGCTGGGGGCTGGTGCCCGAACTGCAGGCCCGCGAGCAACTGGCCGGCGGGCAACTGGTGGAAATCTGCAGCGATACTCCCATCGATGTGCCGCTGTACTGGCATCATTGGCGCAATGGCGGGCAATTGCTCGCGCAACTGACTGACCACCTGCGGCACACCGCACGACAATGGCTGGTGCCCTTGTAGCCACGGCTGGCGTCTGTTGCATCTGAAATCTGGCGAGACGGAGTCTTACATGCGAATTCTGGTCACCGGCGCGAGTGGCTTCATTGGCGGGCGCTTTGCGCGCTTCGCCCTGGAGCAGGGCCTGGACGTACGGGTCAGTGGCCGCCGCGCCGAAGGGGTCGAACACCTGGTCAAGCGCGGCGCCCAGTTCATCCCCGGCGACCTTGGCGATGCCGAACTGGCCAGGCGCCTGTGCCAGGGCGTCGAGGCCGTGGTGCACTGCGCGGGTGCGGTGGGCAACTGGGGGCGCTACCAGGACTTCTACCAGGGCAATGTGGTGGTCACGGAAAACGTGGTCGAGGGCTGCCTGAAGGAGCACGTGCGGCGCCTGGTGCACTTGTCATCGCCCTCGATCTATTTCAATGGCCGCTCGCGCCTGGACATCCGCGAAGACCAGGTAGCCCGGCGTTTCCATGACCATTACGGGCAAACCAAGCATCTGGCGGAACAGAAGGTGTTTGGCGCCCAGGAGTTCGGCCTCGAAGTGCTGGCGCTGCGCCCGCGCTTCGTCACCGGCGCCGGCGATACCAGCATTTTCCCACGGCTGATGCAGATGCAGCGCAAGGGCCGCGTGGCGATCATCGGCAACGGTCTGAACAAAGTCGATTTCACCAGTGTGCACAACCTCAACGAGGCACTGCTCAGCGCCTTGTTCGCCGACGACCGGGCGCTGGGGCAGGCCTACAACATCAGCAACGGCCAGCCGCTTCCGCTGTGGGACGTGGTCAACTACGTGATGCGCAGGATGCAGCTGCCACAGGTTACCCGTTACCGCTCCTATGGCCTGGCCTACAGCCTGGCTGCGCTGAACGAGGCGGCCTGCATGCTGTGGCCGGGGCGCCCGCAACCGACCCTGTCGCGCTTGGGGATGCAGGTGATGAGCCGTGATTTTACCCTGGACATCAGCCGCGCCCGGCAGTACCTGGACTACCAGCCCAAGGTCAGCCTGTGGACGGCGCTGGACGAATTCTGCGCCTGGTGGAAGCACCAGCCGCCGGGGCAGTGAAGCCGCCGGGCGGACAATGGTCATCAATGCGCCGCGCTGGCGGTTTATACTCGTGCCTCTTTGCGACTACCGCGGTTGAATGTATCCATGCGTAACCATGCTCACGATGACTACGATGACGTGCCTTCCTTGCGGGCGGGCACGGTTGATGATGACGAACTGCTGCCGGCGCACGTGGTGCGTAGCCGTCAGAAAGCGGCCCGCGGCGCCAGTACCGCGCCGCTGTGGGCATTGCTGTGCGCCTCGTTCATTGCCCTGGCGGGCCTGGGCTGGTGGAGCTTCCAGCAGATCTCGCTGATGGAGCAGCAACTGGTGGCAACCCAGGAAAGCTTTGCCCGTATCAGTGAAGAGGCCGCCGGGCGTTTGCAGGCAATCAGCGGCAAGGTCGAGGCCAGCGAGTCGGGCGCCACCACCAGCAGCGAGGCGCTGAAGCGGCAGCTTCGTCAATTGCAGCAGGGTGTGGCCGGGCAGACCGGCGACCTTGGCAAGCGCCTGGAGCAGGTGCTGGCCGACACCCGTGAACAGCAGAAAGCCGTGACCGAGCTGCAAGGCCAGCTACAGGCCCAGTTGAAGCTGGTGAATGGCGAACTGGCCGCGTTGCGCTCTGGGCAGGTTGACGGTGGCAAGCTGGATGCCAAGCTCAAGGGCCTGGACGAGCAGGTTGTCGCACTGAAGGCTGCGCAGGTCGATGGCGGCAAGCTGGACGCGCAGCTCAAGAGCCTGGACAGCGAGGTGGCTGCGTTGAAGAAGCAAGGCAACCCGAGCGCGGCCATCCAGAGCCTGGAGCAGGACATGGTGGTGCTCAAGAGCCAGATCGACAACCGCCCGGCCGCAGCTGCGGCCAGTGGTGCTTCGGTGCAGGAGTTCGATGCCTTCCGCGCGCAGACGACGCGTAACCTGAACACCTTGCAAAGCCAGGTGCAGAACCTGCAGAAGCAGATCAGCGCCCGGCCGTAAGATCATCCGCGTCTCCTTCGCCGGCACGCCCGCTCCCACATGCCTTCTGTGGAAGCGGGCGTGCCGGCGAATGGCCCAGGATCACAAGCGCGGATAATCGATGTAACCCACCGGCCCCTTGGCATAGAAGGTTTCCGGCCGAGCCTCGTTCAGCGGCGCATCCGCCGCCAACCGCGCCGGCAGGTCGGGGTTGGCGAGGAATGGCACGCCAAACGCAACCGCATCGGCTTTGCCGCTGGCCAGGGCGGCATTGGCACTGGCTTTGTCAAAACGCTCGTTGACGATGTAAGGGCCACCGAATGCAGCCCTGATCAGCGGGCCGATGCTGTCATCGGCTTCCCGCTCCCGCGAGCAGATAAAGGCGATGCCGCGTTTGCCCAGCTCCCGGGCCACATAGGTAAAGGTTTCTGCTCGGTCGGCGTCGCCCATGTCGTGGGCATCGGCACGCGGCGCCAGGTGCACGCCTACCCGGTTTGCGCCCCACACCTCGATTGCCGCGTCGGTTACTTCCAGCAGCAGCCGCGCACGGTTTTCCAGCGAGCCACCATAGCGGTCGGTGCGCTGGTTGGTGCTGCTCTGCAAAAACTGGTCGAGCAGGTAGCCGTTGGCGCCGTGGATCTCCACACCGTCAAATCCGGCGGCCTTGGCATTTTCGGCGCCACTGCGGTAAGCCTCGACCACATCGATGATTTCTTCGGTTTCCAGCGCGCGCGGGGTGGGGTAGTCACTGAGCGGGCGCACCAGGCTCACATGGCCCTTGGCCTGAATCGCGCTGGGGGCCACCGGCAGTTCGCCGTTGAGATAGCTGGGGTGTGAGATGCGCCCTACGTGCCACAGTTGCAGAAAAATGCGCCCGCCTGCGCCGTGTACCGCCTTGGTTACGTTGTTCCAGCCTCGGACCTGCTCATCGTTCCAGATGCCGGGGGTATCCGGGTAGCCAACGCCCATGGCGCTGACCGAGGTCGCTTCGCTGAGAATCAGCCCGGCGCTGGCGCGCTGCACGTAGTACTCGGCCATCAGCGCATTGGGGACGCGGCCCTCGTCGGCACGGCAGCGGGTGAGTGGGGCCATGATGATGCGGTTGGGCAGTTGCAGGTCGCCCAGGGTGATCGGATCGAAAAGCGTGGTCATAACGGTTACCTGCTGGTCAAAGCGCTTGGCGCAGTTGTTCGAGGAACGCCTGGAGGGTGGCTTCGTCGCGTCTGAAGAAGTGCCATTGGCCGATCTTCTGGCTGCGGATCAGCCCGGCGCGCTGCAATGTCGCCAGGTGGGCGGAAACAGTCGACTGCGAGAGGCCGCAACGTTGGTCGATCTGCCCTGCACACACACCGTTATCGGTGCTGTGGTACTGGTCGGGAAAGTGCGTTGCCGGGTCTTTCAGCCAGCTGAGGATTTCTCGCCTGACCGGGTGGGCCAGCGCTTTTATTATTTCGTCGAGATCGAGAGGCATGGGTTGAGGCTCTATGTAGCGGCATATCGCGATAGGGCGAAATGTAAATCGGAAAATGACGATATACAAATATGAAAACGTTCTTGACTGAGTGCCAAACGCTATATCGGGTTATGACGATATACCCCCAGGCGATGCTAGACTGCGCTGATGAACTACCTCGCACACTTGCACCTGGGCGGCCCGGCGCCGCAACAACTGCTTGGCAGCCTGTATGGCGATTTCGTCAAAGGTTCGCTGGAGGGGCGTTTCCCACCTGCGCTGGAGGCGGCGATACGCCTGCACCGGCATATCGACAGTTACACCGATCAACACCCCTTGGTGCTGGCGGCGTTGGCACGTTTCCCACGGGAGCGGCGACGCTTCGCGGGTATTGTCCTGGATGTGTTCTTCGACCATTGCCTGGCGCGGCATTGGCATGACTACGCCGAGCAGCCGCTTGAGCAGTTTACCGATGGGTTCTATCAGGTATTGCTGGCCGAGCCAGAGCTGCCCGGGCGGCTGGCCCGGATCGCGCCGTTCATGGCAGCGGATGACTGGTTGGGCGCATATGGTGATTTTGCCACCCTGGAGCAGGTGTTCAATGGCATCGCCCGGCGGCTGTCGCGGCCGGAGGGGCTGGCAGGGGTGATGGGGGAACTGGAAAAGCTGTATGAGCCGCTGATGCTGGACTTCAGGGAGTTTTATCCGCAGTTGCAGGCGTTTGCGGCGGCGGGGCGTCGGGGACTGCATCAGGGCTGACAGGTGCTTGCCGAAAGATATGCAGCGCCTGTGAGATCGCGCGCCGCGCGGGCGGCGCTGGATCTCACAGGCGCTGCTTATGTTGTGGCACTCAAGCAGCCCGCGCCTGCCGCCGTGGTGCTACCTCAACGTCTTCAACCCCAAACAGCGCCAGGTGAATCGCCTGCTGCGCCTGCACCGCCAGCACCGCGCGTTCCTTGCCCACACTACCGATCGGTTGCAGCATGTGAATGCAAACCTCACCCCGCGGCTGGGCAAACAGGCGCATCAGGTGCGACACCATGTCGTCATCGCCAATGAACGGCGCAATCGTGTCGATCTGGCCATCGCGCAGGTACTGGATAGCCACCGGCTGCACCGCCACCCCACGGTCGATGGCGCCTGCCAGCAGACGCCCATGAAAGGTGCGCAGGCTGCGGCCGTTGGTGGTGGTGCCTTCGGGGAAGATCAGCAACGGCCGGGCCAGGCCCAGTTGCCCGGCGATCTGCTCGCGCAGGCGCTGGCTGTCGCCGCCGCCACGGCGGATGAACAGGGTGCCGGCTTTTTCCGCCAGCCAACCGGCCACCGGCCAGTGGCGCACTTCAGCCTTGGACAGGAACGACAGCGGCAGCAGCATGCCCAGCAACGGTATGTCGGTCCAGGAAACATGGTTGCTGACCCACAGCATCGGCCGTTGCGGCAGCGCGCCCACCACCCGCACATCGAAGGGCAGGGCGGCGACCAGGCGTTTCATGAACAGGCAGCTCCAGCGCTGGCGGCGCTCGATCGGCGCCTTGAAGCCCAGGCGCTCGCCCACGGCGATCACGCTGGCCATCAGCATGCCCAGAAGCAGCACCAGCAGCAGGCGAGTGAGGCGGGCCAGTGCCCGCAACTTCGGCATCAGACCGCTGCCTTGAAGTGGCGGGCGTAGCGTGGGCACAGATCGTCACGCTTGAGCAGGATGAACACGTCGGCTACCTGGAAGTCTTCGTCCCAGCACGGCTCGCCGCAGATCTTCGCGCCCAGGCGCATGTAAGCCTTGAGCAGTGGTGGCATTTCGGCGATGACGTTGCCGGGCAGGGCCAGCTTCGGCAACGGGTTCTTCGGCTCGGCGCGCAAGTGTTCGGTGCACAGGTAGCGCTCACGCAGGCGCTGCATCACAGCGTGGGCCTGCACGCCGCCGTCCTGCATAGGGATGCTGGCGCAGCCCATCAGGTAGCTGTAACGGCCCTCGTTGAGCACTTCGGCCAGTTCGCCCCAGAGCACGGCAATGGTGCCGCCGTTGCGGTAGTCGGGGGCCACGCAGGTACGGCCCAGTTCGAGGATCGGGCCCTGCAGTTGCAACAGACCGTGCAGGCTGAATTCTTCTTCGCTGTAGAAACGGCCCAGGCTGCTGGCGGCCTGATGGTCGAGCAGGCGGGTAGTGGCGACCAGCTTGCCGGTGCTCAGGTCGCGTACGCCAATGTGGCGGCAGTGCACGTCGTAGTCATCCATGTCCAGGCCTTGCTCGGCGCCTCTGAGCCGGGCCTTGAATTCTGCGCTGAACACTTTGTAGCGCAGGGCCTGGGCTTCTTGCAGGGCCGCGGCGCCAACCAGGCGTTCGGCTTGCAGACGGCGTTCAGTGCTGTTGTCGCCAGAGTGAGCGATCCGAGTCATTACGAGTCTCCATAAGCCAGCCATGAAGGGTTGCGGCCGGTCGGCTTTGTTGTGCAAAGTCAGCCTAGGTAGACGCGGTGTCACCCCCGTGAATGTTTGGTGATGCTTGCGTGACACCCCCGAAAGCCTTCACCGAAAGCCCCAGCGAGGAGCTGTCCAATGGCTTGGTTGCAACGACTCAACGACCCGCATCGGCAAACGCTGGCGGGCTCCCTGGGCGAGACCTACGCCGCGCTGCTTGAGCGCCTTGGCCCGGTTGTCCCGTTCGAACTGGCAGTTCTGGGAGGGCGCGCGATGGCCACCCCGGGGCTGGCGTTTCTGCTGGGCTATCAGGCGGCCTTGCGCGTGCTCTGGCCCAGCGCTCCGTCCAGTCTCGGGGCCCTGTGCGCGACCGAGCGGCGCAGTGTGCGGCCGGCAGACATGCGCACGCGCCTGGAGGATTTGCGCCTGACAGGCAGCAAGGACTTCGTCACTGCAGGGCTGGAGGCGCAATGGTTGCTGGTGGCGGCGCGCAGCGAAGCGCCCGGTGCGGCGCCGCAGTTGAACCTGGCAGTGGTGTACCCCGGGGTGCATGGCGTGACCCTGGAGCCACTGCCGACCCTGCCGCTGATGCCAGAGGTTGGCCACGGGCGGGTGCTGCTGGATCATGCCGCCTGCGAGTTGCTGGCCGGTGATGGCTGGGATGCTTATGTGAAGCCGTTCCGCTCGCTGGAGGACCTGTACGTGCTGACCGCATTGACGGCCTGGCTGTATGGCGTAGGGCAGGAATGCGCCTGGCCGCAAGGGTTGCGCCTGCAGTTGCTTGGGCTGCTGGCCGGGTGCGCCGAGGGCAGTCGGCAGTGTGCCGATAGCGTGGCTTGTCATTTGTTGCTGGGCGGGCTGTTTGCGCAGTTTCAGGCGTTGCGCGGGGAAATCGATGCGGCATTGGCGATGGGGCCGGAACACTGGGCACAAATCTGGCAGCGTGACCAAGGGGTAATGGCGCTGGCTGCGGCGGCGCGGGAGAAGCGGCTGAACAAGGCTTGGACTGCTGCGGGATTGTCATGAATGCCTGATAGGTTGTCGTGAACTATTGAATCCTGGGGCCGCTTTGCGGCCCATCGCCGGCAAGCCAGCTCCCACATTGATCGCGCAATGCCCGAGGTATATGCCGTACCTGTGGGAGCTGGCTTGCCGGCGATGGGCTGCACAGCAGCCCCAACGCAGGCGAACGCGATGAAGGCACTTCTGCTGATACTGGCGATGATTACGGGTTGCGCCTGGGCGGAGGCATGGCCTCAGCCTGACTGGCCGATCGATAAGGCTAACCTCAACTGGCAAGCCGTCGACGCCTACGCATTCCCCGCAAACCCCACCTCCGAGCGCAGCGGCATCCGCACCGATGCCCTGCTGATCATCCGCGACGGCCGTATCCTCCACGAGCGCTACGCAGCCCCCACCACCGCCGCCACAGCGCACCTCACCTGGTCGGTCAGCAAGAGCGTACTGGCCACGCTGCTGGGCGTCGCCCAGGGCGAAGGGCGCTTCCAGCTGCAAGACCCGGTCGCTCGTTTCTACCCGGCCATGGGCGCCCACCCCGGCGTGCGCATGGCCGACCTGCTGCACTGGGCCAGCGGGCTGGACTGGCAGGAAGACTACGAGTACGCCCCGCTCAAATCCTCGGTGGTGGCCATGCTGTATACCCGTGGCCGCGAGGACATGGCGGCCTACACGGCAGCGCGGGGCACGGCGGCCAGCCCCGGCCAGCGGTTTCTCTATTCCAGTGGCGATACCAATCTGCTGGCTGGCGCACTGCGCGGCATGCTCGATGCCGGGCAGTACGCCGATTACCCCTGGCATGCGCTGTTCACTCCGCTGGGTATCGACAGCGCAGTGTGGGAGCGCGATCGCGCGGGTACCTATGTCGGGTCTTCCTATCTCTACCTGAGCGCCCGCGACCTGGCCCGAATAGGCCTGCTGATGCAGCGCGACGGCCAGTGGCAGGGCCGGCAACTGCTGCCCAAGGCCTGGGTGGCCTTCAACCGCACGCCATTTGCCCTTGCCCAACCGGTACCCGGCGAGGCCAACCCCGGCGGCCACTGGTGGCTCCACCAGCCACTGGGCGGTGCCCAGCGGCCTTGGCCGAATGCGCCCGCAGACACCTATGCCGCCTTCGGTCACTGGGGCCAGGCGCTTTACGTGCTGCCCGCGCAAAAGCTGGTGATCGTGCGCTATGCCGATGACCGCGACGGCAGCTACCGCCACGATGAGCTGCTCAAGCGGGTACTGGCTGCGTTGGCCGGGGAGGGTGCATGAAGCGCATGTTGTTGCTGGTGCTGGCGGGGCTGTTGTACTGGGCCTGGCAGGAGCGCCAGGCCCTGGCAGACTTCCCCGGCATCCTCTCGGCCTACTCGGCCAAGGAATATTGTTCGTGCCGTTTCGTCATGGGCTTCGAGCAGGCGTATTGCCTGGGCTATGTGCAGCAATGGCTGCCGCTGAGTTCGCTGGAGGAAAACAGCCAGCAGCGCCAGGTGACCGCCGAGGGCCTGGGCCGGCGCAACCAGGCTGCCTGGCAAAGCCAGCGCGAGGGCTGCCGCTTGCTGCCGTGAAGGCGGGCGGGTAAGGTTGGCGGCTTGGTTTCACGAGATCTGTCATGTTCAAGTTGCCCCGTCTGCTACCCGCCCTGTTGCTGGCTTTTTGCCTGCCCGCCCACGCCAATTGGCACCTCGATGGCGAATCGTCTCGCCTGTCATTCATCACCGGCAAGAACGGCGACACTGCTGAAGTGCATCGCTTTCTGGTGCTGCATGGCAAGGTCGACCGCAAGGGCGTGGCGGGGCTGAGCATCGAGATGGACTCGGTCAGCAGCGGCATTCCGTTGCGTGACGAACGCATGCGTGACGGCCTGTTCGAGGTCGAGCGCTTTGCCGAGGCCAAGGTGCAGGCGCAACTGGATCTGCAGCCGATCAACGACCTGGCCAACGGTGCGCAGATCGAGCTGCGCCTGCCACTCACTGTCACCCTGCACGGCCAGTCGCACAGCTACAACGCGCTGTTGCTGGCCACTCGGCTGGACGAACGCCGTTTCCAGGTCGTCACCCTGGAGCCTGTGGTGCTGCGTGCCGAGGACTTCGGCCTGCTGCCAGGGCTGGAAAGCCTGCGCAAGTTTGCCAAGCTCACGTCCATCAATCCGTCGGTACCGGTTAACGCGGTACTGATTTTCACCGCGCGCTGACATGCCGGGGCCGGTCTTCCCCTGGCGGGATGGCAATCAGTTCGAACTGCTGATCGACGGCCCCGAGTTTTTTCCGCGCATGCTCACCGCGATAGTGCGCGCCGAATTTCAGGTTGACCTGGAGCTGTATCTGGTCGAGGCCGGCGCCTGCGCCGAGGCGGTGGTCGAAGCGCTGGAACAGGCCGCCCGCCGTGGGGTTCGGGTACGCTGCCTGTTCGACGACTACGGCTCGTTGGCATTCAACAGCAAGTTGCGTCAGCGTCTGCTGGACGCGGGCGTGTACCTGCGCTGGTACAACCGCCTGCGCTGGAAGCGCGGCCTGCGCAACCTGTACCGCGATCACCGCAAGCTGCTGCTGGTGGACGAACGCTGGGCGGTGGTCGGCGGCACGGGGGTTACCGACGAGTTCTGGACGCCGGGCGACCAGACCAGCGAGTGGCACGAGGTGATGGTGCAGATGCAAGGGCCGGTGGTAAGCGACTGGCAGCTGCTGTTCGACCGCCAGTGGCACGCCAACAACCGCCGCACCGCCTGGCGCCCCGCCGAAGGCTTCGGCCTGCCGCGCCTGCCCAAGGTGCCTGCACAAGGGCAGGGCATGGCACGGGTCGCCTATGCCGACGCCCGTCAGCATCAGGACATCCTGCATTCGTTGGTGCGGGCCCTGAACAGTGGCAAGCAACGGGTGTGGCTGGCCACGCCGTACTTCCTGCCGACCTGGAGCGTGCGCCGCTCGTTGCGCCGCGCCGCCAGCAAGGGCCTGGATGTGCGCCTGCTGTTGACCGGCCCGCGCACCGACCACCCGTCTGTGCGCTACGCCGGGCATCGTTACTACCCACGCCTGCTGCGCGCCGGGGTGCGCATATTCGAATACCAGCCCTGCTTCCTGCACCTGAAGATGGCTGTGGTAGACGACTGGGTCAGTGTCGGTTCGTGCAACTTCGACCACTGGAACCTGCGCTTCAACCTGGAAGCCAACATCGAGGCGCTGGACCCACCGTTGACCGCCGCAGTGGTGGCCAGCTTCGAGCGTGACTTTGCCCACAGCGAGGAAGTCGACCTCGCCCACTGGCATGCCCGGCCACTGTGGCGGCGCGTCAAGCAGCGGGTATGGGGCTGGCTGGACCGGCTGGTGGTCAACCTGCTCGACCGGCGCGACTGATAGCGGCTATCGTGCATTGACTGTTCACGGGCAATGCAAGGAGTGGGTGCGATGACGGCGAAGAAGATTCTCATGCTGGTCGGCGATTACGTCGAGGATTACGAAGCGATGGTGCCGTTCCAGGCGCTAAGCATGGTCGGCCACACGGTCCATGCCGTATGCCCGGAGAAGGTGGCGGGGCAGACCGTACGCACGGCGATCCATGACTTCGAGGGTGAGCAGACCTACAGCGAAAAGCCCGGGCACAATTTTGCCCTGAACCATGACTTCGTGCGGGTACGGCCCGAGAGTTACGACGCGCTGCTGATCCCGGGTGGCCGCGCGCCGGAGTACCTGCGCCTGGATGAGAAGGTACTGGAACTGGTGCGTGCATTCGACAAGGCCGGCAAGCCGATTGCCGCGGTGTGCCATGGCGCCCAGTTGCTGGCTGCGGCTGGCGTGCTGGAAGGCCGTGAATGCAGCGCTTACCCGGCCTGTGCGCCGGAGGTGCGACTGGCGGGGGGAACGTTCATCGACATCGCTGTGGACCAGGCGCATGTGGACGGCAACCTGGTGACGGCACCGGCGTGGCCAGCGCACCCGGCATGGCTTGCAGCCTTCCTGAAAGTGCTGGGTACCCGTATCGCCTGACCGGGCCACTTCGCGGGCATGCCCGCTCCCACAGGATTACCACTGACTCCGGGAGCAGTGGGATCCCTGTGGGAGCGGGCGTGCCCGCGAAGAGGCCGGTACAGACAATGGAGCTTGTCAGGCTCAGGCAACCTGCTCAACCCAGTCATTGAGGTTGTAGTAGTTGCTCACCCGCGCAATCTTGCCGCAGTGGATATAGAAGAACGCCCCCGCCGCCAGCACATAGGTCTGCCCGTTGGCCGCCGGCAACCCCTCGTCATCGGCCAGGTATTCCCCATGCACGGTGAACTCCGCCGCCGCACGGCTG
This sequence comes from Pseudomonas sp. CM27, assembly GCF_013179515.1. Classification (GTDB taxonomy): domain Bacteria; phylum Pseudomonadota; class Gammaproteobacteria; order Pseudomonadales; family Pseudomonadaceae; genus Aquipseudomonas. Next base: position 33,019 of record NZ_JABMCN010000019.1, read on the forward strand.
CCGTCGGCGTTCTGCATCACCACGATATCGGCCAGGCGTTCACGGTAGCAGCGGTTCATCTTGTCCATGAACGCGGCAAACCTGGCCTTGCCCATCTGCCGCTCACCCTGGTTGATGTCGTGAATCACGTCTTCGCTGAGCAGCGCCAGAAAGCCCGGCATGTCGCCAGCGTTAAAGGCGGCGTAGTAAGCATTTACCAGTTCGGTAGCGGTCATGGAACAATACCTGTCGTGTAGGGAAAAGGCGGGACGTTGCCTCGGATGATAGGGTTTCCCCTCAAGCCCGGCTTAGCCGAGCGCGTCATCCACATCGACAAAACGACCGCCAAGCATGGAAATACGCCTGTTGCACGGCGCCGCTATCGCGCCTTACATCGATGACCTCGCTCGCCTGCGCCTTACCGTGTTCCGCGAGTTTCCCTACCTTTACGACGGCACCCCGGCGTACGAGGCCGACTACCTGGCGAGCTATGCCCGCTCCGGGCGCAGCCTGGTGGTGCTGGCGCTGGACGACGGCAAGGTGGTCGGTGCCTCCACCGGCCTGCCGCTGGTGGATGTTGCGCCGCAGTTTCAGCAGCCGTTCCTGGCCCAGGGGCGCGACCCGGCCAGCGTGTATTACTTCGGTGAGTCGCTGGTATTGCCGCAATACCGTGGCCAGGGCCTGGGGGTGCGCTTCTTTATCGAGCGCGAGTCCTATGCGCACAAACTGGCCGAGTTCGACTACTGTGCTTTCTGCGCGGTCGAGCGGCCCGGCGTTCACCCGCGGCGGCCTGCGGACTACAAGCCGCTGCATGGCTTCTGGCGTAACCGCGGCTTTCTGCACGACCCGTCGCTGCGCACCCGCTATGCCTGGCGCGACCTGGACGAGCAGGAAAGCTCGGAGAAACTGATGTCGTTCTGGCTGAAGGAACTGCCGATATGATCCACCTGGCGGCCTGCCAGTACGCCATTGAGCTGCATGAAACCTGGGACGCCTATGCCGACCATTTGCAAGGCCTTTGCGCCGAGGCGGTGGAAATGGGCGCACGCTTGCTGTTGCTGCCGGAGTACGCCGGGCTGGTGCTCAGTGGCCAGCTGAGTGCCGAGCAGCGGGGGGACCTGAAGGCGTCCATCGCCGGCATCCAGCCGTTGATCGAACCTTGGAAAGCGCTGTGCGAGAGCATTGCCCGACGCTGGGGTATCTACCTGCAACCGGGGAGCATGCCAGTGCTCGACGGCGATGGGTGCTACCGCAACCGTGCCTGGCTGTTCGGCCCCAAGGGCGTACTCGGCTACCAGGACAAGCTGATGATGACCCGCTTCGAGCGCGAGCAATGGGGTATCACCGCAGGCCAGGGATTGCAGGTGTTCGACACCGAACTGGGGCGCCTGGGGATCCTGATCTGCTACGACAACGAGTTCCCGATGCTGGCCCGGTGCCTGGCCGAGGACGGTGCCGACCTGATCCTGGCGCCGAGCTGTACCGATACCGAGGCGGGTTATCACCGGGTGCGTATCGGCGCCCAGGCGCGGGCACTGGAAAACCAGATTGCCGTGTTGCAGAGCCCCACGGTCGGGCTGGCGCCTTGGTCGCCAGCGCTGGACGAGAATCAGGGCCGGGCAGGGCTGTTCGTGCCGCCGGATCATGGGATGCCGGGGGATGGGGTGCTGGCGCTGAGTGAGGACTTGAGCCCGGCTACCAGCCAATGGCTGGTGTGCGAGCTGGATCTGCAGCAAGTGCGGCGGGTGAGGACGCAGGGGCAGGTGTTTACCCGCAGGGATTGGCCGCAGCAGTTTGACAGAGTGCTTTGAAGGCAGGGGCGGCCTCTTCGCGGCGGTTCGACGCCTCGATGAAGCCGCTCCCACAGGGGGAATGAGGCCCCTGTGGGAG
>NZ_JABMCN010000190.1 GCF_013179515.1 Pseudomonas sp. CM27
CAGCGCGCTGAACCGCTCGCTGTACCAGGCTGCCCTGGCGCGCGGCATTCAGCTGACTGCGGCGTATGGCATGTCCGAAACCTGCCCGCTGATCTCCGCCGCGCACCTGAACGACGAATTGCAGGCCGGCAGCGAAGATGAGCGCGTCACTTACCGCATCAAGGCGGGGGTCCCGGTGCCGCTGGTGGAGGCTGCCATCGTCGATGGCGACGGCAACTTCCTGCCCGCCGATGGCGAAACACAGGGCGAACTGGTGCTGCGTGCACCCTGGCTGACCATGGGCTACTTCAAGGAGCCGGAAAAGAGCGAGGAGCTGTGGCAGGGCGGCTGGCTGCATACCGGTGATGTCGCCACGCTCGATGGCATGGGCTACATCGACATCCGCGATCGCATCAAGGATGTGATCAAGACCGGTGGCGAATGGATTTCCTCGCTGGACCTCGAAGACCTGGTCAGCCGTCACCCGGCGGTGCGTGAAGTGGCGGTGGTGGGGGTGGCCGACCCGCAGTGGGGCGAGCGCCCGTTTGCCCTGCTGGTGGTGCGCGACGGCCAGTCTATCGACGCCAAGTCGCTCAAGGACCACCTCAAGCCGTTTGTCGAGCAAGGTCACATCAACAAATGGGCGATTCCAAGCCAGATCGCCGTTGTTACTGAAATTCCCAAGACCAGTGTCGGCAAGCTGGACAAGAAACGCATCCGCCAGGACATCGTCCAGTGGCAGGCCAGCAACAGCGCGTTCCTTTCCACGCTGTAACCACCCTGCGGGTCGTATGCGTCAGAATACGACCCGCATGCTAGAGCGGTCGGTGCCTTGCCAAATGGCAAAAATGCGCCATCCTTGAGCACTGCCAGCGCGTGATCGCAGAAATATCACAGCGAGTTGGCGGCACGGAGCGCAAATCACACTTTAGAGGGATCAAGCGCCTGTGCCTTGCTGGCTATAGTCGGGGCCAGGGGATTTTCAGGAAGGGGGAGGGCGGCATGCGCAACACATGTCGCCGCGGGCGCAAGCCTGCATACCGGTCGCACGGGCCGTTTCTGAAAGGACTCACTGCCATAACAAAAAAAGTACATGGAGTAGCGTCGATGAAATCTGCAAACCTGTTCTGGCGCCGGGCCAAGCTGCCCCTGGCCGTCAGCCTTGCTTCCACGCTCGCAAGTCCTGCTTTCGCTGTCAGTTTCAACATCGGTGAAATCGAAGGCCAGTTCGACTCGTCGCTCTCCATTGGCGCCAGTTGGTCGACCGCCAACCCCAACAAGAACCTGATCGGGGTGAACAACGGCGGCAAGGGCCTGTCGCAGACATCCGACGATGGCCACCTGAACTTCAAGAAAGGCGAGACCTTTTCCAAGATCTTCAAGGGCATCCATGACCTGGAGCTGAAGTACGGCGACACCGGCGTGTTCGTGCGCGGCAAGTACTGGTACGACTTCGAACTCAAGGATGAAAGCCGCGAGTTCAAGGACATCAGCGACTCCAACCGCAAGGAGGGCGCCAAGTCGTCCGGCGCCGAACTGCTCGACGCCTTCGTCTACCACAACTACGCCATCGGCGATCAACCCGGCTCGGTGCGCTTCGGCAAGCAGGTGGTGAGCTGGGGTGAAAGTACCTTCATCGGCGGCGGCATCAACTCGATCAACCCCATCGACGTGTCGGCGTTCCGCCGCCCGGGGGCCGAGATCAAGGAAGGCCTGATCCCGGTCAACATGTTCTACATCTCGCAGAGCCTGACCGACAACCTGTCGGCCGAAGCCTTCTACCAGCTCGAATGGGACCAGACGGTCGTCGACAACTGCGGCACCTTCTTCTCCCAGCCAGACATCATCGCCGACGGTTGTACCGACAACCTGCGCGTGCTCAACAGCAGCCGGGCGGTGCCTGGCGCGGCGCAGCAGTTCCTCGCCACCCAGGGCGTGAACATCAACGAAGAGGGCGTGATGGTGCGCCGTGGCGCCGACCGTGATGCGCGGGACAGCGGCCAGTTCGGTGTGGCCATGCGCTACATGTTCGAGCCGCTGGACACCGAATTTGGCGCGTACTTCATGAACTACCACAGCCGTGCGCCGATCTTCAGCGCCACCGGCGCCCCGGCGTCGGTGTTCTCCGGCATCGCCGGCCTGCCGGCACAGCTGCGTGCGCTGGCGCCGCTGATCGTGGCGGGCAACTCGCAGTACTTCGTCGAGTACCCCGAAGACATCCGCCTGTACGGCTTGAGCTTCTCTACCACGTTGCCAACCGGCACGGCCTGGAGCGGTGAGGTCAGCTACCGGCCCAACGCCCCGGTGCAGTTGAACACCACCGATATCCTGTTTGCCGGTGTTCGTCCACTGGGCGGTGCACTGACCAACGCTTCGCTGCTGGCGGGCACGCCCGGCCAGGACCTGCACGGCTATCGCCGCAAGGAAATCACCCAGTTCCAGACTACCCTCACGCACTTCTTCGACCAGGTGATGGGCGCCAGCCGCATGACCGTGGTGGGCGAGGTGGGCGTCACCCACGTCGGCGGCCTGGAGAACGCTCACGACACACGCTACGGTCGCGATCCGGTATTCGGCCCCGGCCCGCTGCCAGCCACCGGCGGTGCAGACACCTGCCAGGCACTCAATGCCAGCACCATCGCCGGTGCCGGTGCAGGTGCCTCCACCACCAACCTGAACCGCAAGTGCGAGAACGACGGCTATACCACCAGCACATCCTGGGGTTACCGCGCGCGTGTCATCTGGGACTACAACGACGTGTTCGCCGGTATCAACCTGAAGCCGAGCGTGGCCTGGTCGCACGACGTGTCCGGCTATTCGCCTGGCCCGGGCGCCAACTTCGAGGAAGGCCGCAAGGCTGTCAGCCTGGGTCTGGATGCCGAATACCAGAACACCTACACGGCGACCCTGTCGTACACCAACTTCTTCGACGGCAAGTACAGCACCGTGGATGACCGCGACTTTGTCGCCCTCAGCTTCGGCGTGAACTTCTAAGCACTCAGATCCAGGACGACACGACATGAACAAGACCAGAAGTCTGCTGCAAGCCGGTGTACTGGGCCTGTCCCTGCTGGCGACCAGCGTCATGGCTGCGGTATCCGCCGACGAGGCGGCCAAGCTGGGCAGCACCCTGACCCCGATGGGCGCGGAAAAGGCCGGCAATGCCGATGGCTCGATCGGCCCGTGGGAGCCATTGTCCAAGACTGCGGGCAGTGTTGACGGCAAGGGCTTCCTGTCCGACCCGTATGGCAGTGAAAAACCGCTGTTCACCATCACCGCGCAAAACGCCGAGCAGTACAAGGACAAGCTCTCGCCAGGCCAGCTGGCGATGCTCAAGCGCTACCCCGACACCTTCAAGATCCCGGTATTCAAGACCCACCGAGGCTCCACCGCGCCTGCCGACGTGTTCGCCGCCATCAAGGCCAACGCCACCAAGGCCACCCTGGTGGAAGGCGGCAACGGCCTGAACGACTTCCGCACCGCCGTGCCGTTCCCGATCCCTAAAAGCGGCCTGGAGGTGATCTGGAACCACATCACCCGCTACCGCGGTGGCAGCGTCAGCCGCCTGGTGACCCAGGCCACGCCGCAGCAGAACGGCTCTTTCAACCCGGTCTACTTCTCCGACCAGTTCGTCTTCCGCGACAAGATGAAGGACTACGACCCGAACAACCCGGGCAACATCCTGTTCTACTTCAAGCAGGAAGTGACTGCACCGGCGCGCCTGGCCGGTACCGTGCTGCTGGTGCACGAAACCCTCGACCAGGTAAAAGAGCCGCGCAAGGCATGGATCTACAACGCCGGCCAGCGTCGCGTGCGCCAGGCGCCGCAGGTGTCGTATGACGGCCCGGGCACCGCTGCCGATGGTTTGCGCACCTCGGACAACCTGGACATGTTCAACGGCGCGCCAGACCGCTACGACTGGAAGCTGGAGGGCAAGAAGGAGCTGTATATCGCGTCCAACGCCTTCAAGCTCGATGACCCCAAGCTGAAGTACACCGACATCATCAAGGCCGGGCACATCAACCAGGACCTGACCCGTTACGAGCTGCGCCGCGTCTGGCACGTGGTCGCAACCCTCAAGCCGGGCCAGCGGCACATCTACGCCAAGCGTGACTTCTACATCGACGAAGACACCTGGCAGGCGGCGGTGATCGACCAGTACGACGGCCGTGGCCAGCTGTGGCGCGTTTCCGAGGCACACGCCCAGCCGTACTACAACGTGGAAGTGCCGTGGTACACCCTGGAAACCATCTACGACCTGCAGTCGGGTCGGTATCTGGCCCTGGGCATGAAGAACGAAGAGAAGCGCGCCTACGACTTCGGCTTCAGTGCCAGCAAGGCTGACTTCCAGCCTGCAGCGCTGCGCCAGTCGGGTATTCGTTGAGCCCTGCCTGACCCAACAACGCCCCGGCTTGCCGGGGCTTTTTTTATGGTCTGGCAATAAACCTGCTGAATACCTCGCCAAACCCCCGCCCCAGCCCCTGTCCATCAGCCATGTTGCTTTTTGTCGCAGTCTTTTCCAGGGCAATTGTTCCCATCATCTTCAAATGCGCAGCGTTACCCGCTAGTCTCGCAAGCATTCATATCGCCGTAGTCTTCCAACCGGAACGAGAAGGCCATGACAGATCTGTCCCGTACGCATGGATTCGCCAGCCAGGCCCTGGGCCTGCTGGACGGGCGTTTCTTCCGGCCGCCGCTGCCGGACGGCCATGTCCCGCGCCTGCGTTTGTGTCAGCGCTTGCACGCCGGCCTTGCTGGCCGGCTGCTGCTGGTCAATGCCCCGGCAGGTTTCGGCAAAAGCTCCCTGGCCATCGAGTTTTGCGAAGCATTACCTGAGCATTGGCGCAGCTTGTGGCTGGGCCTGAGCCAGCGCGATGCCGACCCTGGCCGCTTTCTCGAGCGCCTGCTCGAAGGCTTGCAGCAGTACTGCCCGGCGCTGGGCGGCCAGGCCATGGGCCTGCTGAAGATGCGCCAGCGGCATCAGCCGTTCGCCTTCGAGGAGTGGCTCGACGGCCTGCTCGACGAGCTCGCGCTCTACCTGCAAGCCGATACGCCGTTGCTGCTGGTGCTGGACGACTACCACCTGGCCCAGGGGCCGGTGCTCGACCGCTGCCTGCAGTTCTTCCTCAACCACTTGCCTCCCGGCCTGGTGTTGCTGGTCACCAGCCGCCAGCGCCCGGACTGGCACCTGGCACGCCTGCGCCTGTCCCGGCAACTGGTCGAGCTCAACGAACAGGACTTGCGCCTTACTGCCGAAGAGTCGCTGGCGGTGATTGGCCGCCAGCCCACCGGCTTGCGCGGCCAGGCCCTGGACAACCTGATTCAGCGCAGCGATGGCTGGGTTGCCGGTTTGCGCTTCTGGCAACTGGCGGCCAGCGAGAGCGCTGACGAGCAGGCATTGCCCCAGGCCCTGCACGGTGGCGAAGGCCTGATCCGTGACTACCTGCTTGAAGAAGTCATCGACATGCTGCCTGCCGAGGTCCAGGCCTTCCTGTATGAAACCGCCTGCCAGGAGCGTTTCTGCGCCGCCCTTTGCGACGCCCTGCGCGCGCGTCACGACAGTGCCGCAGTGCTGCGTTTCCTGCAGGCGCATCAAGTGTTCCTGGTGCCGCTGGACGAGCATGGCCACTGGTTTCGCTACCACCACCTGTTCTCCGACCTGCTGCGCAGCCGCCAGGCCAGCGAACCGCTGTCGGGCCTGCACCTGCGGGCCTGTCGCTGGTTCGAAGCCCAAGGCCTGCTGGACGAGGCGGTGGAGCAGGCACTGCGTGCCGGCCACCTGGATGTCGCCGCCGACCTGGTGCAGAGCTTGTCCGAAGAGCAACTGCTGGCAGAACAGAATGTCGGTATGCTGCTGCGCTGGAAGATGGACCTGCCCGACAGCCTGCTGATCAGCACGCCGCGGCTGATCGTGCTGTACAGCTGGGCGCTGGGCCTGGCTTGCCAGCTGGACGCGGCCGAGGAGCTGGCCGGTTACCTCAGCCGCTTCCTGCCCGCGCCATCGGCAACCGCGCAAAAGTCCATGCTGGCGCAGTGGCTGGCGCTCAGTGGTGTCATCGCCCGGGGGCGGGGCGACCGCGAGCTGACCCTGGCCTATTGCGGCGAAGCGCTGCAGAGCCTGCCGAACAAACGTTATGGCCAACGCCTGGTTTGCCTGTCGACGCTGTCCAACCTGGCCATTGCCGATGGAGACTTCTGGCGGGCCCGCGGCTGGAACCGCGAGGCTTTGGAACTGGCCCAGCGGGTCGGCAACCCGCTGTTCGAGGCGCTGGCCCATTACGACCGCGCGCGGGTGCTGCACGCCCGTGGCGAAGTATTGCGCGCGCTGGACGAAGTGCGCCAAGGCTTGCAGCGCCTGCAAGGGCTGTCGGCGCAGCGGCTGTATGCCGTGCGCGCGCGCCTGACGCTGTACGAGGGCTATCTGCTGGTCTCGCGCCTGCAGCCAGCCCAGGGCCGTGCGCGCCTGCGCGCGGGGCTGGGCGAGGCGCGGGCCTGCCGGGATATCAGCGTGCTCATCGGCCACTGCGTGATTGCCACGCTTGACGGCCGGGAGGGGCATTTTGCCGAGGCCTTTGCCGAACTGGCCGAGGCCGAACGGCTGATGCACATCTGGGATGTGCCGCCGGTGTACTACCTGGCCATGATCACCCTGGTCAAATGCGAGCTGTGGCTGGCCCAAGGGCGCACCGACCTTGCCGAGTCCTGGCTGCTGCGCCTGGGCCAGACCTATGGCGGCGAGCAACCGGCGGCGGCGCCGGAGTTCCACCCGCTGCTGCCATTGCACATCGAATTGCAGCAGGCGTTGCTCGAGCGTGTCCAGTCACGCCGTGATGAGGCCGTTCAGCGTCTGGCGGCCCTGGTCGAGCGTGGCCAGGCCAGTGGCGGCATGATGCTCACGGTCAGTGCCTTCAGCCAGTGGCTCGTGCTGTTGCTGGACGAAGGCCGGGAAGGGCAGGCCGTGCAATTGTTGCCAGGGTTGCTGGAGGCCGCCCAGGGGGGCGTACTGCAGCCTTTCCAGCCCCTGCTGGAGCGGCACCCGCAGTGGCTGCAGGAGCAGTTGCAGGTTACTGGCGCTTGTCCCGTAAGGGCAGAGCTGCTCAAGCGTTTGCCGCCGCTGCCAAGTGTGGGCCCCGGCAGCAGCGAGGCCCTCAGCGGCCGTGAACTGGCTGTGCTCGAGCTGATTGCCCAGGGCTGCTCCAATCAGCAGATCAGCGAGCGGCTGTTCATTTCGCTGCATACCGTGAAAACCCATGCCAGCCATATCAACAGCAAGCTCGGGGTGGAGCGTCGCACCCAGGCGGTGGCCAGGGCCAAATCCCTGGGGCTGCTGGTGTGAGGCTGGTCGTGCGGGGCATTGCCCGCTAAAGTGATGGCTTGGCGCCATGGTTTGTGGCCCGCAATGCTCTACCCTCATCTTTCCCGACCAGCTGCCGATACAGCGATCGGTGGCATCGCCTCGCGCGATTTTTCAATCATTCCAAGGCAGGTCGTGTTGATGCTGCAGTACGGGCAAAAGAGCTTTCTGATCGTCGACGACTTTACCGACTTCCGCACGTCGACGCGTTCCATGCTGCGCGAGTTGGGCGTGCGCGATGTGGACACCGCCGACAGCGGCGAGCAGGCGCTGCGCATGTGCGCGCAAAAGCGCTATGACTTCATCCTGCAGGACTTCCACCTGGGCGACGGCAAGAAGAACGGCCAGCAGGTACTCGAAGACCTGATCATCGACAAGCACATCAGCCATGAGTGCGTGTTCATCATGGTCACTGCCGAGAGCAGCCAGGCCATTGTCCTCAGCGCCATCGAGCACGAGCCCGATGCCTACCTGACCAAGCCGTTCAACCGGGTTGGCCTGGCCCAGCGTGTCGAGAAGCTGTTCCAGCGCAAAACGCTGCTGAAGCCGATTCTGCAGGCACTGGACCGCAATCGCCCGGCCGAGGTGCTGGCGGCCTGTGCCGAACTGTGCAAGAAGGACCCGCGTCTGGCGCCGCTGTGCCTGCGCTACCGGGCCGACGCCCTGCGCAACCTCAACCGTTTCGACGAGCTGGAAAAATTCCTCAAGGCTATCCTGGCCAGCCGTCCGCAGCCGTGGGTGTACACGGCGCTAGGCGCGCTGATGCACAAGCGCGGCCAGAATGCCCAGGCCCAGGGGGTTTACGAGCAGGCGCTGAAGGCGTTCCCGATCATGCCAGCCCTCTACGATGGCATGGCCGAGGTACTGGTGGCGCAAGGCGAAACCAGGCGCGCGCAGAACCTGCTTGAAGAAGCCGTGCGCCTGTCACCGCTTTCGGTGCGGCGGCAGTCGAAGCTGGGCAAGCTGGCGCTGGAGAACGAGGACTTCGAGAGCGCGTCGAAAGCGTTCCGCCATGCCGTCAACCAAGGCCAGAGCTCGCGCTACAAGGATGCCGAGAACAACCTTGGCCTGGTGCAGGCGCTGATGAGCAAGAACGCAGGCTTTGGCCTGGACGCCCGTACCCGGGTAGAAATCAACACCACGCTCAGCGAGGTGGCCAAGGAAAACCCCGAAGACCAGGGCTTGCAAGTGCGTGCGCGGATGATGAAGGCCGCCAGCCTGCAGCAGGCCGGCGACCCGGAAACCGCCGGCAAACTGACCGAACAGGCGATCCAGCGCCTGGACAAGATGAACCAGTTCTTCTCGGTCGATTCGGCCCTGACCGTTGCCGCGCAGTTGCAGGCGATGGGGCAGGAGGCCGCCGCAATCGGCGTGCTGAAAAGCTGTGTGGAAAGTTATGGCGATGACCCCAAGGTCATGGAAAAAGTGGGCAAGCTGACCGACGACCCCAACGTGCTCAACGCCATTACCGAAGCGGTCACCCTCAATCGCCAGGGTGTGCGCAGTTACCAGGGAGGGCAGCTCGGCGAGGCGTTGCAGTTGTTCCGCAAGGCGCTGGGTTTGCAGCCGAAGAACATCAGCATTGCCCTCAACACCGCCCAGGCGCTGCTGCGCATCGGTGGTGACAACCCTCAGCCGGCGATCATGCAGGAGTGCCGCGACGCCTTGACCAGCGTGTCCGGTATCCCTGGCAGCGACAACCGCTATGACCGTTACCGCAAACTGCACATCCGAGTGTTCGGCGCATGAATCAAGACAATCAGGGGCTGGATTTTTCCACGGTGATCGCCTCCACCGTGCACGACCTGAAGAGTTCCCTGGCGGCGCTGATCCAGTCCCACAGCCAGTGGGTCGAACGGTTGCCCGAGGAACTGCGCGGGGGGGCCGAGCAGGGCATCATGGAGCACGAGTTTCGCCACCTCAACGGCATGCTGGTGCAGTTGCTGGGGCTGTACAAACTGGGTGTGAACCAGTTGCCGGTGTGCCCGGACTACCACGAGCTGGACGACTTCATCGAAGCACAGCTGGCCGCGCACCAGGAAGTGCTGAAGCACAACGACATCCTCGCCACCTGGCGCATCGATACCGACAACCCGCTGGGCTTCTTCGACCGCGAGCTGGTGGCTTCGGTAATCGCCAACGTCATCACCAACGCCACCCGCTTTGCCGGCCACGCCTTGCTGATCACCATTGAAGAAGCAGACAACCAGCTGGCCATTTGCGTCAACGATGACGGCCCAGGTTATCCACAGCGCATGCTCGAGCGCCAGGAGGAGTACATCCAGGGCATCGACTGCACCAGCGGCAGTACCGGGCTGGGGCTGTATTTTGCGGCGCGGATTGCGGCGCTGCATGAAAGCGGCGGGGTGCGCGGGCGGATCGAGATTTCCAATGGCGGAGCACTTGGGGGCGGGTTGTTCAGGTTGTTCCTGCCTTGAACATGACGGACATGGTGTTTCGAATGTTTTCAGTTGGAAAGTCATTTCCCAAGGTGATGTAAGGTATTTCCTTCACGTGATTGCAGGGCTTTTATCCTGAGCCGCCGAATGACAGTGTAGATACTACGTCTCTACATTTCGCTTGCAATCATCTGGAGGGTTTCTACTATGTATCTACCTTGGGAGATACTCATGCAAATCAAGATTCAGCAGTGGGGCAACAGCGCCGCCATCCGCTTGCCCGCCGCAGTGCTCAAACAGATGCGACTCGGTGTCGGTTCCACCCTGAACCTGGACGCAACGGGTGAGGCGCTGGTGCTTAAGCCCGTCAGGTCAAAACCTAAGTACACCCTTGAAGAGTTGATGGCACAGTGCGACCTGAACGCACCGGAGCCAGAGGATTTGGCTGACTGGAACGCTATGCGCCCAGTAGGGCGTGAAGTGTGAAGCGGGTCAAGTTTGCAAGGGGCGATATTGTTCGCGTCAACCTCGACCCTGCAGCTGGGCGAGAGCAGCAGGGCATAGGGCGACCTGCACTAGTGCTCACTCCGGCAGCTTTTAATGCAGCAGGCCTGGCTGTGATCATCCCTATCACCCAAGGAGGTGGTTTTGCGAGGCATGCAGGTTTCGCTGTCACGCTCAGCGGTGCGGGAACGCAAACGCAGGGTGTGATGCTCTGCAACCAGATACGCACAGTGGACCTTGAGGCCCGCCTCGCCAAACGCATTGAGTCGGTACCCGAGGTTGTCATCCTTGATGCATTGGCTCGCGTGCAAACCCTATTCGATTAAACGGTTTTCGTATTTATCATGCAGAATCCATCGCCTGCCCTCATTCGCGAAACCTTCCCCGTAGGCCCCTTGCAGTGCAACTGCACACTCATCGGCGACCCGCTGACCAAAAAGGCCATCGTCGTCGACCCGGGCGGTGACCCGGAGAAGATCCTGGCCCGCCTGCAGGTACACGGCCTGACGCTGGCAAGCATCATCCATACCCACGCGCACTTCGATCACTTCCTCGCCTCGGGCAAGCTCAAGGCGCTGACCGGCGCCACGCTGCACCTGCACAAGGATGACCAGAGCCTGTGGGACAACCTGGAGATGCAGTGCCAGATGTTCGGCGTGCCGTACACGCCGGTACCGGCCCCAGACCACTGGCTGGCTGATGACGAGGAGCTGGCCTGCGGGTGCGGCGTGGCTTTGCATACGCCAGGCCACACCCCGGGCTCGATGAGCTTCTGGTTCGCCGACGCCAAGCTGCTGATCGCCGGCGACACGCTGTTCCGCCGTGGCATTGGCCGCACCGATTTGTGGGGCGGCGACCAGCGGGCTATCGTTCGTTCGATCAAGGAGCGGCTGTACCGGCTGGACGAAGAAGCCATCGTGGTGACCGGCCATGGGCCCGATACCCGGCTGGGTGACGAGATGCGCGAAAATCCCTTCGTGCGTGCGTGATGGCCGGTGAAAAAGCTTTCACGGAATTTTTCGTCGCCCGAGCGTTCCAAGGCTGGCATAGATCCGATTGCGATCTGCCGCATTTATGAATTTCAGTAGGAGCTTGTCCATGTTCACCATGCGTCGCCTGATTATCGTCGCAACTGCCGCGGCCCTGATGACCGGCTGTGCCGGCCAGAACCCTTATGACAACCAGGGTCAGGCGCAGGGCTCCTCGGGGATGAGCAAGACCGCCAAATACGGCGGCCTGGGCGCGCTGGCCGGTGCAGTCGCCGGCGCCGCCATCGACCACAACAACCGTGGCAAGGGTGCACTGATCGGCGCCGCCGCGGTGGGTGCCGCCGCCGCCGGCTATGGCTACTACGCCGACAAGCAGGAAGCCGCACTGCGTGCGCAAATGGCCAACACCGGTGTGGAAGTGCAGCGCCAGGGTGACCAGATCAAGCTGATCATGCCGGGCAATATCACCTTTGCCACCGACTCGGCCAACATCGCGCCAAGCTTCTATCAGCCGCTGAACAACCTGGCCGGTTCGTTCAAGCAGTTCAACCAGAACACCATCGAAGTGGTCGGCTTCACCGACAGCACCGGC
>NZ_JABMCN010000191.1 GCF_013179515.1 Pseudomonas sp. CM27
CCTGGACAACCTGCTGCGTCATGGCGGCAAGCTGTACCTGATCGATGGCGCCGGCATCAAGGCCGAAACGCCCGGCCAGCAGTTGTCACGCCCGCGCGTACTGGAAAACCTCGGCGTGTTCTTCGCCCAGTTGCCCAAGCGCCTGGAACCCTTCATCGAAGAGTTGCTGGTGCATTACCTGCTGGCCAACGCCGAACACGCCCTGCCGCTGGAAGCCTTGCAGAAGCAGGTGGACAAGGTGCGCAGCTGGCGGCAGAAGGATTATCTGGAAAAGGCCGGCCGCGAGTGCAGCCTGTTCAGTGTTGAACGCAGCCTGTCGGGCCTGCGGGCGATCCGTCGCACCGAGGTCGACGCCATGCTGCCGGTGCTGGAGCAGGCCGATGCGCTGATCGACAAAGGCCACCTGTTCAAGACCGGTGGTGCCGCCAGTGTTGCGCGCATCGAGGTCGATGGCCGTCAACTGGTGCTCAAACGCTACAACATCAAGAGCACCGCCCACTGGTTCAAACGCTTCTGGCGCCCTAGCCGGGCTTGGCACTCGTGGATCGAAGGCCATCGCCTGGCGTTTCTCGACATCGCTACCCCGCGGCCGCTGGCGGTACTGGAGCAACGGGTGGTGGGCCTGCGCAGTCGGGCCTACCTGGTTACCGAGTACGTCGATGGCCCGGACCTGACCGCGTGTTTCGCACCCTATGTGGAAAACGGCGACGCGCCCGAAGAGCAGGTCGATGCCCTGGTGCGGGTGATGCAGCAACTGATCCGCGAGCGCATCAGTCATGGCGACTTCAAGGGCCATAACCTGTTCTGGGACAACGGTCGGTGGTCGTTGATCGATCTCGACGCCATGTGCCAGCACGCCACCCAGCTCAGCTTCGCCCCGGCCTATGCCCGTGATCGAGCACGGCTGCTGCGCAACTGGCCGAGCGGCAGCGCGCTGCATCAGCGGCTCGACCGACTGCTGCCCAAGCTGGCCGAATAATCCGCAGGCAGCGTCAGCCAGTCGCTGCTGCGTCCTGGCTGACGCACGCGGATTCGCCATTGCCCTTCCTGCCGGCGCAGCACCGCCCAGATCGGCACGTTGGTTTGCATGTGCTCGGGGATCGCGAGCTGGTAATGTCCGGCCAGGGGGTGGTGCCGCACGTTCACCTGCTGACTGCCCAGTTGCAAAAACGGCACGCCCTGCGTCTCGAACACTTCTGGCTCCGCAGCGATCGCTGAGCCGGTGAGGCGCGTTTCCGGTTGGCACGCCCCCAGCAGCTGATTCAGGTCGGGCAGGCCGTCGTACCAGAGCAACGGCGAGTCGACGACCCAGGTCTGGTCAAGGCGGCGTTTGATCGGCAGCTTGAGGTAGGCGAGCGGCTGCTTGGGGTCGGTCGCACGCCAGCGGCTGCCATCGAAGCTGACGTTGAAGTAGCGGCCCTGCAAGTCCTTGACGTAGTAAAGGGACAAACCCGAGCTGGCGGAAGCCTGCTCGTACACCGCTTCGCCGTGCGCCCCATCGATTAGATAGCGTATCTTTGCCTCGGCTGGCCTGGCCTGGTAGCGGGACGGCAGCGGTACCGAAGGTGGCCTGGGCATGCCGCGCAACACGCGGCGCATCATGCCGGAGCCCGCGAGCGTGTTCAGCCCTTCGGTGGCATGACTGAGGGCGGCAATGGCGTGATGAAGCGCATCTTCGTGGTCATCCTCGTTGAACGCTTCGAAACCATCCCAGATCGAGATACCCATGCGCCCGAAGGCCAGCGCCATGAGTTGGCGTTGTGGCAGTACCAGGGTAACGATGTCGAGCAACAACCGCAGCACGTTGATCGAAAATGTGCCGAGCAATTCCTCGTTGCTGCGGGTGGCAGCGTCAGCTTGCGCCATCAGGTTATGGACCTCTGCGCGGTAGGCTGCATGATAGAGGTTACCGGTGATGGTCTGCTGTCGTACGTGTGAACCGAGGCGCCCCTTGACCAGGAGCTTCTCGATGTTGTCGCGGCTGGCACGGGGAAGGCGCTGGGCGACGTAATTGCGCAGGCGCTGATCGTTGCGTATCGCTCGCATCAGCCCGCGTGCGTTGGCATATTCACGCCAGTAGCGGCGGTCGGGAGCGTCCGGGGCATACACCACGATGCGCTTGGAGTTCAGGGGCGATACCAGCAACAGCACGCCTTGCAACGTCTGCTCCTGGATGAGCAACTGCTGTACGTCCACGCGCTGCTCGTTGTTGAAATAAGGGCGCGCCTGGCTGTCGGGTGCGTTGATCACTGTGCTGGCCCAGCCGTAGCCCTGCTCGAAAGTATCCAAAAGAAAATGCCCGGCGTAGCGCCCTTTGACCGCCTCGGCGTTCATGCGGGTGCGGTTCAGTTCCCCGTGCGCCCACTGCCGCCACTCGCCTTCGGGTGAGTCGAGCAACTGGGTACGTAGATAAGCCTGATAGCCGGTTCCAGCATTCAGCCGCCGCACCATCTGCCTGACCCTGGAGGGTGTAAGGGCAGGCAACGCTTCGCCATCGTGCAGGTGCACCTTTGCCGTGAGCCAGTAGTCGACTTCGAACCAGGCGATGTTCAGCAGCGCCAGTTCGTCGAGCCTGTAGGTGTGCCGAACAAATTTGATGGTGTCGCCCACGATAGGCCTGCTGGCTACCGGGATGTAACCCGTGGCGCCCGCAGTGGGGAGCGGATTGATCAAGGGGCCTGTCTGGCGCGCAACCGTTACGCTGACAAAGATGTCGCGGGGGTGGATATCCAGCCCTGGGTCACGTTGAAGGTATTCCTGCAGCCTCTCGTTTACCCAGTTCAGCAGCGAGTGTTGCTGGTTGAACTGCCCCAGCGTGAGAATCCCGGGTGCCGCCGCTCCCTGGATCGCTGCCACCTGTTGCTGCAGCGCCTGCATGATATGCGTCACGCCTTGTTGCGAGGTGGTACGCAACCAGTTGGGCAGGTGCTTTTCAAGCAGTAGCCCGTAGCGTGTGGCGAGCGGCCCGACGCTGCCGACCTGGGGGCGTATGTCCAGTGCGTCAGCCAATGCCCTGTCGAGTTGCTCGACGTTGCGTTGCAGGCCTTGTTTCCAACTGTGATGCCAGGCATGGGTCAGGCGTGCCAGCTGCGCGTCGCGGATGGCAAATGCCTGAAACTGCACCAACTCCTCCGGGTACCAGTCATAGCGCAGCTGCTCGGCCTGACGAGCGCGTTGCTTTTGCTCGGGGGTAGCCAGCAATGCCAGCAGATGTTCACTTTGCTGCGGGTCCTCCAGGCGTTCACAAAGCTCTTGATGCAGTTCGGCAAGGCTGTCAAAGGCCTCCACACCGTGCGCCACACTACAGAGAAGGGTACGGCCGACTTTGCCATGCTGGTCCAGCAGCTGGCCTTCTGCGCCGTGCTCAGTGAGTACCATGAGCCCGGGTATGTGGTTGCGCCAGTTGGGTTCGGTGGCAGTCAGCAAGGGGCGATACAGCTGTGGGCGTGAATGCAGCGGCAAATGCCTGCGCTGCCAGGGCAGCGGTAGTTCCAGGCAGGTTCTGAGCAACTGGATATGTTCGCTGGAAAGCGTCTGGTCAGTGCTGCGCAAGCGCATTTCGGCTTCGAACTGGTCACTGCGCAGCGAGGCGAGTCGCACGACACGGGTCAGGCCTGTGGCGTCGCGCGCTTGCCAATCTGCGGCCAGTCGGGCGTGTAGTTCCTGGCGAAGGGTGCGGCAGAAGCGGTCGATGCGTGAACTGAAACCAACGGGCAGGCTCAGGGCCTGATGCTCGGCGTGGCTTGGCCGGCTTCCTGCGGGGAGCTTGAAGGTGCCACCATCGAACAGGTGAAAACCTGTCAGCGTCAGCAGGTTGTAGGTGTCGAAGTAGAGCGTGCGTGCGGTAATGCCCAGGCCCGGGAACAGCTGCCCCAGGCACTGGTCCAGGCTATTTTCTACACTGCCTGCTACTGGCAGTAGCGCTGTCAGGCGCTCATCCAGCACTCGAAAGCGTTGTGGTGTGGTCATGGTCCGTGTCCTGCTCTGAAAGCGGACCATGCTGCAGGCTGGCGGCCGGGGCGATGTGTTACCCAGCTACCTCAGCGGCGTTTCATGCCCCGCACACTGAGCCAGACCGGAATGCCCAGGCCGAGCCATGACAGCGTGTCCCACCAGCCGTCACCGAGCAGCGCCGCGAACAGGCCGAGCGCGGCCAACAGCGCGAGCAGTGCCGGCCAGGCGAAACTCTGCCAGGTCGATTGCGATTTGTGGCTCATGCCCGCGCTCCTTTGGGTCTGCGCTGTTTGCCCCACCACAGGTACAGGCCGCTCCACAGTACGACAATGGTCAGCACGTCGAGCACGGCCCAGAGGATCTGCATCGGCCGCCCGCCGTAATCGCCGAAGTGCAGCGGTTGCGACAGGCCCATGGCGTCCATGTACCAGGGGCGCTCGCCGACCGCCGTGACCGCCAGCGTGCGGGCATCGATCAGCACCGGTGTGAACAGGTGGGAACTGAGGTGCGTGGCGCCGTTCATGAACACCGCGTAGTGGTGCTCGCTGGA
This sequence comes from Pseudomonas sp. CM27, assembly GCF_013179515.1. Classification (GTDB taxonomy): domain Bacteria; phylum Pseudomonadota; class Gammaproteobacteria; order Pseudomonadales; family Pseudomonadaceae; genus Aquipseudomonas. The sequence goes on from NZ_JABMCN010000191.1 coordinate 4,505, forward strand.
AAAGCGCGTCCCGGGGAAGGCTATGAAGTCCGGGCGCATGCCGGGGGCGGCCTGTGCGGCAATGTCCAGCAGGCGGGTTGCAGGGGCGCGTTGGGTGAGCGGTGGGGCGTCACGATAAGGCGCAACCATGGCGGCCAGGCTGTCATTGCGCCAGGCGGCGATGACCAGGTCAGACAGCGCACTGATCACGCCGGTTACGCCTACCGTCAACGCCCAGGCCAGGGTCACCACGCCAATCAGGTTGTGCAGGTCGAGCCAGCGCAGGCGCCGGGATTTGTCGTGGCGTACCGTGCCGAACTCCAGGCGCCGCATGAACGGCGCATAGAGCACCGTGCCGGAGACGATCGCTACGATGAACAGCACGCCCATGAAGGCCAGCAGCAGCTTGCCGGGCAGACCGGCAAACATGTCTACGTGCAGGCGCAGCATGAGCATCATGAAGCCGCCGTTGGCCGCTGGCATCGCTACAGCTTCGCCAGTGCGGGCGTCGAGCATGAAGGTGTGGGACAGGTTGGGGTCGGTGCCGGCGGTAGCGGCAGTGATGGCGACCACGCCGTTGGGTTCGTCTTCGTCGTAACCGAAGTACTGCATGACCTCGCCGGGGCGATGCTGCTCGGCTTTGAGCACCAGCTGCTGAAGATCGAGGTGCGGGGTGTCTGCCGGCATCTGGCGCAGTTCAGGCGCGTCGCCGAGCAGCTGTTCGAGTTCGTGGTGGAAGATCAGCGGCAGGCCGGTGAGTGCCAGCAACAGCAGGAACAGAGTGCAGACCAGGCTGCTCCAGGTGTGGATCGCGGACCAGCGGCGGATGGTTGGGCTTTTCATCACGGTACCGATTTTTTCTGTTGGATCGAGGGGCTGCTGCGCAGCCCAATCGCCGGCAAGCCAGCTCCCACAGCGGGGCACATGGCCAGAGGCTTGCGCTGTACCTGCAAGAGCTGGCTTGCCGGTGATTGGGCCGCAAAGCGGCCCCGCTCACTCAGAACTTGTAGGTGGCGCTAGCAACAACGCTTCGCTCGTCGCCGTAGTAGCAGTAGTACGAGTCACAGGTAGAGATGTAGTCCTTGTTCAGCAGGTTGGTGGCGTTGACCGCGACCGACGCGCCTTTGAGGCTGCTGTTCAGGCGGCCGAGGTCGTAGTGCACCGAGGCATCGAACACGGTGTAGGCATTGGCCTTGCCCAGGTAGGTGTTGGCCTGGTCGCCGTAGGTGTTCCCGGTATAGCGCGCACCCAGGCCGATGCCGAAGCCGTCCAGTACGCCCGAGTGCCAGGTGTAGTCACCCCACAGCGAGGCCTGCTGGTTCGGCATCAGCTGCAGGCGGTTGCCTTTGAAGTCGCCGTTCTGCACTTCGGACTTGGCCAGCGTGTAGGCGGCAATCACCTTCAGGTTCTCGGTAACGTCGGAAACCGCTTCAAGCTCCAACCCCCGGACTTTCACTTCGCCAGTCTGGCTGGTGATGGTCACGCCACCGACGGTGTCGGTCACCGAGACGTTTTTCTGGGTCAGGTCATACACGGCTGCCGACAGCAGGGTGTTGGAACCCGGCGGCTGGTATTTCACCCCCAGCTCCCACTGCTTGCCTTCGGTGGGTTTGAAAGACTGCGTGGCCGACGCATTGGCATTGCTGGTCGGCTGGAATGACTCGGCATACGAAAGGTACGGTACCAAGCCCGAATCGAACACATAGCTGATGGCCGCGTTGCCGCTGAACTTCTTGTCCCGCTGGGTATTGGTGGCATCGCCCTGGTTGAAGAACTTGGTGCCGGTGTGCACCCAGTCCTCCCGCCCACCCAAGGTCAGGCGCCAGTTGCCAAGCGCCATCTGGTCCTGCACATACAGCCCGGTCTGACGGGTTTTCTGGTTGTAGTCATAAAACGCTGTCGAGCGGTCCGGGCGGGTGATTGGCAACCCGTATACCGGGTTGTTGACGTTGCTGTCCGGCACGTTGAAACCGAAGATCGACAGGTAGTTGGTGTTGATGCGCTGATGGTCCAGGCCGATCAGCAGGGTGTGGGTAACGTCGCCGGTGGCGAAGTCGGCCTGGAAGTTGTTGTCTACCGCGAACTGGCTGATGTCTTCATCGGTATTGGTGGACATTCGGCTGACAGTGCCGTCGTCCTGTACCGGGCCACCGGGCTGGTAATAGCTGCCGGGGGTGATGGTCTGGAACGCCAGGTCCGACTTGGTGTAGCGCAGGTTCTGACGGAACTGCCAGACGTCGTTGATGCGGTGCTCGAAGGCATAGCCAAGCGCGTAGTAGGTACGATCGTAGAACTCGTAGTCCGGGTCACCCAGGTTCTTGTGGTGGGAGATCTTGCCGAACGGCATGTCGATCTTGGTGCCCTGGATGGGGCGGAACTGGCTGGTGGCACCGGTATCGTCGCGGGTGAACTGGGTGAGCAGCGTCAGCGAAGTATCTTCGTCAATGTTCCAGGTCAGGCTTGGGGCGATGTTGTAGCGCTTGTTGTCGATGTGATCGATCTGCGAGCCGCTGTCACGGATCACACCGCTGACGCCATACAGAAAGCGGCCCTCGTCGTCGATCTTGCCGGTGCTGGCAAAGTTGATCTGACGGTGATTGTCACTGCCGTACTGCAGTTCGATTTCGTGCTCGCTTTCTGCCTGCGGACGGCGGCTTACCATGTCCAGCAGGCCGCCGGGCGGGGTCTGGCCATAGACCGAGGACGCTGGGCCACGCAGCAGCGCCAGGCGGTCGAGGTTCCAGGTTTCGGCTTTCGGGTTGGCGTACACGCCGCGTGGCAGCGGCAGGCCATCCAGAAACTGGGTGGGCTCGAAGCCGCGCACACGCATCCAGTCATAGCGCGTGTCGCTGCCAAAGCTGGCGGACACGATCCCTGGCATATAGCGCACGGCGTCATCCAGGCTGTGCACGCCGCGGTCTTTCATCTGCTCGCGAGTGGCAACCGAGATTGAGCGTGGTGCTTCGACCAGCGCGGTGTCTGTCTTGGTGCCGGCGGCAGTGCGATTGGCCAGATAGCCTTCGACCGGGCCCCAGGCGCTTTCGCTGGCGCTGGACGCATTCACCGTGATTTCCGGCAATGCCAGGCTGCCATCCGGAACCGCCACCAGACTGTAGCTGCCGACGCTGCTCTGCTGCAGCTGCAGGCCGGTGCCGCCCAAGGCGGCTTGCAGGGCGCCGAGGCCGTCGTACCGGCCGCTTACCGGGGCCGAAGTGCGGCCGTTGACCAGGGCTGGGTCGATGGCCAGGGCGATACCGGCCTGGCTGGCGATCTGGTTGAGCGTGGTGGCCAAAGGAGCGCTGGGCAAATCGTAGGCGCGCGGTGCGGATTGTTCGGCGGCGAACAGGGCAGGGCTGGCCAACGGGGCGCCAAGGCCGATGGCCAGGGCCATCAGGCTGGGGCGCAGGATACGATCAACGGCACGGGACATGCGGCGGTTCCTCGACGGGTAAGTGCTTGCTGCTTCCTTGCCGAGCGAGAATTGAAAAGTGACAGGGCGAATCTGAAAAATGTTGAGAATTATTTAAAGTTGATTAGCGCATGTGCCGACCCTTTCGCGGGTGAACACGTGCCCACAGGGACATCTCGATTTCAAATGCGGTGAGATTGACGTGGAGCGGGTTTATCGAGGCGTCGAACCGCCGCGAACAGGCCAGTACAGGTTTACTTGGAAGTGACGGTCACCCACCACTGGGTATGCCGCTCGATCTTCACCGGCAATGCCGGCACCAGTGATGCCAGTGCCAAATCGGTGTCGGTCAGTGGGAAGCTGCCGGTGACGCGCAGGTCGGCCACCTTGGCATCTACCCCGAGGTAGCCGCTGCGGTACTTGCCCAATGTGGCCAGCAGGTCGCCCAGTCGCACGTTGTCCACCACGAGCATGCCGCGGGTCCAGGCATCGGCACCGGCTGGCACTTGGCCGACCAGGCCCAGGCCGTTGGCGTCCATCAGTACCTGCTGGCCTTCGCGCAACACCTGTTCGTCACCACTGTTCAGGGGCTTGGCAGCGACGGACGCCTGCAGCACTTCCAGGCGTGTGCCGCTGGCTTCGCGGCGCACCAGGAAGCGCGTGCCCAGTGGCCGCAGCCGACCATCGTCGGTGCGTACCAGCAGCGGGCGAGGGTCGTGATGGCCGGTTTCGACCGAAATCTCGCCCTGATGCAGCACGATCACCCGTTGCTCGCCCTGGAAGTCGATGTCCACGGCGGTGTGGGTATTAAGGCTCAGCAGCGTGCCGTCTTCCAGGCGCAGGGTGCGCAGCTCGCCGGTGGCGGTGCGCTGATCGGCCAGCCAGTAACTGGGTGCCAGCGCCGGTGCGCCAACCCAGGCCAGCAGCGAGCCGAGCAGCAACATGCCGGCCAGGCCGCCGCCGGCCTTGGCAACCCGACGGCGCAGGCCGACGCGAGACTGCAGCAGGGCCTGGCGGGCCGGGCCGGCCGCTACACTGACGCGCTGGTCCATGGCACCGAGCTGGCGCCAGGCGCGGGCGTGCTCTTCGCTGGCCGCATGCCAACGCATGAACTCACCGCGTTCGTCGGGCGTGCCGCTGGCGTCGTCCAGGCTGAGTTTCCAGGCGATGGCGGCTTCCAGCACCCGTGATGAAACCGGCGCGTTGCTCACGTCGGCTGCCCATACAGGGCCACATAGCACTGGCGCATGCCCTGGGCGATGTACTGGCGTACCCGCGAAACCGAAACGCCCAGGCGCTCGGCGATTTCGGCATGGCCCAGGCCGTCCAGGCGGTTGTGCAGGAACGCTGCGCGGGCTTTGCTGGAAAGCTTGCCGAGCAGGCGGTCGATGGCCTTGAGGTCTTCGAGGATCAGGTGTTGCACTTCAGGGGAGGGCTGTTCGGCTTGCGGTATCAGTGCCAGCTCGGCCAGGTAGGCCTGTTCCAGCGCGGCGCGGCGGAAGTGGTCGAACATCAGCCCCTTGGCCACGGCGGCGAGAAAGGCGCGGGGCTCGCGAGGCGTGTCCAGCTGCTCTCTGCCGAGCAGGCGCACGAACGTGTCCTGGCTCAGGTCTTCGGCACGTTGGCGGCAGGCCATGCTGCGTTGCAGCCAGGCCAGCAGCCAGCCGCGGTGGTCGCGGTACAGTGCACCGACCAGATCGGCGTGTGGGCTGTGTGCAGAAGACAAGCAGCGTCCCCCTGGAACGTATGTATTAACTAACGATAATTATTCGCGATTGTTGCAGAGGGGAGGGGGTGGGTGCAATGGACGCTTATCGGATTGCCAGCATGGCACAGGCTGCTGGCCCTGTCGCCGGCAAGCCAGCTCCCACAGGGAACGCTTGATGCCGGGCCTTGTGTAGTACCTGTGGGAGCCGACTTGCCGGCGACAGGGCCGGTTCTGTAGATCAGTATTTACAGGCCTTGATGGTTGACCTTGCGCCGCCGCCACCCGCGCAACCGCTGCTCCAGCTGCAACGGGCTGTCCAGTTGTTGCCGCCGCGCCTGGCTGAACAGAATCAGCGCCAGCTCCGCAGTCACCTGCGCATCGGCGCTGGCATGATGGCGCTCATCCACCTGCAGCCCAAACCGCGCCACCCAGTCATCCAGCCCGGCCTCGCGCAGTACTGTGTCGGGGTTGAGCATCGGCGCCAGCTCGGCAACATCCAGAAACGGCGATTGCAGGCGATAACCCAGGCTGTCCTTCAGCGCCCGGCCCAGCATGCGCTGGTCGAACGGCGCGTGAAATGCCAGCACCGGGCTGTCGCCAATAAAATCGAGCAGGTCCAGCAACGCCTCGGCCGGGTCGCAACCGGCAGCCAGGGCGCTCGGCCCCAGGCCATGGATCAGCACGCTGGCGTTGGTTTTCTGCAATGGCCGATGCAGGGTGCGTTCGAATTGCTGGGCAAAATCGATCGCACCGTCCTCGATGGCCACGGCCCCGATCGACAGCACCTGGTCGCGGTTGAAGTTGAGCCCGCTGGTTTCCAGGTCCAGCACCACCCAGCGCTGCTCGCGCAAGGTGCACACCCCCAGCGGCGCGGGTTTGGACAACCGGGCCAGGCGCTGGCGCATGGCGGGGGCCAGTTCGGGCGCACTCGGGCGCAGCCAGGCGAACAGGCTCATAGCTGATACCGCAGGGCCAGGCTGCTTTGCAGGCGCTGCGCCTGGCGCAGGGACTCGCGCAGGATGCGTCGGTCCAGCAGGTTGAGGCTGTCCGGGTCGAGCCGGTTGGAGTACGGCAGGTTGGCGCGGGCCTGGCGCTGGTGCTGCTGCATGCGGGTTTGCTGGATGAAGTGGTAGGCCTCTTCATAGGCGGCGCCGTCCAGTGGCTCGATGACGCCCTTGGCCACCAGTTGGCGCAAGCGTTCCAGCGTATTGCACGCACCGACGCCATTGACCAGGGCCAGCAGCCGGGCACCATCGACGAAGGGCGTCAGGCCTTGGACCTTGAGGTCCAGGGTGGCGGCTTTGTCGTTGCCCTGGCGGGTCAGGACGAAATCGCGCAGGCGGCCCACGGGCGGGCGTTGGCGCAAGGCGTTCTCGGCCAGCATGCGCTGGAAGATGCGGTTGTCGGCCACCTGCTCGAGCAGGCCCTGGCGCAGTTGCTCGCAACCTTGCTCGTCGCCCCACACCACGCGCAGGTCGAAATAGATGCTTGAACCCAGCAGGTTCTCCGGGCTGGCCTCGCGGACAAAACCGGCAAAGCGTCGCGCCCACTCACTGCGCGACAGGCACAGCTCTGGGTTGCCGGCCATGATGTCGCCTTTGCACAGGGTAAAGCCACACTGGGCCAGGCTTTGGTTGATGTATTGGGCCAGCGGCAACAGGCGGGCGCGAATGGCGTCGGCCTCGGCGCGGTCGGCGGCCTCGAAGAGGATGCCGTTGTCCTGATCGGTGTGCAGGGTCTGCTCGCGTCGCCCTTCGCTGCCAAAGCACAGCCAGCTGAACGGCACACCAGGGTCGCCGCGCTCGGCCAGTGCCAGCTCGATCACCCGGCACACGGTGTGGTCGTTGAGCAAGGTGATGATCTGGGTGATCTGCGTGGACGACGCGCCGTGGGCGAGCATGCGCTCGACCAGCTGGCTGATTTCGCCGCGCAGCGAGACCAGCGTTTCCAGGCGCGGTGCATGGCGAATGGTGCGCGCAAGGTGCACCAGGTCGACCCGTTGCAGGGAGAACAGGTCACGCTCTGAAACTACCCCGCACAGGCGCCGGTTTTCAACCAGGCACACGTGGGCGATATGCCGTTCGGTCATGGCCATGGCCGCGTCGAAGGCACTGGCCGTGGGGCTGAGGTAGAACGGCCTGGCCGTCATGTGGCGCTCGATGGGTGCACCAAGCTCGGCATCGGCAGCGGCCACTACCT
>NZ_JABMCN010000192.1:0-6490 GCF_013179515.1 Pseudomonas sp. CM27
CGAAATCGACTACCGCGAGATGGGCAACTGCTCGCAGCAGTGAGTCAGCCCAGCACCTGGGTGATCCAGCCCACCTGCTGGTTGAAGTCGTCTATTTTCACCTGAGGTACCGCGTCGCGGGCACGCGCGAAGTTGGCCAGGGTCTGCTGCTTCTGTTTCAGCATGCGGCGCCACTTCACCACAAACGCCTCGCTTTTCGCCTGCATCAGCACCGGTCCGAAGTACAGTTGCTCAGCGGTATAGGCCACGCTGCCCGGTTCGGCGACGATGATCTCGTAGTCAAAGCGGTTTTCTCGCAACAGCTCTTCGTTGACGATGCAAAAGCCGTTACCCATCAGCCACTGCCGCAGTTCGCGTTCGGCGCCATTGGGCTGCAGTACCAGGCGTTTTACCCCAGCCAGGCGCTGCTTGCCGGCTTCGAGGATCTCGCACATCGTGTCGCCACCCATGCCGCAGATGCTGATCACCGAGATCCTATCTTGCGCCTCGACGGCCGCCAGGCCATCGGCCAGGCGCACGGTGATGCGGTCTTCAAGGTCATTCTTGCGCACGTTGCGCTGGGCCGAGGCGAACGGCGTCTGCGCCACCTCGCCGGCCACGCCCACCTCGATTACGCCACGCAGCATCAGGGCCACCGGCAGGTAACCATGGTCGGAGCCAATGTCGGCCAGGCGCGCGCCCTGTGGCACATGGGCGGCCACGCGCTCCAGGCGCCTGGACAAAGTCTGTTCGTTCACGTTAAACCCCTGCGTTGCAATGGGGCGCGATTCTGACGGCGAACAGCGCGCATTACAAACACCGGGGCGCCCTCGACCCGCCCGCCGGGCTCGCGTAGGCTTGCCGCTTTCCTTCCGTCGCAAGGCAAAACAGACCATGGCAACTGCAGACATCATCTACACCCCAGACCCGGACGCCGAATCCATTTCCTCCGACGTGGCCGAGTACAACGGCGTGCTGGTCACCACCCAGATCCCGACCCACCCCGATGGCAGCCTGGAACTGGGCGGTATCGTCGAGCAGAGCGAATGCACCCTGCAGGCGCTGAAAGTGGCCCTGGAAAAGGCCGGCAGCGGCATGGACCGGGTGCTGCACCTGACCATCTACCTGACCGACATGGCCGACCGCGCGGCGTTCAACGAGGTGTACCAGCGCTTCTTCGGCAAGCCGTGGCCAGTACGTGCTGCGGTGGGTGTGGCTTCGCTGGCATTCGAAGGCATGCGCGTCGAAGTGACCGCAATGGCCGCCAAGCGCTGATTTACCTGCCAGGGCCCTATCGCCGGCAAGCCAGCTCCCACAGGTACAGTGCAGCCTTCAAGGCATGCGCAGTACCTGTGGGAGCTGGCTGCCGGCGATAGTGCAGGTACAGCGCAGCCTTCAAGGCAGCGTCGTACCTGTGGGAGCTGGCTGCCGGCGATAGTGCAGGTACAGCGCAGCCTTCAAGGCAGCGTCGTACCTGTGGGAGCTGGCTTGCCGGCGATAGGGCCGGTACAAGCGATACACCTCCCAGCACCCCAATGATGCCGCCGGCCCGTTTCACCGCTACAATGCCCGCCTACCGTGACAGCCCGAAAATATAACGACATGTCCCTTCCAAAGAATCACCTGGAACTGCTCAGCCCTGCGCGCGACGTGGCCATTGCCCGTGAAGCGATCCTGCACGGCGCTGACGCCATCTACATCGGCGGCCCGAGCTTCGGCGCGCGCCATAACGCCTGCAACGAGGTCGGCGATATCGCCGAGCTGGTCGAGTTCGCCCGGCGCTACCACGCACGGGTGTTCACCACCATCAACACCATCCTCCACGACAACGAGCTGGAGCCCGCGCGCAAGCTGATTCACCAGCTGTACGACGCCGGCGTCGATGCCCTGATCGTGCAGGACCTGGGGGTGATGGAGCTGGACATCCCGCCGATCGAGCTGCACGCCAGCACCCAGACCGACATCCGCACCCTGGAGCGGGCCCGATTCCTCGACCAGGCCGGGTTCTCGCAGCTGGTACTGGCCCGCGAGCTGAACCTGCAGCAGATTCGCAGCATCGCCGCCGAAACCGATGCCGCCATCGAGTTCTTCATCCACGGTGCGCTGTGCGTTGCCTTCTCCGGCCAGTGCAACATCTCTCACGCGCAGACCGGCCGCAGTGCCAACCGTGGCGACTGCTCGCAGGCCTGCCGCCTGCCCTACACCCTGAAGGACGACCAGGGCCGCGTGGTGGCCTTCGAGAAACACCTGCTGTCGATGAAGGACAACAACCAGACCGCCAACCTGGCGGACCTGGTCGATGCCGGCGTGCGCTCGTTCAAGATCGAGGGCCGCTACAAGGACATGGGCTACGTGAAGAACATCACTGCCCACTACCGCAAAGAGCTCGACGCCATCCTCGAAGGCCGCCCGGAACTGGCCCGCGCCTCCAGCGGCCGCACCGAGCACTTCTTCCTGCCCGACCCGGACAAGACCTTCCACCGCGGCAGCACCGACTACTTCGTCAGCGACCGCAAGGTCGACATCGGCGCGTTCGACTCGCCAACCTTCACCGGCCTGCCGGTCGGCGTGGTGGAAAAAGTCGGCAAACGTGACATGCAGGTGGTCACCGAGGTGCCACTGACCAACGGCGACGGCCTGAATGTGCTGGTCAAGCGCGAAGTGGTGGGTTTCCGCGCCAACATCGCCGAACCACGCGGCGAGTTCGAGGAAGACGGCCACAAGCGTTACCGCTACCGTGTCGAACCCAACGAAATGCCCGAAGGCCTGCACAAGCTGCGCCCCAACCACCCGCTGTCTCGCAACCTCGACCACAACTGGCAACAGGCCCTGCAGCGCACCTCTTCCGAGCGCCGGGTGGGCGTCGAGTGGCACGCCGTTCTGCGCGAGCAGCGCCTGATGCTGACCCTCAGCAGTGAAGAAGGTATCAGCGTGCAGGTGGCCCTGGATGGCCCGTTCGGCCCGGCCAACAAGCCGCAGCAGGCGCTGGACCAGTTGCACGACCTGCTGGGCCAGCTGGGTACCACGATGTATCACGCCGACAGCATCCAGCTGGACGCGCCACAGGCCTATTTCGTACCCAACTCGCAGCTCAAGGCCCTGCGCCGCGAAGCCATCGAGGCGCTGACCGCAGCACGCGTGCAGGCGCACCCGCGTGGCGCGCGCAAGGCCGAGACCACGCCGCCGCCGGTATACCCCGATTCACACCTGTCGTTCCTGGCCAACGTCTACAACCAGAAGGCGCGCGACTTCTACCACCGCCACGGCGTGCAGTTGATCGATGCGGCCTACGAGGCCCATGAAGAGCACGGCGAAGTGCCGGTGATGATCACCAAGCACTGCCTGCGCTTCTCGTTCAACCTGTGCCCCAAGCAGGCCAAGGGCGTGACCGGCGTGCGTACCAAGGTGGCACCGATGCAGCTGATTCAGGGTGACGAGGTGCTGACCCTGAAGTTCGACTGCAAACCGTGCGAAATGCATGTGGTGGGCAAGATGAAAAGCCACATCATCGACCTGCCGACCCCAGGCAGCGCCGTGGCCCAGGTGGTGGGGCACATCAGCCCGGAAGACCTGTTGAAGACCATTGTGCGCGGGCCACATTGATCCGAGGACGACAACCTAGCGTATCTGGTGCTTGTGCAGCAGCCGATAGAACGTCGGCCGTGAAACCCCAAGCACCTTGGCCGCCACGCTGAGGTTGTCACTGTGCCGGTTGAGTACATCGCACAGGGCCTGACGCTCGGCCCGGTGCTTGTACTCCTCCAGGGTGCCCAGCGGCTGCTGCTCCAGGTCCAGCAGCTGCAGCCCCAGGTCCTGCGCCTCGATCTGCCGGCCTTCGGCCAGCACCAGCCCGCGGCGCACGCGGTTGGCCAGCTCGCGCACATTGCCCGGCCAGTCGTGCCGGCCCATCGCCGCCAGGGCATGATCACTGAACGAGCGCGGCCGGCGCCCGGTTTCCAGGCTATAAAAGTGGGCAAAGTGGCTGGCCAGCATCGACAGGTCGCCATGCCGGTCGCGCAGCGGCGCGGTCACCACTTGCAGTACGTTCAGGCGGTAATACAGGTCTTCGCGAAAGCGCCCTTGCTCGATGGCCCGTTCCAGGTCCACGTGGGTCGCCGCCAGCACCCGCACATCCACCGGAATCGGCTGGCTGCCGCCCACCCGTTCGATGTGCTTCTCCTGGAGAAAACGCAGCAGGTTGGCCTGCAGCTCCAGCGGCAGGTCACCGATTTCGTCGAGAAACAGCGTGCCACCATGCGCCGCTTCGATACGCCCGGACTTGCGCTGGTGAGCGCCGGTGAACGCGCCCTTCTCATGGCCAAACAGTTCGGACTGGATCAGGTGCTCGGGAATCGCTCCGCAGTTGATAGCGATGAACGGCTGCTCGCTGCGTTGCGACTGGCGGTGCAGGGTGCGTGCCACCAGTTCTTTGCCGGTGCCGCTTTCACCGCGGATCAGCACCGGCGATTCGGTGGGCGCCAGTTTGCCCAGTAATTTGCGCAGCTCGCGGATCGGCCGGCTTTCACCGAGCAGTTCGTGGGTGGCTTCGTCGACCTTGACCGCCCCTTTGCCGCGCAGGCGCGCCATGCCGAACGCCCGGCCAAGGGTAACCTGCACGCGAGAGACGTCGAATGGCAAGGTATGGAAGTCGAAGAACCACTCGCAGACAAAATCGCCGAACGCCGGCATGCGCAATTGCTCGGCACTGAGCACCGCGATCCATTCGGTGTTGCTGCGCTTGATCATGTCCTTGACCGCGTCCGGGTGCCTCAGGTGCGCTGCCTGCAAACGCAACAGGCCCACATCGCAAGGATGATCCAGTGCGGCCCCGAGCACGCAACTGTCCACATCCCACCCAGCGTTGCGCAGGCCTGGCAGCAAGCGGTGGCAGTCGTCGCAGGGGTCGACGATGAGCAAACGGCGTTGAGCGGCGGGCTGCTGCATGATCGATCCTTGGCGCCATTTTTTGGTTTTTTGAAGTAAAACAGCAAGTTGTGGCGCCCAATTAACAGTAGCAACGAAGTTGACGCTGCCCAGTACCGTCTGTCTGCCGAATCATTTTTTTACAAACCCATACGGGAATTTTCGCACTTTATCGACATCACATGGCGGCGCAGGCAAGAACGGATTCCATCCTGACAAATTTTTTTACAACCAATGTGTGACTTGCCCCCGGACAACGAGCATCAGTACACATAACCCCGCGCTGCAACTCGCGAATAAAGAGGCGACTTTGAAGCAACGCGGACTTACTTCGATGTTTGGGACCATAGAGAGACCGAACCATGAATGCCCCGCTCCGTGTCAACGAAGCACTGCTGATTGCCGACCATGCCTTCGAACCTTTCCAGTGCGTAGCCTGGGATGCACCCAACGGTACTGGTGAGTTGAGCCTGGCAGTGATCGACCGGACCAGCACTCGCATCGGCAGCAAGCAAGTGTCGTCGCGCATCTATTCCGACCCTGCCCAGTGGGCCAGCCTGATCGAGGAAGTGCGCGCCGAACTGTGCGAGAAAGGCTACAACCTGCAGCCCTGGTCGATGCCGAAATAATATCGCCCGCCCGGCCAAGTGCGTGCACCGCCACGCACTTGTGCAACTTCCCCACTGGCTGTTCTGGCAACTTTCCTTATTGCGACATGATGTCGCGCACATTTTTCAATTCACGACCTTGAACTGATGCAAGTGCTGGTATTCGGCCTGCAACTGCTCAGCCAGACGCTGTGCGCGCCCAACGCGAACCGGCGCCAACTCCATATCTACCAGCAAGGTGTCGCATGGCATCGGCTGCACGCCGTTGCAGTGCTGCAGGCGACCGTCGGTGAATATCAGGCAACGCACCACTTCTTCGGGGTGGGCTCGCCGCCGCGCCTGCAGCCAGTGGCGGGCCTGCTCCAACGCGTTCATCAGCGGTGTCCCGCCACCGGCGCCCAAGGCTTGAAGCCAGGGCTGCAGCGCAGCCGAGGCTTTCAGGCCGTGGCGCTGCCACTGCGGCGCATGACCGCTGGCGGTCAGCAAGGCAAGACGGGCGCGCTGGCGGTAGGCCTGGTCGAACAGTGCTGCCAGCAGCCCTTTGGTCTGTGCCAGCGCCTGGTGCCGGCGGGTGGAGGCCGAGGCGTCTACAATCACCAGCCACAACTCTGCGGGCCTGGCCTGGCGTTGTTGCCAGCACAGGTCCTGGCGCAGCCGTGGCCGGCCCTTGAGCAAGGTCGCCAGCCAGGCTACCCGGCCAGCTGCAGCATTGCGCGCGCGGCCACGGCTGGCGCCGTACTGCTTGCCTGCGCCCGCTTCGGCATCCGCCCCTGTGGCAGGTGGCTGGGGGATGCTCAGGGCTTTTTTGCCCAGTTCGGCACCTCGCGACGGGCACCGCTGGCCACCGGCTGCGGCGGCAAGGCGCCCCAGTCGCCCTGCCCGCCCGGGTCACCTGAGTGGGTGGTACCCTGCTGGTCAGGTTGCGGCGGCGCCGACTGTGGGCTGGTCTGTGGCGCTGCGCGGCGGCGATGGCGCAGGGC
>NZ_JABMCN010000192.1:6590-11784 GCF_013179515.1 Pseudomonas sp. CM27
GCGGCAAGGCGCCCCAGTCGCCCTGCCCGCCCGGGTCACCTGAGTGGGTGGTACCCTGCTGGTCAGGTTGCGGCGGCGCCGACTGTGGGCTGGTCTGTGGCGCTGCGCGGCGGCGATGGCGCAGGGCGAACTCGGCCACGGCGTCGACATCCGCTTGGTCGATGGCCGCGGCACCGCGCCAGGCGCAGTGCGCCCGTGCTGCGCGCAGCCAGACCAGGTCGGCGCGCAGGCCATCGACGCCAGCGGCGTAGCAACGTTCGGTGATCCAGGCCAGCGCCTGATCATCCAGGGCGATACCGGCCAAGGCCTGGCGTGCCGCGTGGCAGCGCTCGCGCAGTTGTGCCTGGGCTGCGGCCCATTGCCCGCAGAAGGCCTGCGGATCACTGTCAAAAGCCAACCGACGACGAATGATCTGTTGCCGCGCCTCGGGCTCGGGTAAGCCCTCCAGCGCCACGTTCAGGCCAAAACGGTCGAGCAGCTGCGGGCGCAGCTCGCCCTCCTCCGGGTTCATGGTGCCGATCAGCACGAAGCGGGCGCTGTGCCGGTGCGAGATGCCGTCGCGCTCGATGCGGTTGGTGCCGCTGGCGGCCACGTCAAGCAACAGGTCTACCAAGGTGTCGGGCAGCAGGTTGACCTCATCGACATACAGCACGCCGCCGTCGGCATGGGCCAGCACGCCCGGCGAAAACTGCGCCTTGCCCTGCCCCAGCGCAGCATCCAGGTCGAGGGTGCCGACCAGGCGTTCCTCGCTGGCGCCCAGCGGCAACGTGACGAACGGGCCTTCGCCGAGCAGGTCGGCGAGGCCACGGGCCAGGGTGCTCTTGGCCATGCCGCGCGGCCCTTCGATCAGCACGCCGCCAATCTTGGGGTCGATGGCGGTCAGGCACAGCGCCAGCTTCAGGTCGTCCGCACCGACCACGGCGGCCAGCGGAAATTGTACGGGTTCACTCATTTCAAGCCTGTTCCTCGCCGTCGAGCAGCTGCTCCTCAAGGGCTTCGCGATAATCGCCCGGCGCCTGCCACAGGCCACGCTGCTGGGCCTCCAGCAGGCGCTCGGTCAGGTCGCGCAGGGCCTCGGGGTTGTGCTCGCGCATGAAATCGCGGGTCGCCGGGTCGAGCACATAGGCATCGGCCAGCCCCTGGTAATGATGGTCGTCGATCAGGTGCGTGGTGGCGTCGAAGGCGAACAGGTTGTCGACCGTCGCGGCCATCTCGAAGGCACCTTTGTAGCCGTGGCGCTTGACCCCGTCGATCCATTTGGGGTTCAGCGCCCGGGCGCGGATCACCCGGTTCAGTTCCTCCTTGAGGGTGCGGATGCGTGGCCGGTCGGCCTGGCTGTGGTCGCCGTGATAACCGGCCACGGCGCTACCGGACAAGGTCTCCGACGCCGCCAGCATGCCGCCCTGGAACTGGTAGTAATCGTTGGAATCGAGCAAGTCATGCTCGTGGTTGTCCTGGTTCTGCAGCACCGCCTGTACCTTGGCCAGGCGCTGGGCGAACTGGGCGCGAGCCGGGGTGCCTTCGTCGCTGGCGCCGTAGGCATAGCCACCATGATTGAGGTAGACCTCCGCCAAATCATCGCGGCTGTGCCACAGCCGCCCGTCGATGGCGTTCTGCACCCCGGCGCCATAGGCACCGGGTTTGGCACCGAATACCCGCCAGCCGGCCTGGCGCGCAGCCTGCTCTGCGTCCACACCCTGCGCCTGCAAGGTCGCGCGCTCGCTGCGCACGCGCGCTGCCAAAGGGTTGAGGTCGTCGGGTTCGTCCAGAGCAGCCACTGCCTGCACCGCTGCATCGAACAGGCGGATAAGGTTGCCGAAGGCATCGCGGAAGAACCCGGAAACGCGCAAGGTCACGTCTACCCGTGGGCGATCGAGCAGGCTCAGCGGCAGGATCTCGAAATCGTCGACGCGCTGGCTGCCGGTGGCCCATACCGGCCGCACGCCCATCAGCGCCATGGCCTGGGCAATGTCATCGCCGCCGGTGCGCATGGTCGCCGTGCCCCATACCGACAGGCCGAGCTGGCGCAGGTGATCACCGTGGTCCTGCAAGTGCCGTTCGAGGATCAGGTTGGCGGAGGCAAAACCCAGGCGCCAGGCGGTAGTGGTGGGCAGGTTGCGCACATCCACGGTATAGAAGTTGCGGCCGGTGGGCAGCACGTCAAGGCGGCCCCGGCTGGGCGCGCCGCTGGGGCCGGCGGGCACGAAGCGCCCGGCCAGCGCCGCCAGCAGGCCGTTCATTTCGGCAGCACCACAGGCATCCAGGCCGGGCGCCACCGCTTCGCGCAGGGCCTGCAGCACCTCGTGAACCGGCTGCCAGTCGCTCAAGTCAGGCAACTGTGCGGTGCCGCCCAGCACCTGCTCGATCACCTGCAGCGCCAACAGTTCGAGGCGCTCACGGGTGTCGCCACAGGTGCGCCAGGGTTCGCTGCTGATGGCTTGCAACTGCCCGGGCCGCACACCCTGCCATGGCTGGCCAAGGTCGCAATCGAGCGGGTCGAAGCCCGGCACCAGCGCCTTGGCCAAGGACCGCAGCAAGCTGGCATTGCCGCCGCGGCCGTCGCCACGCTCGACCCGCAACAGCGCCAGCAGGGTATCCAGGCGCAAGCGGCCTTGCGGCGACTGGCCGAACACATGCAGGCCATCGCGAATCTGCGATTCCTTCAGGTCGCACAGGTAGGTATCCAGGCGCGGCAGCCATACGGTGGCATCGTCCAGTTGCCCTTCCAACTGCAACTCGCGGTCGATATGGGTGGCCTTGACCAGTTCGAGGATATCGCGCTGCAGCTCGCGGGCACGCCGTGGGTCGAGCAGCTGCGCTTCGTAGAACTCGTCGGCCAGCTGTTCCAGGTGGCGCAACGGGCCATAGGTTTCGGCGCGGGTCAGCGGCGGCATCAGGTGATCGATGATCACCGCCTGGGTGCGCCGCTTGGCCTGGGCACCCTCGCCCGGGTCGTTGACGATGAACGGGTAGATGTTCGGCAGCGGGCCGAGCAAGGCATCCGGCCAGCACTCAGCCGACAGCCCGACGCCCTTGCCGGGCAGCCATTCCAGGTTGCCGTGCTTGCCGACGTGGATCACTGCATCGGCGGCAAAGGCATGGCGCAGCCAGAAGTGAAACGCCAGGTAGCCGTGCGGTGGTACCAGATCGGGGTCGTGATAGACCGCGCTCGGATCTACCTGGTAGCCCCGGGCCGGCTGGATGCCGACGAAGGTCAGGCCATAGCGCAGGCCCGCCACCATCAGCCGGCCACTGCGGTACATCGGGTCCTGCTCGGGTGGCCCCCAGCGTTCCAGCACCGCCTGGCGATTGGCCTCGGGCAAGCGCGCGAACGCGGCCTGGTAGTCGCCCAGGCTCAGGCTCTGGGCGCAGGGGCGCTGGTCGAGGTGGTCGAGGTCGTTGGTCACGCCGCCGAGCAACTGGTGGATCAACTGCGTGCCGCTGCCCGGTAGCTCGGCCAGCGGGTAGCCTTCGGCCTGCAGCGCCCTGAGAATGTTCAGCGCGGCGGCCGGTGTGTCCAGGCCGACGCCATTGCCGATACGCCCATCACGGGTCGGGTAGTTGGCCAGCACCAGTGCCACCCGCTTCTGCCCATTGGGCAGGCGGGCCAGCTCGACCCAGCGACGCGCCAGCTCGGCGACAAAGTCCATGCGCTCGGGGTGAGCGCGGTAGCACACCACGTCAGACTGGCTGCGCTCGCTGCGCCAGGCCATGTCCTTGAAACTGACCGGCCGGGTGATGATGCGCCCGTCCAGCTCTGGCAGGGCGATGTGCATGGCCAGGTCGCGCGCGCCAAGACCTTGCTCGCTGGCTTCCCAGCCGGGCTGGTTGTCCTGCGCGCAGATCGCCTGCAGCACCGGGATGTCACGACGGAACGGGCGCAGGTTGGGCTGTTCGGGGCTGGACAGGGCGAAGCCGGTGGTATTGACCAGTACTTCGGCACCCACCTCGTCCAGCCAGGCTTCGACCTGCTCCAGGCACGCGCTTTCCTTCAGGCTGGCCACCGCGATCGGCAACGGGTTCAGCCCGGCAGCCTGCAGGCGCTGGCAGAACTCGTCGATGAACGCGGTGTTGGCCGCCTGCAGGTGCGAGCGGTAGAACAGCAGCGGCGCCACCGGGTGCTCAGGGTGCCAGTGCGGGTACCAGTCCTTCAGCACGGCGCTGCCCTTGGCCGGGTGATACACCGCCGTGCGTGGCAAGGGTTGCGGTTCGTCCCAGGCATAGTCGCGGCCCAGCCACTGGCTGGCCAGGCACTGGAACAGGTTGATGGCGTTGGCCTTGCCGCCCTGGCGCAGGTAGTGCCAGAGGCGCTCGGCCTGCTGGCTGCTGACGGTGCCAAGGCGGGTCAGCTCCGGGTCGGGGCGGTCGTCGCCTGGCACCAGGATCAGCTGTACGCCACGCGCGGCCAGCTCGACCAGCTGCTCGACGCCATAGCGCCAGTAGCCGACGCCGCCGTGCAGCGACACCAGGATGACCTTGGCATGGCGCAGCACCTGATCGACATACAGGTCGACCGAGGCGTGGTTCTGCACCTGCATCGGGTTGGCCAGGCGCAGGCTGGGGAAGTCTTCGGGCAATTGCTCGGCGGTATCGGCGAGCAATGCCAGGTGCGAATCGCCGCTGCAGAGAATCACCAGCTCGGCGGGTGTCTGGCCGAGGTCGGCAATGCTGTCATCCGGTACGAAGCCACCGGGCTGGGTCCGCAGCAGGTGCATGGGGTCAGGCGCCCAGGGCTTTGCGCAGGCGTGCTTCCAGCTGGGCCGCATCCAGGTCCTGGCCGATCAGCACCAGGCGGGTGATGCGCGGCTCGTCGGCGCGCCAGGCGCGGTCGAAGTGCTTGTCGAAGCGAGTCCCCACGCCCTGCACCAGCAGGCGCATCGGCTTGCCCGGGATGGCCGCAAACCCTTTGGCCCGCAGCACGCCAAACTCCACCACCAGCTGGGTCAGGGCATCAAGCAGCAGGCTTTCGTCGGCTTCGGGCAGGTCGATGGAGATGGAGTCGAAGGCGTCGTGGTCATGATCGTCATGGTCGTCGCCATCGTGGTGCGAGTCGTGGTGGGTACGGCGGCCATCGATGTGCGCCTCGGACTCGGCACCCACGCCCAGCAGCACGTCAATTGGCAACTTGCCGCTGCTGGCCTCGATCACCTTGACCGCTGGCGGCAGTTCTTCGGCCACTTCGGCACGCACTTTG
>NZ_JABMCN010000193.1 GCF_013179515.1 Pseudomonas sp. CM27
TGGTGGTAAGTGCCGCTGACCCGCTGAACCTGATCGGGTCATTGCTGCCGGGGGCGAAGGTACCTGCGGTGAGCGGCAACCGCTTGTTGTATCGGGATGGGGTGCCGGTGGCGATGCGGGTGGCCGGGCGCTACACATTCATGGTCGAGGCGCCGGTACAGGAGCAGGAGGGCTGGCGACAGATGCTGTTGCGCAACACGATTTGAGCGGTATTTGCTGCGGCGGGGCAAATGCTAGCGGGCTCGCGGGCGCCAAGGCCGTTGATGCAGCAATGGCTTGGCGAGAATGATTTTCGCTACCCCGATTTTAATTTGCACAGCCCGGCAACTTGGCTATGGTCGGGGTTTGCCCCAGGCCCTGAGCCTGACCGCGCCATCGCAAGGACCCTGTATGAGCCTGTCACTTCTCAGCCGCTACGCCTTCTTCGCCGCCTGTGTACTGTTCACCCTGGCGAGCCTGCCCTTCACCCACCACGAATGGCTGTGGCCGTTCACCCTGACCACCGGCATCCTCAGCCTGATCGGCCTGTTCGACCTGCTGCAGCAACGCCATGCCGTGCGCCGCAACTACCCGATCCTGGGCAACATCCGCTACCTGGTCGAGGCCATACGCCCGGAAATCCGCCAGTACCTGCTGGAGTCCGACAGCGACGCCCTGCCATTTTCCCGCGCCCAGCGCTCGCTGGTGTACGCCCGGGCCAAGAACGAGGCTTCGGACAAACCCTTCGGCACCTTGATCGACGTGTACGAGTCCGGCTTCGAGTTCATCGGCCACTCCATGCGCCCGGCACCGCTGGCCGACCCGTCCAGCTTCCGCACCATCGTCGGCGGACCACAGTGCAGCCAGCCGTACTCGGCGTCGATCTTCAACATCTCGGCCATGAGCTTCGGCTCACTCAGCGCCAATGCCATCCGCGCCCTCAAC
Organism: Pseudomonas sp. CM27; assembly: GCF_013179515.1. GTDB lineage: Bacteria > Pseudomonadota > Gammaproteobacteria > Pseudomonadales > Pseudomonadaceae > Aquipseudomonas. Next base: position 925 of record NZ_JABMCN010000193.1, read on the forward strand.
CAGGGCGCCAAGCTGGGCAATTTCCACCATGACACCGGCGAAGGCAGCATCAGCCCCTATCACCGCGAGCACGGTGGCGACCTGGTGTGGGAACTGGGCAGCGGCTACTTCGGTTGCCGCACCCCGGATGGCCGTTTCGACCCTGAGCGCTTCGCCACGCAAGCACGCAGCCCGCAGGTGCGGATGATCGAGATAAAGATGAGCCAAGGCGCCAAGCCCGGCCATGGCGGCATCCTGCCCAAGCACAAGGTCACCCAGGAAATCGCCGAGACCCGCGGCATATTGATGGGCGAAGACTGCATCTCGCCGTCGCGCCACAGCGCCTTCTCCACCCCCACCGAAATGATGCAGTTCATCGCCCAGCTGCGTGAACTGTCGGGGGGCAAACCGGTGGGGTTCAAGTTCTGCCTGGGCCACCCGTGGGAGTTCATGGGCATCGCCAAGGCCATGCTGGAAACCGGCATCCTGCCCGACTTCATCGTGGTCGATGGCAAGGAAGGGGGCACGGGTGCGGCGCCCGTGGAATTCACCGACCATATCGGCGTGCCGTTGCGCGAAGGCTTGCTGTTCGTGCACAACACCCTGGTCGGCCTGAACCTGCGCGACAAGATCAAGCTAGGGGCCAGCGGCAAGATCGTCAGTGCTTTTGACATTGCCAGCGTGCTGGCCATTGGCGCCGACTGGGCCAACTCGGCGCGCGGTTTCATGTTTGCCATTGGCTGCATCCAGTCGCAAAGCTGCCATACCAACAAATGCCCGACCGGCGTGGCCACGCAAGACCCGTTGCGCCAGCGCGCCCTGGTGGTGCCGGACAAGGCCCAGCGGGTGTTGAACTTCCATCACAACACCTTGCGTGCATTGGCCGAAATGCTGGCTGCGGCGGGATTGAACCATCCCGAGCAGCTGGAAGCCAAGCACCTGGTACGGCGGGTATCGGCCACCGAGATCAAGCTGTTCTCGCAGATGCATGTGTTCCTGAAGCCGGGGGAGTTGCTGACTGGCGAGGTGAATGGCCAGTTCTATTCGCGCATGTGGCAACTGGCGCGGGCGGACAGCTTTGAGCCGCACAGTGAGGTGGCGGCCTGACAGGCACCTGGGGCTGCTTTGCAGCCCATCGCCGGCAAGCCAGCTCCCACACTGACCGCTTTGCCCTGGAGCGATATGCTGTAACTGTGGGAGCTGGCTTGCCGGCGATGGGCCGCAAAGCGGCCCCGGCTATCTCAGATCAGGAAGCGGTACTGGCCACACCCTGCACCTCTTTCGGTGCCAGGCGGAACGTGTAGTACAGCACCGTCAGCAACACCAGGAACGCCGGGCCAATGTACAGGGCCACGCGGGTATCCTCGAAGTACGCCATCAGGCCAACCACCAGCACCAGGAAGGCCAGCGCCAGGTAGGAGCTCAGCGGCCACAGCCACATGCGGTACTTGAGTGCCTTGCGCTCGGCGGTGCTCAGGCCAGCGCGGAACTTGAGCTGCGCCAGCAGAATCATCACCCAGGTCCAGATTGCACCGAAGGTGGCGATCGAAGTCACCCAGACGAAGACCTTTTCCGGTACCAGGTAGTTGGCCAGCACACCCAGCAGCAGCGCGCCGATCGACAGCAGCAGCGCATTGCGCGGTACGCCGTTTTTCGAGGTACGGGCGAACGCCGCCGGGGCCTGGCCATTCTGCGCCAGGCTGTAGAGCATGCGCCCGGTGCTGAAGATACCGCCGTTGCACGACGACAGCGCCGCAGTGATGACCACGAAGTTGATGATGCCCGCCGCAGTCTTGATGCCCAGGCGCTCGAAGGTCATGACGAACGGGCTGCCCTGGCTGCCGATTTCGTTCCACGGGTAGATCGACAGGATCACGAACAGCGCACCAACGTAGAACAGCAGGATGCGCCAGAACACCGAGCCGATGGCCTGTGGAATGGTCTTCTGCGGGTTGCGCGCTTCGCCGGCGGTCAGGCCGATCATTTCCACGCCCAGGTAGGCGAACATGACCATCTGCAGCGACATCAGCACACCAGTCATGCCGTTGGGCATGAAGCCGCCATTGCTCCACAGGTTGGAAATACCGAGTGCCACACCGTCGTTACCGAAGCCGAAGGCAATCACGCCAATGCCCCCAAGGACCATGGCGATGATGGTGACGATCTTGATCAGGGCGAACCAGAACTCGAACTCGCCGAAGGCCTTCACCGCCACCAGGTTGACCGCGCCCATGCTGCCCAGGGCCGCCAGGGCCCAGATCCAGCGTGGTACATCGGGGAACCAGATGCCCATGTAGATGGCCACCGCAGTGATTTCGGCCACGCAGGTTACCAGCCACAGGAACCAGTAGTTCCAGCCGGTAAGAAAGCCCGCCAGCGGGCCGAGGTAGTCCTGGGCATAGCGGCTGAAAGACCCGGCGACCGGGTTGTGCACGGCCATTTCGCCCAGGGCGCGCATGATCACCAGGATGGCCAGGCCGCCGATGATGTAGGACAGCATGATGGCAGGGCCGGCCATTTCGATGGCCTTGGCCGAACCCAGGAAAAGACCGACACCGATACAGGCGCCCAGCGCCATCAGGCGGATGTGCCGTTCGCCCAGTTCACGCTTGAGCGGGCCGCCTTCAGTGGCTTGGCCGTGGGCAGGGTGGTTGCCGACTGGCATAGCAATACAACCTCATTTTGTTATTGGATTTGACCTTCGTGCAGCACTGACCATGCCGATAGGCGTGGCGGTGGCTTGCCAGGCTGGCCTCGTGGGCCGGCCCGTATGCCGGTGTAGAGCACCCGGCGGGGCGAAGGGGGCGAGCAGTATAGGAAGCTCGGTGTAGGGTTTTTCGCTGTATATACAGGAAAAATCAGCGAGTTCTCTGGGGTTTTGGCAGCTGGCTTGCTGGCGAGCGGGGCGCAGCGGCCACAAAACTCGGGCACCATAGCAATATCGGCGAACGAGGAAACCCACACCAAAGCCGCATAGCCTTACGCCACTTTCCGTCGCGTCCTACAAATTTTTCACCTGATGCGCTCAACGTCTAAGCTTCAGACAAGCAAGACGAAAACACCTGGCCGGATTGAAGACTATGGGCGCACTGTGGCAATCGGAACCAAGCAGAACGGAAGCACCCCAGATACCTCCGGCCGAGACGCCACAACCCCAGTCACCCCGTCAGCGTCGGCTATGGTGGCGGCTGATCATCCTGATCCTGCTGGTGGCGCTGGTGGCCATCGGCTTTGCCGCGTATGACGAATTTCGCACGTCCGAACTGCAATCGCGGGAATTCAGCAAACTGGCGGGCACCCTCACCTATTCACTGCAGCCCGGCCCCAGCGATGCCATCGTCTACCCCGGTGAAGGGCCGTTCGACAAACGCCTGGGCTACAGCGCGCTGGGCGAGTTCCTGCCACGCCTGCTCAAGCGCGACTACCTGATCAGCGAGCAGGTGAGGTTTTCGCCAGCGTTGATGAACTACGTCGATCATGGGCTGTTCGCCCCGTATATCGAGAAAATCCAGGCGGGCCTGTCGATCACCGACTGCCGCGGCGACACGCTGTACCAGTACAACTATCCGCAGCACCTGTACCCGGACTTTGCGGCGATCCCGCCGGTGATGGTCAACAGCCTGCTGTTCATCGAAAACCGCGACCTGCTCGACGCCCAGGACCCACGCAACAACCCCGCCGTGGACTGGCCGCGCTTCGCCAAGGCCGCCTACAGCCAGATCGCCAAATACCTGGCCCTGCCGGGGCAGTCGGCCGGCGGTAGCACCTTGGCCACCCAGCTGGAGAAGTACCGCCACTCGCCAGACGGCCTGACCGTGTCAGGCGCCGAGAAGATCCGCCAGATGGTTTCTGCCAGCGTTCGCGCTTACCAGGGCGGCCCCGATACCACCGAGGCACGCCAGCGTATCGTGCGCGACTACCTCAACAGCGTGCCGCTGTCGGCAGTGCCTGGGCATGGCGAGGTGCATGGCATGGCCGAAGGGCTGCGGGTGTGGTACGGCGCCGACTTCGACCAGGTCAACCAGGCCCTGACGTCCACCGCCAGCGACGCCGAGAGCCTGGCCACACGCGGCCTGGCCCTGCGCCAGGTGCTGTCGCTGATGATTGCCCAGCGCCGGCCCTCGCACTACTTGTCCAAAGGCCGGATCGAGCTGGCCGAGCTCACCGACTCACACATCCGCGTGCTCGCCGCCAACAACGTCATTGAACAGCCGCTGGCCGACGCCGCGCTGGCCAGCAAGGCGGTTTATCGTGACTGGGTCGCGCAACCGACCATCGTCCCAATCGTCACCAACAAGGGCATCAGCCTGGCGCGCAACCGCTTGGCAGCCATGCTCAACCGCCCACTGTACGACCTCGACCGGCTCGACCTGTCAGCCACCAGCACCTTGCAGGCCGACCTGCAGTTGCAGGTCAGCCAGTACCTGAAAAACCTCGCCGACCCCGCATTCGCCGCACAAATGGGCCTGATCGGCGAACGCCTGCTCACCACCAAGACCACCGACCAGGTGAGCTACAGCTTCACCTTGTTCGAGCGCACCGCCGATGGCTCGCGGGTGCGGGTGCAGACCGACAGCACCAACCAGCCCTTCGACATCAACGAGGGCAGCAAGCTGGAGCTGGGTTCCACTGCCAAGCTGCGAGTACTCACTACCTACCTGGAAATCATTGCCGAACTGCATGACAAGTACGCCGGCAAGCCCCCCGCCGAATTGAAGAAAGTCGAGGTCGCCGAACTCGACCGCATCACCCAGTGGTCGCTGGAATGGCTGGCGCAGAACAGCAAGAACCAGAGCCTTGATGCCATGCTCGACGCAGCGCTGGAGCGCAAGTACTCGGCCAACACCGGCGAAGCCTTTTTCACCGGCGGCGGCATGCATGTGTTCAACAACTTCCGCAAGGAAGACAACAACCGCAACCCGACGCTCAAGGACGCCCTGCGCGAGTCGATCAACCTGCCGTTCATCCGCTTGATGCGCGACCTGGTGCGCTACGTGACGTACCAGCAGCCGTTCAACCGGGTACCGCTGCTGAAGGACGACGCCGACCCGCGCCGCCAGGAATACCTGGCCCGCTTCGCCGACAAGGAGGGCACCAACTACCTGATGCGCTTCTGGAAAAAATACCAGCGCAAAACCTCGCAGCAGCGCCTGGACACGTTCCTCGACAGCATGCGTGTCACCCCGCAACGGCTGGCCGCGGTGCACCGTTACCTGTTCCCCGAAGCCGGCCAGGAAACCTTCAACGCCTTTGTCCGGGCCCACCTCAAGGGCGACAAGATCACCCTCGGCAAACTCACCGACGGGCGCCTGTCCGAGATGTACGACGCTTACGGCCCGGGCAAGTACGACCTACCCGACCAGGGCTATATCGCCAAGGTCCATCCACTGGATTTGTGGCTGCTGGGTTACCTGCTGAAGAACCCGAGCTCGACCTTGACCGAGATGGTCAATGCCAGCCGCTTCGAGCGCCAGGAGGTGTACGGCTGGCTGTTCAAAAGCCGCCATCAGGGCGCCCGCGACAGCCGCATCCGCACCATGGTCGAGATCGAAGCGTTCCTCGACATCCACCAGCGCTGGAAGCGCGTGGGCTATCCGTTCGACCATCTGGTGCCGTCGCTGGCCACCGCCATCGGCAGCTCGGGCGACCGCCCTGCCGCCCTTTCCGAGCTGGTCGGCATCATCCAGAACGATGGCATTCGCCTGCCGACGCTGCGCATCGACACCCTGCACTTTGCGGCCAACACCCCTTACGAAACCAAGCTGCTCACCGACCCGGACCGCGGCGTGCGGATTTTGCCAGTGGAGGTGGCGCGAGCCCTGAAAGGCGCCATGTCGCAGGTGGTGGATGCAGGCACGGCGCGGCGGATTTCCGGCAGCTTCAAGCTGCAGGACGGCACGCCACTGGTAATGGGTGGCAAGACCGGCACGGGTGATAACCGCATCGAAAGCTTTGGCGCCGGCGGGCGGCTGATAGGCTCCCGCTCGCTGAACCGAACCGCCACGTTCGTGTTCTTCCTGGGCGACAACCACTTTGGCACCTTGACCGCCTTCGTCCCTGGGCGCTCGGCAGAAGCCTTCAAATTTACCTCGGCGCTGCCAGTTCAGGTGCTCAAGGGCATGGCGCCGATCCTGATGCCTTACCTGCAGCCGGGCAATCCGAATGAGTGCAAACCGCCACAGGTGGCCGATCATACCCCGGCACCTTCAGGAAACCTATCGACTAACTAGATGATAATCATCCGCAACAAAGGGCTTGTCTTTAGATATATCTTGAGTAATATCTTAAGATATATCGCAAAAGACGGAGCTCAATGCCCATGCGTGAACACACCCCCCACGATCCGTTCGAGCGGCGCCCAGGCCGCGGCGAGCGTGGCCCCCGCGTCTTCGCCCCCGGTGATCTCAAGCTGCTGATGCTGGACCTGCTCGCCGAGCAACCCGGGCACGGCTACGACCTGATCCGGCAGATCGAAAATCTGTTCGATGGCAGCTACAGCCCAAGCCCGGGGGTGATCTACCCCACGCTGAACTTTCTTGAGGAAGCCGAGCTGATCAGCGGCCAGGTGCAAGGCAGCAAGCGCCTTTATGCCATCACCGATGCCGGCCGCAGCGCCCTGGCTGAGCAGGCCGTGGCCCTTGACGGCGTGCGCATGCGCATCGAAGTCAGCAAGCGCGCCCTGCGCGGCCACGATCGCCCACCAGAAATCCATGAAGCGGTCGGCAACCTGCGCCACGCACTGCACATGCACAGCGGCCGCTGGACCGCCGAAGAAATCGAGCGGGTCCGCGATCTGCTCAACCATACCGCCAAGGCCATCGCCACCGGGCCGGCCGAACGCGTCAAGGAGACTCCCCATGAGTGACACCATTCACCGCGTCAACCACGAAATTCGCCAGCGCCGCCTGCAGGTGCTGCGGGTGACCGAACTGACCCCACGCATGCGCCGCATCACCTTGGGTGGTTCCGAACTCGAAGGCTTCACCAGCGTGGGCAGCGACGACCATATCAAGCTGCTGTTCGCCGAAACACCGGAGCAACAGCAGGCCATCGACGCGCGCAACCTGCGCCCCGACGGCGGCCCGCGCCCGACCATGCGCGAATACACACCACGGCGCATCGACCTGGTGGCCAATGAACTGGACATCGACTTCGTGCTGCACGGCGATGGCCCTGCCTCAACCTGGGCCGCTCAGGCCGCGCCTGGGCACACCCTGAACATCGCCGGGCCTCGGGCTTCGCTGGTGGTGCCGGACATTTTCGACAGCTATCTGCTGATCGGGGACGAAACTGCCATTCCGGCGATTGGCCGGCGGCTGGAGGAGTTGCCCGCAGGCCGCCAGGTTCTGGCGGTTATCCAGATCGAAGACGAGCAAGAGCGCCAGCCGCTGCCGAGCAAGGCCCAGGTGGAAGTGATCTGGGTGCGCCGTAGGCAAGAGGACCTGCTGACGCTGGTGAAGAACCTGAGCTTGCCGCAAGGCCGGCTGTATGGCTGGGTGGCGCTGGAAAAAGCCCTGACCCGCCAGGCCAAGGCAGTGCTGCTGGAGAAAGGCGTGGCTGAGGATGCGCTGAAGGCTGCGGCATACTGGCGTGCTGACGGGACTGCGGAGGACGAGTGACTGGTAGTCCCAGGACTGGCTTTGTCGTCGGCAGGCCAGTTGCAGCAGGGATTGCATCAGGGCTGACAGGTGCTCGCCACAGGATATGCAGCGTCTGTGAGATCAAGCGCCGCGCGGGCGGCGCTCGATCTCACAGACGCTGAAAATGTTGTGCCATATACCTGTCCACCGCCAACAACACCAGCCCGATCCCCCAGAACCCTGCCAGCACCCCCAGCGCATTGAGCATCACCTGCCCAATCCCCAGGCTCGCCACATCGATGAACGGGTAGGCATACACGCCAATATCGCTCCCCCGCCACAGCGCATAGGCAAAATACACAGCCGGGTACAACGCCCAAACCGCCAAATGCCGCAGCCGCAGGGTGCCCTTGGGCACTTCGCACCACCAATACAGCGCATACAGTGCGGGCATCACGTCGTGCAACAGCTCGTCCGCCAGCCATTGCCAGCCCTGCGGCTGCCACAAATGGCGCAGCAACAGGCTGTAGGCCAGCGCCACCAGCACGATGCTGGCAGCCACTGCCGTACTCACCGAAGGTGACAGGAAAAAGCGTTTGCCCCGCCCTTCCCGGCCAAACGCCGCATAACTGAGCACCGTTGCCACCAGGGTATTGGTCAACACGGTGAAATAGCCGAAGACGTTGATGAGACCGCCGATCAGGCTGGCCTGATCGTGCCAACGCGCCAGCAGCACCAGGTACACCTGAACGGTCAGGCCGAACCAGCCCAGTACAGCCATGCCGGTCAGCCACGGGCGCCGCGGCATGTCAGGCCTGGCGCTGCAGCTTCACGTACAGCTGCTCGACCTTTTCCCGCGCCCACGGTGTCTTGCGCAGGAAGGTCAGGCTCGACTTGATGGTCGGGTTGCTCTTGAAGCAGCGCACATCGACGCGCTCGGCCAGCCCCTGCCATTGGTAGTGCGCCACCAGTTCGGTGAGGATCTGTTCGAGGGTCTTGCCGTGCAGCGCGTTGTGTTGGGCCGTGCTCATGCTGTGCTCCGTAGGAAAGATGCGCACCTTACACGAGTGTAGTGGCGGGTGGGATCAGTCGGGTCGACAGAAAAATCGCTGGCCAGGCGCAAATCCTCTATGCTGAAATAGTTATGTTATCTTGTAACACTATAAAAGCATCTGCCAAGGAACGCCCGACCCCCATGCTGTATTCACCCCTTCGCTTCTCCTCTCTCACCGTCGCGCTCTGGCTTGCCGCATCACCCAGCCAGGCCGTGGAACTCGAACCCCAGGTCATCACCGCCAACCCGCTGGGCAATAGCCAACTGGCCGCTCCCAGCACCGTGCTCGAAGGCGACAACCTGCTGCAACAGCAGCATGGCAGCCTCGGTGAAACCCTGAACAAGCAGCCCGGTGTCGCCTCGACCTGGTTCGGCCCTGGTGCCAGCCGCCCGGTAATCCGCGGCCTGGACGGCGACCGCATTCGCATCCTGCGCAATGGCGTCGGCGCCCTGGATGCCTCGTCGCTTTCCTACGATCATGCCGTGCCACTGGACCCGGTAACCGTCGACCGGGTCGAAATCGTCCGCGGTCCCGCCGCCCTGCTGTACGGCGGCAACGCCATTGGCGGCGTGGTCAACACCTTCGACAACCGTATCCCGGACGCGCCGATCGAGGGCATCCACGGTGCCGGTGAGCTGCGCTACGGCGGCGCCGACACCACCCGCAGCAGCGCCGGCAAGCTGGAGGCCGGCAACGGTGCCTTCGCCTTGCACCTGGATGCCAACAGCCGCCAGTTCAACGACCTGCGCATTCCCGGCTATGCCCGTAGCGCCAAGGTGCGCGATGCCGAAGAGCCCGGCAGCAAGCACCGCCTGGAAAACAGTGACGGCCGCCAGGACGGTGGCGCACTGGGCGGCGCCTACCACTGGGATCATGGTTACGCCGGGCTGTCGTACAGCCGCTATGACAGCAACTACGGCTCAGTGGCCGAACCCGGTGTGCGCCTGGACATGCAACAGGACCACTACGCCTTCGCCTCCGAGCTGCGTGACCTGAACGGCCCGTTCAGTTCGATCAAGGTCGACGCCGGCTACACCGACTACGAGCACAGTGAAATAGAAGAAGGTGAGGTCCACACCACGTTCAAGAACAAGGGCTACGAAGCGCGCATCGAAGCCCGTCATCAACCGCTCGGGCCGGTAGAAGGGGTAATCGGGGCCCAGGTCAGCCGCAACCAGTTCTCGGCCTTGGGCGAGGAAGCGTTTGTCCCGCACACCGATACCGACAGCCTGGCGCTGTTCATGCTGGAGCAGTGGCAGGCCACCGAGCGGCTGAACCTGAGCCTGGGCGCGCGCATGGAGCACACCCGGGTCGACCCGGACGCCAAGGGCAACGAGAACTTCGTCAACGCCGACAGCGCCAGCAGCTTCAACGCCTTCAGCCTGTCATCGGGTGCGGTGTACCAGCTCGACCCGATCTGGTCGCTGGCCGCCAACCTGGGCTATACCGAACGCGCCCCGACCTTCTACGAGCTGTACGCCAATGGTGCCCACGTGGCCACCGGTGCCTATGAAGTGGGCGACGCCAGCCTGAACAAGGAAAAGGCCATTTCCGCCGACCTCGCGCTGCGCTTCGACAATGGCACCCACAAGGGAAGTGTCGGGGTGTTCTACAGCCACTTTCGCAACTACATCGGCCTGATCGGCACCGGCAACCTGCGCGAGGGCGGGCATGACCACGGCCATGACGACGATGATCACGACCACGATCATGACCACGACGGTTTCCCGGAATACCAGTACCAGGGCGTGCGGGCGCGCTTCTACGGCATCGAGGCCCAAGACCGCTGGCAGCTGGCCGAGAACCGCTATGGCAGCTTCGCCCTGGAGCTGTCCGGTGACTACACCCGGGCCAAGAACCTCGACAGTGGCGAGGCGCTGCCCCGCATCGCGCCGCTACGGCTGAACAGTGGACTGGTCTGGGAGCTGGATCGCTGGCAGGCTCGGGTGGATGTCCAGCATGCCGCCTCGCAGCAGCGCAAGCCGGCCAATGAAACCAGCACCGATGGCTACACCACCCTGGGCGCCAGCGTCGGCTATCGCTTCGACATCGGCCAAAGCCAGTGGCTGGCATTTGTGCGCGGCGAGAACCTGACCGACCAGACCGTGCGCTACGCCAGTTCGATCCTGCGGGATATCGCGCCAGCCCCTGGGCGTAGTGTGG
>NZ_JABMCN010000194.1 GCF_013179515.1 Pseudomonas sp. CM27
CCACTTTGGGTGACGCCCTGCGCCTGGCGCTGCAGTATCCGGCACTGCTGGGAACAGTTTTCAAGCTGCGCTTGCTCGACGATGGCCAGCGCGTCTGGTTAAGCGCCAGCGATTACCACGACAGCGCAGCGCTTGGCGCTTTCAACGCCGAATTCTGCCTGGTGTCGCTGAAAATCATCTGCGACGACCTGCTTGGCTGCCCGCTGCCGCTGCTGGGTGCGCGTTTCGAACACGCCCGGCCCGGCTACCACGCGCTTTATGACGGTGCATTCCAGTGCGCGATCGGTTTCGACGCAGAGGACAATGCCTTCGCCTTCGAGCGGCGCTGGCTGGACATGCCGCTGCCACTGGCCGACCCGATTACCCACAAGGCCATGAGCGAACGTTGCCGGCGGCTGAACCTTGAGTTCACCGGCCGCCAGGCCTGGCTGGGGCGTATTCGTCAATTGCTGGCGCAGCAACTGGACGCCGCACCTGGGCTGGAAGGGTTGGCGCGGCAGATGAATTGTTCTTCCCGCACGCTGCGGCGGCATTTGCAGGCATTGGGCAGCAGTTATCAACAGCTGCTGGATGAACTGAGGTTCGAGCGGGCCAAGCAGTTGCTGGCCGATGAGCAGATGCCGATCTACCGGATTGCCGAGACTTTGGGGTTCAGCGAGACGGCCAGTTTCCGGCATGCCTTCCAGCGCTGGAGTGGTGTGGCACCCAGCCACTTCCGCGGTTGACCTGTCCCGCCCCTTCGCGGGTGAACCCGCTCCCACAGGTATTGCACCAGCCTTGGGTGCGGCACCAAACCGTGTGGGAGCGGGTTCACCCGCGAAGAGGCCAGTACAGGTCAACAACAATCCGGCCACAGCGCTTGGCCACATCGATCCCCTTTTGGCCGTTTGCGTCGTTCTCCATAACTGACCGGCACATGACAATGGGCCCACGCCAGTACCCACCGGAGAACAACAATGCTGACGATCTATTCCGATGACCATCGCCTGCACCACGGCCGCTGCGAGCTGATCGACGGCAAGCTGATGCCCTGCTTCGAAATGCCTTCGCGCGCCGACCATGTGCTGGAGCAGGTGAAACAGCGCAACCTTGGTGATATCCAGGGCCCCACCGACTTTGGCCGCTCGCCCTTGTTGCGGGTCCACAGCGCAGATTATCTGGACTTCTTCGAAGGCGCCTGGGCACGCTGGGCCGCACTCGGCCACGAGGGCGACCTGTTGCCGTTCACCTGGCCAGCACGCACCCTGCGCCAGGTAAAACCTACCGGCCTGCACGGTGAACTGGGCTATTACAGCTTCGATGCCGGCGCGCCGATCACCGCCGGTACCTGGCGGGCCGCCTACAGCGCTGCTCAGGTAGCCCTCACTGCCCAGGCGGCCATCGAGCAAGGCGCGCATTCGGCCTTCGCCCTGTGCCGCCCGCCAGGGCACCACGCCGCTGGCGAAGTCATGGGCGGATACTGCTATCTGAACAACGCCGCCATCGCCGCCCAGGCCTTCCTCGACCAGGGCCGGAACAAGGTCGCCATCCTCGACGTCGACTATCACCACGGCAACGGCACCCAGGACATCTTCTACCAGCGCAACGACGTGTTTTTCGCCTCGATCCATGGCGACCCGCAGGCCGAGTTCCCGTTTTTCCTGGGCTACGCCGACGAGACAGGCGAAGGCGCCGGCGAAGGTTTCAACATCAACTACCCCTTGCCCGCTGGCAGCGACTGGGCGGCCTGGAGCGCTGCGCTGGAGCAAGCCTGCCAACGCATCGCCAGCTATGACGCCGACGTGCTGGTGATCTCGCTGGGCGTGGACACCTTCAAGGACGACCCGATCTCGCAATTCAAGCTGGACAGCCCGGACTACCTGGAAATGGGCAAGCGCATCGCCGAGCTCGGCAAGCCGACCCTGTTCGTGATGGAAGGCGGCTACGCTGTGGAAGAAATCGGTATCAACGCGGTCAATGTGCTGGACGGTTTCCAGCGCGCCCAGCCAGGAGCCCGGTAATGGTCCGACTCAAGCGTCTGCTCACCCCGTTCATCGCTGCCACCCTGTTCACCGGTGCCCTGCACGCTCAGGCCGAGCAGCGCACCCTGCGTGTATATAACTGGTTCGATTACATCACCCCGCAGACCTTGACCGACTTCAAGAAGGACAGCGGCGTCAAGCTGGTGTACGACATCTTCGACACCAACGAAGCGCTGGAAGCCAAGCTGCTGACCGGCAACTCCGGTTATGACGTGGTGGTGCCGTCCAACGTGTTCCTGGCCAAGCAGATCGAAGCCGGGGTGTTCCAGCCGCTGGACCGCAGCAAGCTGCCCAACTGGCAACACCTGGACCCGGCACTGATGAAGCTGATCGAGGCCAACGACCCCGGCAACAAATTTGCGGTGCCCTACATGTATGGCACCGTGCTGATCGGCTTCAACCCGGCCAAGGTCAAGGCTGCGCTCGGCGACAACGCCCCGGTGGACAGCTGGGACCTGATCTTCAAGGAAGAGAACATCGCCAAGCTCAAGCAATGCGGTGTGGCACTGCTCGACTCACCCTCGGAGATTCTGCCACTGGCTTTGCAGTACCTGGGCTTGCCGCCCAACAGCGACAAACCGGCAGACTACAAGCAAGCCGAGGCGTTGATGCTGAAGATTCGCCCGCATATCACCTACTTCCACTCTTCCAAGTACATGGCAGACATCGCCAATGGCGATATTTGTGTAGCGGTGGGCTACAGCGGCAGCTTCTCCCAGGCCGCCAACCGTGCCCGCGAAGCCAAGAATGGCGTGGTAGTCGATATGCGCCTGCCAAAGGAAGGTGCACCGATCTGGTTCGACATGCTGGCGATTCCGAAGAACGCGGCCAACCCGGAAGATGCCCATGAATTCATCAATTACCTGCTGCGGCCCGAGGTGATTGCGCCGATCAGCGACTTTGTCGGGTATCCGAACCCCAACAAGGATGCGACCGACAAGGTGAACCCGGCGATTCGCAACAACCCCAACCTGTATCCGACGGCAGAGGCGATGGCCAAGCTTTATACCCTCAAGCCTTTGGCGCGGGATGCAGAGCGGGCCAGGACTCGGGCTTGGACGCGGATCAAATCCGGGACCTGAGTTGGATCTTCGCCGGTGAACACGCTCCCACAGGATCTGCGTCGCGTCTGAGGCCGGCGCAGTACCTGTGGGAGCGGGTTCACCCGCGAAGAGGCCGCCAAGCCTTGCGCAATTTCATCATGGCCTCGGCAATTTCCCCCTCCGGTACCGCGGCAAACCCGAGCACCAGCCCCGCGCGCTTATCCACAGGCACATCGCTGTTCGCCAACCAGAAATTGCTCAGCGGCGTCACCTCCACCCCCATCGCTTCCGCCTGGGCCACCAACTCCTGCTCCCGCGCAAAGTTATCCACATCAACCTTTACATGTAGCCCGGCCGCCACTTCCGGCATGCCGCCCAACCCCGGAATATCCTCAGGCCAACCCGCCTTGAGCACATTGCGCCGGCTCAACGCCGCCTTGCGCATACGGCGGATATGCCGCTGGAAGTGCCCCCTGGCCATGAACTCGGCCATTACGCACTGGCTGCTGACCTCCGAATGCCGCACCGCCAGCGCTTTGCCCTGGCTGAATGCCTGCACCAGGCGCGGCGGCAACACCAGATAGCCCAGTCGCAACGCCGGGAAGGCGATCTTGCCGAAGGTGCCAACATATAAAACACGCCCATGTCGGTCGAGAGCCGCCAGCGGGGCCAAGGGAGCGCCGCTGTAACGGTACTCGCCATCGTAGTCGTCTTCGATAATCCAGCCATCGCTTTGCTCGGCCCATGCCAGCAACTGAAGACGGCGCGCCAGACTCATGGTGACCCCGGTCGGATACTGGTGGGCCGGCGTGACATAGGCCAGCCGGCAATCTTCAAGCTGCGCGAGCTGGCGACAGTCCATCCCGTCTTCGTCCACCGCCACGCCATGCAACTTGCCACCGACCAGCGCAAAGGCGTGTCCGGCCGCGCGGTAGCCTGGGTTTTCCACAGCCACCCCGTCGCCAGGCTGCAGCAGCAGCTGTGCACAAAGGCTGATGGCCTGCTGCGCGCCACTGGTGATCACAATTTGCTCAGCCGTGCAGCTCAGCCCCCGCGAACGGCGCAGGTAAGCCGCGATCAGCTCGCGCAACGCAGGCTCACCTGCCGGGTCACCGTAGCCCAGCTGCGCTGGTGACGGATTACGCCAGAAACCCGCCTGCAGCTTGGCCCAGACATCGAACGGGAACAGGTCGAACGCGGGGATGCCGACGCGAAAAGCACGCGGGGCAGCGCTTTTCGGCGAAGGTAAATGATGATTTTTCAGACGCTGCAACGGCTCGCTGATGCGTCTATTGCTGGATAAATACTCAGTATTTTTCGGGTTAAATGTGGATAACCCTGTTGATAAACCCAGGGATAACCCTGTGGATAGTTGTGTGGATAGTTTCGGAAGGCGGCTGACGTAAGTGCCGTCACCTACCCGGCTTTCAATGTACCCCTCGGCATACAGCTGGTCATAGGCACGCACCACGCTGTTGCGTGACAGCGCCAGCATCGCGGCCAGGTCCCGGCTGGCCGGCAGCCGCGTGCCGCTGCTCAGCCGCCCGTCCAGTACCCGCGCACGCAGCGCCTGGTACAACTGCTGGCTTAGCCCGCGGCGGCGATCCAAGGCAATCCCGGCAGGGTCGAAAGGCAGTATGAGGGGGCGCTCGCTCATGGCATTGGACCTATCAAAACAGGCAGTAATGGCTCTTACCCAGAACCAATAGCCTGCCTAGGATAGAGCCATTCGACAAGGGACTCGACACATGTACAACAGCAAGCCGCACCAGGAACACGACCTCGGTCGCCTGCACCAGCACATGCTGGACACCCGCCTGGCGGTTCTGGTCAGCCAAGGCGAACAGGGCCTGCTGGCCACCCACCTGCCGGTGCTGGTCGACACCGCCGAAGGCGAATACGGCACCGTCTATGCCCACCTGGCGCGGGCCAACCGCCAGTGGCAGGACCTGGCGCAGGGTGGCGAAGCCCTGCTGGTGTTCCCCGGTGCCGATGCCTACGTCAGCCCCGGCTACTATCCGAGCAAGGCCGAGAACCCCAAGGTGGTGCCAACCTGGAACTACCTGGCCGTGCACGCCTATGGCCCGGCCGAAGTGATCGACGATGCCGCGCCGCTGCTGGCTATCGTCAGCCGCCTGACCGATCGCCACGAACAAGGCCGCAGCGCCCCGTGGAGCGTCACCGACGCCCCTGCTGATTATATTGACGGCATGCTTCGCGCCATCGTCGGCATCCGCCTGCCCATCACCCGCCTGCAAGGTGCACGCAAGCTCAGCCAGAACCGCGCCGGGCAAGACATCGCCGGTGTACGCGAAGGCCTCGGCGCCAGCCCCGATCCACTGGACAACCAACTCGCGGCGCTCATGCGCCAGCTCTGAAGAATAGCCCCATGCCCAGCGTTACCCTGCGCCCCGTTACCCCCCAAGACCATGCTGCCTGGCTCGGCTTGTGGCAGGCCTACCTGCATTTCTATGCAACCGAGCTGGCCGATGAGGTCAGCCTGAGCACCTGGCAACGCCTGCTCGACCCGAACGAACCAACCCATTCGACCCTGGCCTGGGTGGATGGCAAGGCGGTGGGGATGGTCAACTTCATCTACCATCGTTCCAACTGGAGCATCGAGAATTCCTGCTACCTGCAGGACCTGTACGTGGACGAGACGCAGCGCGGCCTGGGTATCGGCCGCCAGCTGATCGAGCACGTCTACGCCACTGCCAAGGCCGACAGTTGCATCAAGGTGCACTGGCTGACCCACGAGACCAACGCCACCGCCATCAGCCTGTATCAGCAGGTTGCCGAGCGATCGGGCTTCATCCAATTCCGCAAAGGGTTGTAAGCCGAACATGACTGACGCATTGCACTGGAAACCCGCTGCCGTACCTCGAGCCGAGCCCATTGAGGGCCGCTTCATTCGCCTGGAAAAGCTCGACCCTGTGCGCCATGGCGACGACCTCTGGGAGGCGCTGCAGGGGCCGGCATCCGACCCTGTGCTGTGGGACTACCTGCCCTATGGCCCATTCACCGAGCGTGGCGCCTTCGACCGCTGGCTGGAAGGCAATGCCGCCGGCCTCGACCCGCTGTTCTATACCGTCATGGACCGCGCCACCGGCCAGGCCCAGGGCATTCTCAGCCTGATGTCGATTGTGCCCGACCATGGCCGCATCGAAATCGGCCACATCGCCTTCGGCGCCGCCATGCAACGTACGCCCAAGGGCACCGAGGCGGTGTACCTGCTGGGCAAGCTGGGTTTCGAACTGGGTAACCGCCGGCTGGAATGGAAGTGCAACAACGCCAACGCCCGCTCCAAGCGGGCGGCGGAGCGGTTTGGCTTCGAGTTCGAGGGCGTGTTCCGCAAGCACCTGGTGGTCAAGGACCATAACCGCGATACGGCGTGGTATTCGATTACCGATGATGAGTGGCCGCAGGTGGCGGCAGGGTTCGAGCGGTGGTTGAGCGATGCCAACCAGCGGCCTGAAGGTCAGGTACACACCCTTGAGGCATGCCGGATAGGCTGATATTGACCACGGATCACGGGCCAGCAGGCCTGTGATCCGTATGAAGATACTACCTGACCTTGGTGGCGCGCCTGACCACGCCCATCTGTAAACCGAATGGCTTGAATACAGCGTTCAATGACTTGAGCGTGGGGTTACCATCCCCCTGCTCGATCTGAATCAGCGTACGCACTGAAACCTTGCACATCCGCGCGAACTGAGTCTGCTGCATTTTCGCCACCTCCACGCGTAGCCGTCGCACGGCTGCCCCCAACTCAAGGCTCCCCTCGGCGATACCTTCGCGCACGCCATCGATCAGCAGCCCGCGGGCGTCGATGGAAACCGTCATGCCAACCCCCACTCCGCCATTCGGCGCTCAAGCTTGCCCAGCGCAATCGCCGGGTGATTCATCACTGCATCCGGGAAAATTTCTGCATTTTAATGCAGATGTAAACCAACCATCAGTATCAAATCTGCAATAAAATGCATCAGCACGAAAAAAAAGGGGAGCATTCGCTCCCCAGAGGTAAACCGCTTGTAGATGAAGGCTTCTGTCAGCCCTCGATCTCGATCAGGATCTCACCCGGCGTCACACGGTCGCCCTTGGCCACGTGGATGGCCACAACCTTGCCGGCAATGGCTGCCTGCACTTCGGTCTCCATCTTCATGGCTTCGGTAATCAGCACGGCCTGGCCGGCCTTGACCGAGTCGCCTTCCTTGACCAGGACATCGACGATGTTGCCTGGCATGTTGGTGGTCACATGGCCCGGGGCGCTGGCCTGCTTGCGCTTGCTGCCGCCGCCGCCGACGAATTCGTTGAGTGGCTCGAACACCACTTCCTCCGGCATGCCGTCGATCGACAGGTAGAAGTGACGCTTGCCTTCGGCCTTCACGCCCACACCGGTGATGTCGACGCGATAGGTTTCGCCGTGCACGTCGATGACGAATTCGGTCGGCACGCCTTCACCGCCCGGGGCAGCCACCGCGCCAGCTTCCGGAATCGGCAGCAGGGCTTCCGGGGTGAGGGTGCCGGCTTCGCGTTCTTCGAGGAACTTGCGGCCAATGTCAGGGAACATGGCGTAGGTCAGCACATCCTCTTCACAACGGGCCAAGGCGCCGATATCGCCGCGCAACTTGGTCATTTCCGGCTTCAGCAGGTCGGCCGGGCGCACATCGATCACTTCTTCGCTGCCGATCGCCTGACGACGCAGCTGTTCACTGACCACGCCAGGAGCCTTGCCGTAACCGCCTTGCAGGTACAGCTTCACCTCGTTGGTGATGGTCTTGTAGCGCTCGCCCGCCAGCACGTTGAAGAACGCCTGGGTACCGACGATCTGCGAAGTGGGGGTAACCAGCGGCGGGAAGCCGAGGTCTTCGCGAACGCGCGGGATCTCAGCCAGCACTTCGTTCATGCGGTTGAGGGCGCCCTGCTCCTTGAGCTGGTTGGCCAGGTTGGAAATCATCCCGCCCGGCACCTGGTTGACCTGCACACGGGTGTCGACAGTGGTGAATTCACTTTCGAACTGGTGGTACTTCTTGCGCACGGCATAGAAGTACAAGCCGATTTCCTGCAGCAGCTCCAGGTCCAGGCCGGTGTCGAACTCGCTGCCCTTGAGCGCGGCAACCATCGACTCGGTACCCGGGTGGCTGGTGCCCCAGGCGAAGCTGGAGATAGCGGTGTCGATGTGGTCGGCACCGTTTTCCACCGCTTTCAGCTGGCACATGGCAGCCAGGCCGGCGGTGTCGTGGGAGTGGATGAACACCGGCAACGATTGCTCGGCTTTCAGCGCCTTGACCAGTTCACCAGTGGCAAATGGTGTCAGCAGGCCGGCCATGTCCTTGATCGCGACCGAATCGCAACCCATGGCTTCCATCTGCTTGGCCTGGTTCACGAAGGCGTCGATTGTGTGCACGGGGCTGGTGGTGTAGGCGATGGTGCCCTGGGCGTGCTTGCCGGCAGCCTTGACGGCCTCGATGGCTACCCGCAGGTTACGCACGTCGTTCATGGCGTCGAAGATACGGAACACATCGATGCCGTTGACCGCAGCCTTGGCAACGAAGGCTTTGACCACGTCGTCGCTGTAGTGGCGGTAGCCCAGCAGGTTCTGGCCGCGCAGCAGCATTTGCAGGCGGGTGTTGGGCAGCGCCGCACGCAGTTTGCGCAGGCGCTCCCATGGGTCTTCCTTGAGGAAGCGCACGCAGGCATCGAAGGTGGCGCCGCCCCAGACTTCCAGCGACCAGTAGCCGACCTTGTCGAGCTTTTCGCAGATCGGGAGCATGTCTTCGGTACGCATGCGGGTAGCCAGCAGGGACTGGTGGGCGTCGCGCAGGATCGTGTCGGTTACGTGAATTTTCTTGGACATTATGGGGTTCCTCACAGGCCTGCGTGGGCGGCGATGGCGGCGGCGATGGCCAGGGCCAGCTCTTCGGGTTTGCGCTTGATCGAGTAGTTGGTCAGTTCAGGGTGGCTTTCAACGAAGCTGGTGTTGAACTGGCCGCTACGGAATTCCGGATTGCGCAGGATTTCCTGGTAGTACGCGGCGGTGGTCTTCACCCCTTGCACGCGCATGTCGTCCAGGGCCCGCAGGCCGCGGTCCATGGCTTCTTCCCAGGTCAGCGCCCACACCACCAGCTTCAGGCACATGGAGTCGTAGAACGGCGGAATGGTGTAGCCGGTGTAGATCGCCGTATCGGTGCGCACGCCCGGGCCGCCGGGGGCGTAGTAACGGGTGATCTTGCCGAAGCTGGGCAGGAAGTTGTTTTTCGGGTCTTCGGCGTTGATGCGGAACTGCAGCGCATAGCCGCGGTGCTGGATGTCTTCCTGCTTCACCGACAGCGGCAGGCCCGATGCAATGCGGATCTGCTCGCGGACGATGTCGATACCGGTGATTTCCTCGGTGATGGTGTGCTCCACCTGCACCCGGGTGTTCATTTCCATGAAGTACACCTCGCCATCGGCGAGCAGGAACTCCACGGTACCGGCGTTCTCGTAGTTGACCGCCTTGGCCGCACGCACCGCCAGGTCGCCGATGTAGGCGCGCTGCTCGGGGGTAAGCTGTGGGCTCGGAGCGATTTCGACGAGCTTCTGGTTACGGCGCTGGATCGAGCAGTCGCGCTCGAACAGGTGCACCACATTGCCGAAGCTGTCACCGAGGATCTGCGCCTCGATGTGTTTGGGGTTGACGATGCACTTTTCCAGGAACACTTCGGCCGAGCCAAAGGCCTTGGTGGCTTCGGATATCACCCGCGGGAAGTTCTGTTCCAGTTCTTCGCGGCTGTTGCAACGACGAATACCGCGGCCGCCACCCCCGGAGGTAGCTTTCAGCATCACCGGATAACCGATGCGCTCGCCTTCGCTGAGGGCTTCGTGGATGTCGGCAACGTTGCCTTCGGTACCTGGTGTAACCGGCACACCGGCGGCGATCATGGTGCGGCGTGCTTCGGTCTTGTCGCCCATGCGACGAATGACGTCGGCGGCCGGGCCGATGAACTTGATCCCGCGCTCGGCGCAAATCTCTGCCAGTTCAGCGTTTTCCGACAGGAAACCATAGCCAGGGTGCAGGGCATCACAGCCGGTTTCCACAGCCAGGTTCACCAGCTTGCGCGGGTTCAGGTAACCGGCCAGCGGTTCTTCACCAATGCTATGAGCTTCGTCGGCGCGCTTGACGTGCAAGGCATGCCGGTCGGCGTCGGAATAGATCGCTACCGAGCGAATGCCCATCTCGGCGCAGGCACGCACGATCCGAACTGCAATTTCACCTCGGTTGGCGATCAGGATTTTTTTTATCACTGGAGTCTTCCCAAAGCCGTAGGAACAGTCGAGCCGGTTCTACCGGTCGGCGCGTGACCAAGCATTGCTGGCCAGTCGCGTATTCACCCTAGCGCTGTAGGTCGATAAACAAAAATCAATATTTGTTAGGGGCTGTATTAGCAAAAGCTTATAGTTCGGTAACAGGGTGTTGCCAATGAGCTGAAAAAAATGCGTAAGTCCTTGATGCGTATGACATTGCGTCAATTGCAGATCTTCAACGAGGTGTGCGATTTGCGCTCATACAGCCGCGCGGCGGAGGAAATGGCGCTGACACAACCCGCCGTCAGCCTGCAGATCCGCCAGCTTGAAGAGCTGATCGGCCAGCCGCTGTTCGAGTACATCGGTAAAAAGCTTTATCTGACGGAAGCGGCCGAGGCCCTGCAGCGCGCCAGCCGCGACATCTTCGGGCGCCTGGAGAGCCTGGACATGCAACTGTCGGACATGCAGGGCTCACTGCAAGGGCAGCTGAAGCTGGCGATCGAGTCCAGTGCCAAGTACTTCGTGCCACACCTGTTCGCCGCCTTCAAGCAACGTCACCCGGAGGTCAACCTGACCTTGACGGTGGTCAACCGCGCCCAGGCCATCCGCCGCCTGTCCGACAACCGCGACGACCTGATCATCATGTCCATGGTGCCGCAGGACATGGGTCTGGAATTTTTGCCGTTTCTGAATAACCCGATCATTGCCGTGGCCCCGCCCGAGCACCCGCTCTGCAAGCTGGAGCAGCTGCGCCTGCAGGACCTGGAGCCTCATACCCTGCTGGTCCGCGAGCAAGGCTCGGGCACACGCAAAGCCTGCGAAGAGTACTTCAAGGACAAGCGCGTGCACTTCACCCAGACTCTGGAAGTGGCCTCGGCCGATGCCCAGCGCGAGTGCGTGATCGCAGGCCTTGGTATCGCCCTGCTGACCCGCCATGCGGTCAACCTGGAACTGGCCACCGGGGCGCTGAAGGAGCTGCCGGTGGAAGAACTGCCGCTGTACCGCAGCTGGTGCGTGGTACAGGCCAAGGCCAAACGGCAGTCACCGGTGGCCTTGGCTTTCCTGGCATTCATCCGCGGCGAACGTGCATTGATCAGTGCGCTTGTTGAGCGTTTTTCGGGGAAGTTGCTGCCGACGCCTGCCACACAGTGAGCTCTTGCAGCTCAGGGTAGTCCACCAGGTCGCGCAGCAGTTGACGTTGGTCGCAATAGCTCTCGATCGCCCGGCGGTATTCCATGCGGCGCTGATCCTTTTCCTGCTGCTTGCGAGCC
>NZ_JABMCN010000195.1 GCF_013179515.1 Pseudomonas sp. CM27
TCGCGATCGCTTCGGCAATGCTGCGGATATCGCGCACCGGCACCTGCTCCGACAGCAGGGCCTGCAGCACCTTCAGCAGGCCCGACAAGGAAATGACACCGGGCACCAGCTCTTCTGCAAGTTTAGGCGATGCCTTGGCCAGCACCTGCAGCAATTGCTGCACCTCTTCGTGGCCGATCAGCTCGTGGCAGTGCTTCTGCAGGATCTGGTTGAGGTGGGTAGCCACCACGGTACTGGCGTCAACCACGGTGTAGCCCAGCGACTGCGCCTGCGAGCGCTGGCCAACGTCGATCCACACCGCTTCCAGGCCGAATGCCGGGTCCCGCGCGGCAATACCGTTGAGCGTGCCGAATACCTGGCCCGGGTTGATGGCCAGTTCGCGGTCCGGGTAGATCTCGGCCTCGGCAAGGATCACCCCCATCAGGGTCAGGCGGTAGGCACTGGGCTGCAGGTCGAGGTTGTCGCGGATGTGCACCGTGGGCATCAGGAAGCCCAGGTCCTGGGACAGTTTCTTGCGCACCCCCTTGATCCGCGCCAGCAGCTGACCACCCTGGTTGCGGTCGACCAGGGGGATCAGCCGGTAACCGACCTCCAGGCCGATCATGTCGATCGGCGTGACATCGTCCCAGCCAAGCTCCTTGGTTTCCAGTGCACGTTGCGGCGAAGGCAGCAAGTCCTGCTGCTGCTGCGCCTCCTTGAGTGCCTGCAGCCTGGTCTTCTGCTGCTTCTTCCACACCAGGTAGGCGCCACCGCCCGCCAGCAGGCCAAGGCTGATGAAGGCGACGTGCGGCATGCCCGGCACCAGACCCATGACGATCATCAGCCCGGCGGAAACCGCCAGTGCCTTGGGCGAATCGAACATCTGCCGGTTGATCAGCTTGCCCATGTCCTCGGAGCCGGAGGCACGGGTAACCATGATCGCGGCAGCGGTGGACAGCAGCAGTGAAGGCAATTGCGCCACCAAACCGTCACCAATGGTCAGCAGGGCGTACACCTTGCCGGCCTCCGTGAAACTCATGCCGTGCTGCATCATGCCGATCAATATGCCGCCGATCAGGTTGATGAACAGGATCAACAGGCCGGCGATGGCGTCCCCGCGGACGAACTTGCTGGCACCGTCCATCGAACCGTAGAACTCGGCCTCCTGGGCCACCTCGGCACGGCGGTGCTTGGCCTGGGCCTGGTCGATCAGGCCGGCGTTGAGGTCGGCGTCGATAGCCATCTGCTTGCCGGGCATGGCGTCGAGGGTGAAACGCGCGCTCACCTCCGAGATACGCCCGGCGCCCTTGGTGACCACCACGAAGTTGATGATCATGAGGATGGCGAACACCACCGCACCAACGACATAATTACCGCCGATCACCACCTCGCCAAAGGCCTGGATCACCTTGCCGGCGGCGCCATGGCCTTCCTGGCCGTGCAGCATCACCACTCGGGTGGAGGCCACGTTCAGGGCCAGGCGCAGCAGCGTGGCCACCAGCAAGATGGTGGGGAATGCGGCGAAATCGAGCGGCCGCAGGGCGTACACGCAGACCAGCAGGACAACGATCGACAGGGCGATGTTGAAGGTGAAGAACACGTCGAGCAGGAACGGCGGTATCGGCAACATCATCATTGCCAACATCACCAGCAGCAACAGCGGCACACCCAGGTTGCCCCGGCCAAGACCGGCCAGGTTGTTACGGGCGTTGCTGATTAACTGAGTGCGATCCACCGCGAGTCCTCTTGATGCAAAACTTTGACGCCCAAGGGGCGTCTGCGGCTGGCTTTGCAAGAAGCTGTCCAACTTTGCTCGGCGGGGGATTTATATTGCCTGTCCCGGCCCTGACACAAGATCAACTGTCACGCCGCAAATCCGGCGGGATCGGCAGGTCGTCTTTCAACGGCTCCGGTCGCTTCCCTCTACCCGCCCGGTACTGGCGGATCTGGAACACATAGGCCAGCACCTGCGCCACCGCCAGGTACAACCCGGCGGGGATTTCCTGCTCGAGCTCGGTGGAGTAGTAGATCGCCCGCGCCAGCGCCGGCGACTCAAGAATCTGGATCTTGTGCTCGACAGCAATTTCGCGAATCTTCAAGGCCGTGAAATCGGCACCCTTGGCCAGCAGCAACGGCGCCGCCCCACCCTTCTCCGGGTCATACTGCAACGCCACCGCATAATGCGTCGGGTTGGTGATGATCACATCGGCTTGCGGCACCGCGGCCATCATGCGCCGCTGCGACATCTCGCGCTGCAGCTGGCGAATGCGCTGCTTGACCTCGGGCTTGCCCTCGCTGTCCTTGTACTCGTCGCGCACTTCCTGCTTGGTCATCTTCATTTTCTTGTGCGTCTGGTACAGCTGGAACGGCACGTCCGCCGCCGCAATCAGCAACAGCCCGGTCGCCATCCACAACGCACTCCAGCCCACCACCTGCAAGCTGTGAATGATCGCCTGCTCCAGCGGCTCGTTGGCAATCGACAGCAAGGCCTGGCGGTCGTTGGTCAGCACCACCACCGCCACTATCAGGATCACGAAGAACTTGGCCAGCGCCTTGAGCAGCTCGGTCAGGCTGTTCATCGAGAACATGCGCTTGATCCCCGACAGCGGGTTCATGCGACTGAATTTAGGTTGCAGCAGGCTGCCAGAAAACAGAAAACCGCCCAACGCGATAGGCGCCACGAAGGAGATCACAAACAACAGGATCAGGATTGGCTGTACCGCCCATATCGCCATCTTGCCCGATGCCAGAAGAAACGCCCCCATGGCCCGCTCGTCGACGATGATGTCGCGGGTCAGGCTGAAATTCATGCGCATCATCGCCAGCAGCGTCTCGGCCAGGTGGCCGCCGAACGCCAGCAGGCCACCGGCACCGGCCAGGGTCACTGCCACCGTGTTGAGCTCCTTGGAGCGGGCGATCTCGCCTTTCTCGCGGGCATCGCGCTTGCGCTTCTCGGTCGGGTCCTCTGTCTTGTCCTGGCCACTTTCGCTTTCTGCCATGCTCAGCGCGCCCTCGCCAGTTCACGCAGCCATTGCAGCGCTTCGCTGGCCAATGCCTGGTAGTGGGACAACACATCGGCCAGGCCGACCCAGAAGATGAACATACCCATGACCAGGGTCAGCGGAAAACCGATGGAGAAGATGTTCAGCTGCGGCGCCGCGCGGGTCATCACGCCAAATGCGATGTTCACCACCAGCAAGGCGGCGATCACCGGCAGGATCAGCAGCAGGCCGGCGGCGAACACCCAGCCCAGGCGCCCGGCCAGCTCCCAGAAGTGGTTGACCACCAGCGCATTGCCCACCGGCAAAGTAGTGAAGCTTTCGGTCAGTACCTCGAACACGACCAGGTGGCCGTTCATCAACAGGAACAGCACGCTCACCAGCATGGTCATGAACTGGCTGATGACCGCCACGTTGACGCCGTTGGCAGGGTCGACCATCGAGGCGAAGGCCATGCCCATCTGGATGGCAACGACCTGACCCGCGATCACGAACGCCTGAAACAGCAGCTGCAGCGAAAAACCGAGCAGCGCACCAACAATCACCTGCTCAGCGCACAGCAACATCCCGCGCAGGCTCAGCGGGTCGAATTCAGGCAGTGGCGGCAGCGCCGGCACGATCACCACGGTGATGGCCACCGCCACGTACAGGCGCACCCGCGCCGGCAACATGCGGGTGCCAAAGATCGGCATGGTCATCAGCACCGCCGTCACCCGGAATAACGGCAGGATGAACGTGGCGACCCAGGTGCCGATCTGCGCGTCTGTCAGCTCCAGCATCGCCGCGTCAACCGATCAGCTGCGGGATGTTGGTGTACAGGTTGGTGATGTACTCCATGAACTTCTGCACCAGCCAGGGCCCGGCGACGATCAACGTGACCAGCATTACCAGCAGCCGCGGCAGAAAGCTCAGGGTCTGTTCGTTGATCTGCGTGGCCGCCTGGAACATCGCCACAACCAGACCCACCAGCAGGCTTGGCACCACCAGCACGGCCACCATCAGGGTGGTCAGCCACAAGGCATCACGGAACAGGTCAACGGCAATTTCCGGGGTCATGCGCTCTCCTTGACGGCGTCAGACGCCGCCGAAACTGCTGGCCAGGGTGCCCATGATCAGCGCCCAGCCATCAACCAGCACAAACAGCATGATCTTGAACGGCAGCGAGATGATCAGCGGTGACAGCATCATCATGCCCATGGCCATCAGCACACTGGCGACCACCATGTCGATGATCAGGAACGGGATGAAGATCATGAAGCCGATCTGAAATGCGGTCTTCAGCTCCGAGGTGACGAACGCCGGCACCAGGATCGTCAGCGGCACCTGGTCAGGGCCGGCGATGTCGGTGCGCTTGGACAGGCGCATGAACAGGTCCAGGTCGCTTTGCCGGGTTTGTGCCAGCATGAAGTCCTTGAGCGGCCCCTGGGCCTTGTCGATGGCCTGCTGCGCGGTAAGCTGCTCGTTCAGGTAGGGCTGCAGGGCGTTCTGGTTCACCCGGTCGAACACTGGCGCCATGATGAACAGGGTCAGGAACAGTGCCATGCCGGTGAGGATCTGGTTGGACGGCGTCTGCTGCAGGCCCAGCGCCTGGCGCAAAATCGAGAACACGATGATGATGCGGGTGAAGCTGGTCATCAGGATGACGAACGCCGGGATGAAGCTGAGCGCCGTCATGATCAGCAGGATCTGCAGGCTGACCGAATACTCCTGCTGCCCGTCCGCACCATTGGACAGGGTAATGGCCGGGATCGACAGCGGGTCGGCGGCCAGGGCCAGCGGCGCCGCCAGCAGCAGCGCCATGGTCAACAACGTACGCAGCGCGCCACTCATCACTTCTTGTCCTTAGGGTCCTTGCCCATCAGCTCCATCAGTCGCTGGGCAAACTCGGGCGCCGCCTGGCGGCTGCCAACCGGCACTTGCACGGGCTCGGCCATGACATGCAGGGCCTCGATACTGCCGGGGGTATGGCCAATCAGGATCTGCTCGTTGCCCACCTGCACCAGCAACAGCCGGTCACGCGGGCCGATGGCGCGGCTGCCGACGATCTCGATCACCTGCCCGCCCTTTACCGCCGTGCTTTGCAGGCGCCGCAGCAGCCAGGCCAGAAAGAAGATCAGGCCCACCACCAACAGCAGGCCGAAGACCATCTGCGCCAGCTGCCCGCCCAGGCTGCCAGGCGCAGACGCCGGGGTCGCCGCAGGGGTGGCTGCGGCCAGACCGGCCTGGCTGGCAAGCAGCACCGCGGACGCCGCGATGGCGCGCATCGTGCCCTTCACTCAGCGCAGCTTCTTGATGCGTTCGCTGGGGCTGATCACGTCGGTCAGGCGGATGCCGAACTTTTCGTTGACCACGACCACTTCGCCATGGGCGATCAGCGTGCCGTTGACCAGCACGTCGAGTGGCTCGCCCGCCAGCCGGTCAAGCTCGATAACCGAGCCCTGGTTGAGCTGCAGCAGGTTGCGGATATTGATCTCGGTGCTGCCCACTTCCATGGAAATGTTCACCGGGATATCCAGGATCACGTCCAGGTTCGGGCCTTCCAGGCTGACGTTCTCGTTCGGCTTGGGCGAACTGGCGAACTCTTCCATCGGCAGGCGGCCCGGGCCACCCATACCGCCGGTGTCACCCCCCAGCAGCGCATCGATATCGGCCTGGCCGGCGGCACCGGTTTCTTCCAGCGCTGCGGCCCACTCATCGGCCAGTGCCTGGTCCTCTGCGGAGGTGATTTCGTTTTCGTTAGCCATGGTTTCCTCGACAGGCATTCAATTCGTTATGAGCGAGCGCTGCGCCGTCAGCGGCGCACGATCGGGTCGATGATCTGCAGGGCCAGGTTGCCCTTGTGCGAACCCAGCCGGGCCTTGAACGACGGCACGCCGTTGGCGCGCAGCACAAGATGCTCGGGCAGCTCCACCGGGATCACATCGCCAGGCTGCATGTGCAGGATGTCGCGCAACTTCAGCTGGCGCCGGGCGACCGTGGCGGTCACAGGCACGGCCACGTCCAGCACGTCCTCGCGCAGGGCCTTGACCCAGCGCTCGTCCTGGTCGTCGAGGTCGGACTGGAAGCCGGCATCGAGCATTTCCCGCACCGGCTCGATCATCGAGTACGGCATGGTCACGTGCAGGTCGCCGCCACCGCCGTCCAGCTCGATGTGGAAGGTCGATACCACCACCGCCTCGCTGGGGCCGACGATGTTGGCCATGGCCGGGTTGACCTCGGAGTTCATGTACTCGAAGGTGACCGGCATGATCGCCTGCCAGGCTTCCTTGAGGTCGACGAAGCACTGGTCCAGCACCATGCGCACTACCCGCAGTTCGGTCGGAGTGAATTCACGGCCTTCGATCTTGGCGTGACGGCCATCGCCACCGAAGAAGTTGTCTACCAGCTTGAACACCAGCTTGGCATCGAGGATGAACAGCGAGGTGCCACGCAACGGCTTGATCTTGACCAGGTTGAGGCTGGTGGGCACGTACAGCGAATGCACGTACTCGCCGAACTTCATCACCTGCACGCCGCCGACTGCCACGTCGGCCGAGCGGCGCAGCAGGTTGAACATGCTGATGCGGGTGTAGCGGGCAAAGCGCTCGTTGATCATTTCCAGGGTCGGCATGCGACCCCGCACGATACGGTCCTGGCTGGTCAGGTCGTAGCTTTTGATACTGCCGGGTTCCGATGCACTTTCGGTCTGCACCAGCCCGTCGTCGACGCCGTGCAACAGGGCATCGATTTCATCC
Organism: Pseudomonas sp. CM27; assembly: GCF_013179515.1. GTDB lineage: Bacteria > Pseudomonadota > Gammaproteobacteria > Pseudomonadales > Pseudomonadaceae > Aquipseudomonas. The sequence continues at coordinate 6,713 of NZ_JABMCN010000195.1, forward strand.
TGGGACAGCAGGTCCTGTACGGCCATTGCGGACTCCTACTGCAATACGAAATTGGTGAACAGCAACTGGTCGATGACCGGTTTGCCGACTTCCTTCTGCGCCACTTCCTGAACCACGGCAGTGGCCTTCTGGCGCAGCATCTCCTGCCCGACCGGGCTGGCGGCAAGGGTGTCGAAGCCTTGGCCGGAGAACATCATCACCAGGTTGTTGCGGATCACCGGCATGTGCACCTTGAGGGCGTCCATGTCGGCCTGGTTACGCGCCTGCAGGGTGACGCTGAGCTGCATGTAGCGCTGCCGGCCGTTCTGGTTGAAATTGACCACGAAGGCCGGGGTCAGGGCTTCGTAGATGGCCACAGGCTTGACGTTGCTGGCTGCAGTTTCGGCGGCCGGGGCCGGCTCGCTCTTGTGCATGAAGAACCAGGTAGCGCCCACCGAAAGCCCGATCGCCAGCAAAAGGCCCACGACGGCCAGCAGGATCAGCTTGAGTTTGCCTTTAGTGGCGGGGTCTTTGACTGCTTCGCTTTTCGCCATGCCAATAATCCGTCGTCCATTGGGAGTTCAAGGGAGAATGGCTTGGCTTGAGCAAGTGTTATGCCAGATTTAGCAGAGGTGGACCAATTGCGCGTGAGCAGGCTCGGCCCTATCGCCGGCAAGCCAGCTCCTACAGGATCTCCGTAGGCCATGAACCTTGTGCAGTACCTGGGGAAGCAGGCTCGGCCCTATCGTTGGCAAGCCAGCTCCCACATGCTCCCCGCAGGTCTTGAGCCTTGTGCAGTACCTGTGGGAGCTGGCTTGCCGGCGATAGGGCCCGCCCATGTAAACATCAGGCGTAATAATCGACCGCACTGTCACCCACAACCACCTGCTGTTCCACAGGCCGGGCGCTGTCGACAACCTCACGACCCTGCTCCGCCTGCCGCGCCGCCACCCCCGACAGGTTGCTACCCTGCGCCTGCCCCTGCTGCTGTTGCTGCCCGCGCGACTGGTCAGCCACATTCACATCCGGCTGCGCCAGCCCCTGCTGGGCAAACAGCTCGCGCAAGCGGTGCACCTGGCTGTCGAGAGCGTCACGCACGCCAGCGTGGCCGCTGATGAAGGTGACCTGGGTGGCCTGGTCCGCCGCTACATTGACGCGAATGTCCAGGCGGCCCAGCTCTGCCGGCTCCAGCTGGATATCCGCCGACTTGAGGTTCTGGCTGGACAGGTACATGACCCGGTTGACCAAGCCTTCGGCCCACGCGTTCTGGTTCATCGGCAATGGCTGGTGCAACGGGCTGGCGCTGGCCGGCACGGCATTGGCGGTCTTGGCCGTGGCAGCCTGGGTCAGGCTCGCCAGGCGGTTGGCGAAATCGTCGACACGGGTATCGCTGCTGGCGCTCTTGGTGTCTTTCAGGCCATCTTCGAGCAAGGCACCGAAGGCCTTGTCACCCGATTCAGTGGATTCGCCTTCGCCGCCTTCGACCAGATTCGCCAAGGTATTGACGGCTGCCCGCCCTTCTTCACCCTGAGCCTGTGACGGGTCCAGAGCATGCGCCGAAGTGCCCCCCTTGGCCTGGGCACTGTGCTCCAGAGCCAGGCGCAGTGTAGGCAAATTGGCCAGGGGATCGGCGTCCGGGTCGAATGCTTCCTCGGCAGCCGCCTCCTCGGGTTGCGCGGCAGAGGCCTGCGCCGTAGCGGCCTGCAACACAGGCGCCACCGCCTCGGCCTGGGCCTGGATCAGCTGGCTGCCTGGCTGTGCGTCGGTTACCTGGCCGGCCACCAGGCTGGCATCGCGCAGCCCGGTATCGGCCTGGTCGTCTGCTGGCAACTTGTTGCCGTCATCGGCAACCGCGGTTTTGTCGGCGGGGTCTTTCTTGCCGCCCTGTGCAACCTCGGGCTTGTCCTTGGGCTTGGCCTGGGCGACCTTGTCGTCCTGGCCGCCGACCTTGTCGCGCCCCTGCCTGGCCATCACCTGGCCGAAGCCGTCGCCCTTGTCGCCCAGCGCCTGCAGCGGTTTGTCCATCTGCGCGGAGGCAGCACGCGAGGAATTGGCGATGGCGTTGGCTTGCAACAAAGGGTTGGGTGCGACAGGCATCGAGCGGTCTCCGCGCCAGAAACAAAAAGATCATCCGGCCAGAGACAGGCAAGACTCGCGCCAAGTCGAGTCTCAGCCCGCAGAAATGCGCTGGTGCTCGTCCTGGTAGAAGCGCTGCACCTCCAGAAATTCCTGGTCGATGCGATTGACAAGGTCCTCGATGCCATACAGCGGCGGCTGCCGGGCACGGTCTTCCAGCAGCTGGCACAGCGCGGCCAGCGCCACCGCACCCATGTTGCTGCTGCTGCCCTTGAAACTGTGCGCGGCGATGCCAAGCTCCTCGGCACTCTTGGCAGCGTGCAGCTGCGCAAGGCGCCGCTCGGAATCTTCGAGGAACGTCTGCACCAGCTGCAGGTAGCCCTCTTCCATGACATCACGCAGGTCGCTGAGCACCTTTTGGTCGATATGCATGTCAGTCACTTGTTCACTCCTTGATCAAGCCAGATTATGCCTGAGCCTGCCTGTGGCTCACCATACGAACTCGACGTGCGCACAGCGCCCGCCCTCACTCCAGCGCGCGTGGCTGGCCAGCCGCCGTACCAGGTGCAGGCCACGACCGCTCAGACCGTGCTCCTGCGAAGGCCGGGAAAGCACCCGCTGCACATCGAACCCCGCTCCACTGTCGCGAACCTGAATCATCAGACGCCCGCCATCGGCATGCGGTTCAACCTTGAAATCAATGCGTACAAAACCATCGGTCAGCGACCCCAGCCGCCGGGCGCGCTCCTGATAGTAGTCGGTAAAACCCTGCACATCGCGCTTGAGTTGCGAGTCCAGGCCCAGCACGCCATGCTCGAGGGCGTTGGCGTACAGCTCGCTGAGCACGCTGTGCAAGCTACCGGTACGGGCGCGCAACCCGTGGATTTCCTGCAGCAACTGCACCAGGTACGGCACCGGGTTGAAGCGCTTCAGGCTCTCGCCACGCACTTCGAAGCCCAGTGACCAGTCAAGCGGGCTGGAGCGACCACTGTCAGCGTAAATCGTCGGCGCCGGCACCCGCTCATCGGCGCTGAACATGCGGATGTCGCACAAGCTGATGTCGTCGCGCGGATGCCCGCCAAAGTCCTCCAGGGCCTGCATCAGTTGGTCGAACAGCTGCGCCGGGTCACGGTTGTCGGCAAGCACCGCACGCAGCCGCTGCACGCCGAACAGGCGGTCATCGTTGTCGGCGGTATCGAGCACGCCGTCCGACAGCAACAGCAGGCGCTCGCCGGGCGCCAGCGGCAGTACCTCGGTGCTGTCATCGAACCGCTCGGCCGTCAGAATGCCCAGTGGCAGATGCCGCGAACTCAACGCCGACAACACCTCGCCGCTCGCCGACAGGCGATAGCCATCGGGCATGCCGCCGTTCCACACCTCTACCGTACCGCGCTGCATGCTGAGGTTGAGCAGCACTGCACAACAAAACATGTCGACCGGCAGGATGCGCTTGAGCTTGGCGTTCATCTCGCGGAGCATCTGCGCCATACCGTAGCCCTTGGCGGTCATGCCGTAGAACACCTCGGCCAGCGGCATGGCGCCCACCGCCGCAGGCAGGCCGTGGCCGGTGAAATCCCCGAGAAGCACACGCATTTCGCCGGCCGGGGTGAAAGCCGCCAGCATGAGGTCACCGTTGAACAGCGCAAAAGGTGATTGCAGGTAGCGAATGTTCGGCGCAGACAGGCAGCCGGAGTGGGCCACCTTGTCAAACACCGCCTTCGCCACACGCTGCTCGTTGAGCAGGTGGTGATGGTGCCGGGTAATCTGGTCGCGCTGCTGCAGCACGGTGGCCTGCAACCGGCGCAGGCGGTCCATGGCGCGGATCTTGGCGCCGAGGATCACCGCACTGTAGGGCTTGGCCATGAAGTCGTCACCGCCCGCCTCCAGGCAGCGCACCAGGCCCTCCTCTTCATTGAGCGAGGTCAGGAAAATGATCGGCACCAGCGCCTCGCCAGCCAGGGCCTTGATCTGCCGCGCTGCCTCGAAGCCGTCCATCACCGGCATCAGCGCATCAAGCAGCACCAGCTGCGGGCGCCGTTCGACGAACAGCGCCACTGCCTGCTCGCCGTTTTCTGCGGTAAATACCTGATGGCCCTGACGGCGAACGATCTGCGCCAGCAGCAGGCGGTCGGCGGCACCGTCTTCGGCAACCAGCACGGTCAACGCCTGTTCGGCCGGCATGTCGGCGCTCAACTGATATCGAAGAGTTTTTCGAAATTGGAAATGGCGAGGATCTTGCGCACGTCGGAGTTGGTATGCACCACACGCACATCCGAGTCATCGCCGCCCACATGGTCGCGCAGCATCAGCAGCATGCCGAGTGCGGAACTGTCGATGTAGGTGGCGTCGCTGAGGTCGACGACCACCGAATCTGGCTTGCTGATGCGTTCGTAAGCCTTGCGAAATTCCTGGTGTTTGCCGAAGTCGAAGCGCCCTTTGATCTTGATCGTCAGTTTTTTCCCGTCCGGCGAAATATCCGTATCGACTGCCATGCTAGCGATTCCTTCGATGATGGCGAATGCAACTCCATTAAGGTTTAGCAGGCCGCTGCAGGTGTAGCAAGGTCATACCTGTACCGGCCCTATCGCCGGCAAGCCAGCTCCCACAGGTGCGGCGCAAGGCCTGAGCCCTGCGCAATTCCTGTGGGAGCTGGCTTGCCGGCGATAGGGCCGGTACAGGCTAAAGGTGATTCTGCCGCGGCAGGCGCTGGGAAAGCTCGTCCAGCAAGCGCTGCTCGCGCTTGTCTTCGGCGCGCCGGGCCTCGTCCATATAGCGCTGCACCAGTTTGCGCAAACCTTCCACCCGGGCATAGGCCTGCT
>NZ_JABMCN010000196.1 GCF_013179515.1 Pseudomonas sp. CM27
TGATGCGCTCGGCGGTGGATTCGCCGATCAGGCTGCCGTAGTTGCGGCGCACGTAGGTGACGATGGCTTCGTCGAAGCGGTCGCCGCCAACGCGGACGGACTCGGCATAGACCACACCGTTCAGCGAGATCAGGGCGATTTCAGTGGTACCGCCACCGATATCCACGACCATCGAACCACGGGCTTCTTCAACCGGCAGGCCGGCACCGATCGCCGCCGCCATGGGTTCTTCGATCAGGAACACTTCACGCGCACCGGCACCCAGCGCCGACTCGCGAATGGCGCGGCGCTCTACCTGGGTGGACTTGCACGGCACACAGATCAGCACGCGCGGGCTTGGCTGCAGGAAGCTGTTCTCGTGGACCTTGTTGATAAAATACTGCAACATTTTTTCGCAAACGCTGAAGTCGGCGATGACGCCGTCCTTCATCGGACGAATGGCAGCAATATTGCCAGGCGTACGGCCCAGCATGCGTTTGGCTTCGGTACCGACGGCGACGACGCTTTTCTGGTTGCCATGGGTACGGATGGCAACAACCGAGGGCTCATTCAGGACGATACCGCGCTCACGCACGTAAATAAGGGTGTTGGCAGTACCCAGGTCGATGGAAAGATCGCTGGAAAACATGCCACGCAGTTTCTTGAACATGGGAAAGTGACCCTGGGGAAAGCGTGGGTAAAAAAGTGCGGCAAACTCTAACAATGGCAGGGATTTTGGGCAAGGAGCCAATATGTTAAATTGGCTGTTTTTCCGAGCACGCCAGCAGATGATCGCGGCCGTTAGACCGCCAGAAAGCTGACATGTTCCTCACCACGGACATCATTCCGTTCTTTGTTTCCCCTGGAGATCACCATGGCGCTTGAACGCTGCGACGTGGAAAAGATCGCCCATCTGGCCCGACTGGGCCTGAATGATGGCGAACTGCCACGCATTACCGATGCCCTGAACAGCATTCTCGGGCTCGTCGACCAGATGCAAGCGGTCGACACCACCGGCATCGAGCCCTTGGCCCACCCCCTGGAGGCCAGCCAGCGCCTGCGTCCCGACCAGGTCACCGAAAGCAACCAGCGCGACACCTACCAGGCGATCGCGCCATCGACCGAAAACGGTCTGTACCTGGTTCCCAAAGTCATCGAGTAAGGGATAGAGCCTGCCATGCATCAATTGACCCTGGCCGAGATCGCCCGCGGACTCGCCGACAAGTCGTTTTCATCCGAAGAGCTGACCGGCGCCCTGCTGGCGCGCATCAAGCAGCTCGACCCGCAAATCAACAGCTTCATCAGCGTCACCGAAGACCTGGCCCTGGGCCAGGCGCGTGCCGCCGACGCCCGTCGTGCCGCAGGCGAAAGCGGTGCGCTGCTGGGTGCGCCAATCGCCCACAAGGACCTGTTCTGCACCAACGGCGTACGCACCAGCTGCGGCTCGAAGATGCTCGACAACTTCAAGGCGCCCTACGACGCCACCGTGGTCGCCAAGCTGGCCGAAGCCGGCATGGTCACCCTGGGCAAGACCAACATGGACGAGTTCGCCATGGGTTCGGCCAACGAATCCAGCCACTACGGCGCGGTGAAGAACCCGTGGAACCTCGAGCACGTCCCGGGCGGCTCGTCCGGTGGCTCGGCGGCGGCAGTGGCCGCGCGCCTGCTGCCGGCCACCACCGGCACCGACACCGGGGGCTCGATCCGCCAGCCCGCGGCACTGACCAACCTCACCGGCCTGAAACCGACGTACGGTCGTGTTTCGCGCTGGGGCATGATCGCCTATGCCTCCAGCCTCGACCAAGGTGGCCCGCTGGCCCGCACTGCCGAAGACTGCGCCCTGCTGCTGCAAGGCATGGCCGGTTTCGACGCCAAGGACTCCACCAGCATCGAAGAGCCGGTGCCGGACTACAGCGCCAACCTCAATGCCTCGCTGCAGGGCCTGCGCATCGGCCTGCCGAAGGAGTACTTCGGCGCAGGCCTCGACCCGCGCATCGCCGATCTGGTCCAGGCCAGCGTAAAGGAGCTGGAAAAGCTCGGTGCAGTGGTCAAGGAAATCAGCCTGCCGAACATGCAGCATGCCATTCCGGCTTATTACGTGATCGCCCCGGCCGAGGCGTCCTCCAACCTGTCGCGTTTCGACGGCGTGCGTTTCGGCTACCGCTGCGAGGAACCCAAGGACCTCACCGACCTGTACAAGCGTTCCCGTGGCGAAGGCTTCGGCGTGGAAGTACAGCGTCGCATCATGGTGGGCACCTACGCCCTGTCGGCCGGCTACTACGATGCCTACTACGTGAAGGCCCAGCAGATCCGCCGCCTGATCAAGAACGACTTCATGGCCGCCTTTGACGACGTCGACCTGATCCTCGGCCCGACCACGCCAAACCCGGCCTGGAAGCTCGGCGCCAAGAGCAGCGACCCGGTCGCCGCCTACCTCGAGGACGTCTACACCATCACTGCCAACCTGGCGGGCCTGCCGGGCCTGTCGATGCCAGCCGGCTTCGTCGACGGCCTGCCGGTCGGCGTACAGCTGCTGGCGCCGTACTTCCAGGAAGGCCGCCTGCTCAACGTCGCGCACCGCTACCAGCAAGTGACCGACTGGCACACCCGCGCCCCCAACGGCTTCTGAGGAGTTCACACATGCAATGGGAAGTTGTGATCGGGCTGGAAATCCACACTCAGCTCGCCACCCAGTCGAAGATCTTCTCCGGCAGCGCCACCACCTTTGGCTCCGAGCCGAACACCCAGGCCAGCCTGGTAGACCTGGGCATGCCCGGCGTACTGCCGGTACTGAACCAGGAAGCCGTGCGCATGGCGTGCATGTTCGGCCTGGCGATCGATGCCGAAATCGGCAAGCGCAACGTATTCGCGCGCAAGAACTACTTCTACCCTGACCTGCCCAAGGGCTACCAGATCAGCCAGATGGACCTGCCGATCGTCGGCAAGGGCCACCTGGACATCGCCCTCGAAGACGGCACCATCAAGCGCATCGGGGTAACCCGCGCGCACCTGGAAGAAGACGCCGGCAAGAGCCTGCACGAAGACTTCAGCGGCTCCACCGGCATCGACCTGAACCGCGCCGGCACCCCGCTGCTGGAAATCGTCTCCGAGCCTGACATGCGCAGCGCCAAGGAAGCGGTGGCCTACGTCAAGGCGATCCACGCACTCGTGCGCTACCTGGGCATCTGCGATGGCAACATGGCCGAAGGCTCGCTGCGTTGCGACTGCAACGTGTCGATCCGCCCGAAGGGCCAGGTGGAGTTCGGTACCCGCTGCGAAATCAAGAACGTCAACTCGTTCCGCTTCATCGAGCGTGCGATCAACACCGAGATCCAGCGCCAGATCGACCTGATCGAGGACGGCGGCAAGGTGGTGCAGGAAACCCGCCTGTACGACCCGAACAAGGACGAGACCCGCTCGATGCGCAGCAAGGAGGAAGCCAACGACTACCGTTACTTCCCCGACCCGGACCTGCTGCCGGTGGTGATCGAGGACAGCTTCCTCGCTTCCATTCGCGCCGGCCTGCCGGAGCTGCCGCCACAAAAGGTCGAGCGCTTCCAGGGCCAGTACGGCCTGTCGGCCTACGACGCCAACGTGCTGGCCTCCAGCCGCGAACAGGCGGACTACTTCGAAGAAGTGGTGAAGATCGGCGGCGACGCCAAGCTGGCTGCCAACTGGGTCATGGTCGAGCTGGGCAGCCTGCTGAACAAGCTGGGCGTGGAAATCGACCAGGCGCCGGTCAGCGCCGCACAGCTGGGCGGCATGCTGCTGCGTATCCGCGACAACACCATCAGCGGCAAGATCGCCAAGACCGTGTTCGAGGCCATGGCTGCCGGTGAAGGCGATGCCGACAGCATCATCGAGAGCAAAGGCCTGAAACAGGTCACCGATACCGGTGCGATCGACAAGATGCTCGACGAAATGCTGGCAGCCAACGCCGAGCAGGTCGAACAGTACCGCGCAGCCGACGAGGCCAAGCGGGGCAAGATGTTCGGCTTCTTCGTCGGCCAGGCGATGAAAGCGTCCAAAGGCAAGGCCAACCCGGGGCAGGTGAACCAATTGCTCAAGGCCAAGCTCGAAGGGTGAGCTGAAAAAGCGGCGAGGGCTTTGCCCTCGATCGCCGGCAAGCCAGCTCCCACAGGTACAGGATCGCCCTAGAGGGCAGCGCTGTAACTGTGGGAGCTGGCTTGCCGGCGATGGGCCGCACAGCGGCCCCAACCGCAGCATCGGAGCAAGAACTTGTTGAAACGATCCCTCGGCACCCTCGCCCTGTTTTCCTTCCTGGCCGGCTGCGCCAGCCATGACATCGACCCCCGCGGTTACGACAAGACCGGCACCGCTTCCTATTACGGCTCACGCCACCATGGCAAACGCACTGCCAGCGGCGAACCGTTCAACCAGCATGGCCTCACCGCCGCCCACCGCAGCCTGCCATTCGGTAGCCGCGTGCTGGTCACCAATACCGCCAACCAGCGCAGTGTGGTGGTGCGCATCAATGACCGTGGCCCGCATACGCGTGGCCGCCTGATCGACCTGTCACGTGCCGCAGCAGAAAAAATCGGCATGCTCCGTAGCGGAACGGCGCGCGTACGGGTACAAGGGCTTAGCGACTGACGCGACAGGAGTCCGACCATTTTCGACCTCGCCACCCTTCCCACTTTCAGCCTGCTGCAACTGGGCATTGCCCTGCTGTTGCTGGTAGGCGGCGCCGAACTGCTGGTGCGCGCCGCGCTGCGCCTGGCACAGCGCCTTCATGTACGCCCGCTGATCATCGGCCTCAGCCTGGTGGCCTTCGGCAGTACCGCACCACAGCTGACCGTGAGCCTGCAGGCCGCCTACCAGGGCGCGCCCGACGTGGCGGTAGGCAGCGTTATCGGCAGCAATATCTTCAACGTGCTGGTCATTCTCGGCCTGGCAGCGTTGATCATCCCGCTGCGAGTTTCGCGCCAGCTGGTGCGCCTGGATATCCCGCTGATGATCATCGCCAGTGCGCTGGTGTACGGGCTGTCTGCCAACGGCCATCTGGGTCGGGTCGAAGGCGGGCTGCTACTGCTGGGCCTGGCCGGCTATCTGGTAATGCTCTGGCACCAGTCCCGCCACTACGCGCGCACCTATCCCGCCCCGGACACCGTCAAGGCAAGCGCCCGGCGCTTCTGGTCAGGGACGTTGCTGCTGGTGCTGGCCGGCCTGGGGCTGCTGAGCCTGGCAGGCCACCTGTTGCTGGATGCCGCGGTGGAGGTGGCTACCGATCTGGGCCTGTCCGAGCGCATCATCGGCCTGACGGTCGTCGCCATCTGCACCTCCCTGCCGGAACTGGCCGCAGCGCTGGTTGCCGCCCTGCGGGGTGAGCGGGAAATCGCCGTAGGTACGGTGATCGGCAGCAACCTGTTCAACCTGCTGGCGGTGCTGGGGCTGACCGCGCTGGTTACCCCAGAGCCACTGTCGATCTCGCCCAACGCCCTGGCCTTCGACCTGCCGGTGATGCTCGGCGTGGCGGTGCTGAGCCTGCCGGTGTTCTATTCCGGCTACCGGATCACCCGCGCCGAAGGCCTGGTGTTTCTCTGCCTGTACCTGGCTTATGGCCTGCACGTGGCAGCCTTTACCATGGGCATGCCGCTGGCGGGACGCCTGGAAAAGCTGATGCTGTTTTATGTGCTGCCGGTGCTGGCGTTTGTGTTGTTGTACACGACCGTGCGGGCATGGCGGCGGCAGCATTGAGTTGCGTCAGGGCCACAATGCGCATGCCTTTAGCGTTGCATCGCCCGTGAGATCGAGCGCCGCGCGGGCGGCGCTCGATCTCACAGGCGCTAAAGATCTACCGCCGAACCTGCCGACCCTTCTTCAACTTGAAAGCCACCCACAGCACGGCAATCCACCCCGGAATCAGCATCACCGAAATCCGGATCGGCGGGGTCAGGTACATCACCACCAGGATCAGCACGATGAACGCCAGACACAGGTAGTTGGTCAGCGGATGCCCCAGGCTCTTGTAGAACGGGGTTATCCCCGCTGCCAGCTTGGCCTTGCGGAACTTCAGGTGGGTGATGCTGATGCTCGCCCAGTTGATCACCAGTGCCGACACTGCCAGCGCCATCAGCAAGCCAAACGCCTCCCCCGGCATCAGGTAGTTGATCAGCACGCACAGGCCGGTGGCGAAGGCGGACACGCCCAGCGCAGTCAGCGGTACACCGCTACGGCTTACTTTCAGCAACTGGCGCGGCGCATCGCCCTGGCTGGCCAGACCGAACAGCATGCGGCTGTTGGCGTATACGCAGCTGTTGTACACCGACAGCGCGGCGGTCAGCACCACGATGTTGAGGATGGTTGCTACCAGATCGCTGTCCAGCTCGTGGAAAATCATCACGAACGGGCTGCCGCCCTGCACCACCTTCTGCCACGGGTACAGCGACAGCAATACGGCCAGGGCACCGATGTAGAAGATCAGGATGCGGTAGACCACCTGGTTGGTGGCCTTGGGGATGCTCTGGCGCGGGTTGTCGGCCTCGGCGGCGGTAATGCCCACCAGCTCCAGGCCACCGAACGAGAACATGATCACCGCCAGGGCCATGACCAGGCCGCTGACGCCGTTAGGGAAGAAGCCGCCGTACTGCCACAGGTTGGCTACGCTGGCATCCGGGCCGCCATGGCCGCTGGTCAGCAGCCAGGCGCCAAAGCCGATCATGCTGACGATGGCTACCACCTTGACCAGGGCGAACCAGAACTCCATCTCGCCATAGACCTTTACCTGGGTCAGGTTGATGAGGTTGATCGCCACGAAGAAGATTGCTGCCGTGGCCCAGGTGGGGAAGTCGGGCCACCAGTACTGCACGTAGATGCCGACCGCCGTCAGCTCGGCCATGCCGACCAGCACATACACCACCCAGTAGTTCCACCCCGAGACGAAGCCGGCGAACTCGCTCCAGTACTGGTGGGCGAAGTGACTGAAGCTGCCGGCTACCGGCTCTTCGACCACCATCTCGCCCAACTGGCGCATGATCAGGAAGGCCATCAGGCCGGCGACGGCATAGCCCAGCAGTACGGAGGGGCCAGCCAGCTGGATGGTCTGGGCGATGCCCAGGAACAAACCGGTACCAATGGCCCCGCCCAGCGCGATCAACTGGATATGGCGATTCTTCAGCCCGCGCTGTAACCGCTCGGGCGTGCTCTGGTCTTGCATGAAGTGTCCTTTAGCTCAGTGAGGCAGTGTTGTTGCTGTTATTTGCAGTCAAGGATCTAGATCCATCCGCCCCACTGCAAGATGAAAATACCAACGTTGGTGGTGATCGCCGCCATTAGCGTTGTAATGACGATGATCGACGCCGCCAGTTCATGATTGCCATTGGCCGCCCGCGCCATCACGTAGCTTGCCGCTGCGGTCGGGCTGCCGATGTACAGGAACAGGATGCCAAGTTCCGCCCCGCGGAAGCCGCACAACCACGCACCCAGTGTGCCAAGCAGGGGCAGCCAGGCCATCTTCACCAGGCTGGCATCCACGGCCAGCCTGCCGCTGTCGCGAAGCGCCGCCAGCGACAGCGTGCCGCCAATGCAGATCAGTGCCAGCGGCAGGGTCATCTGCGCCAGGTAGTCGCCCGAGGTCAGCAGCCAGTTGGGCAGCGGCACCTGGCCGTAAGCCATCGGCGCGGCCACCAGCACGCTGATGATCAGCGGGTTGCTGAAAATGCTCTTGCAGATGCTCCACGGGTCGGACTTGAGGTCCGGGCTGTATACCGCCAGCACCACCGCCGACAGCGAGTTGTACATGAGGATGACCAGGCCGGCGAGCACCGCCCCCAGGGAGATGCCGTAGTCGCCATACAGGCTGGCGGCCAGGGCCAGGCCGATCACACCGTTGTTGCCACGGAACGCGCCCTGGGTATAAATGCCGCGATCGGCCAGCGGGCTGCGCCAGATGGCCATGCCCCAGGCGATGGCAAAGCCGACCAGAGTGGCGACGATGAAATAGAGGATGACCCCCGGTTTGACTGCCGAGGCCAGGTCGGCGTGGTAGATGCCAAGGAACAGCAGTGCCGGCATGCACACGTTGAACACCAGCTGCGAGGCGACGCGGTTGAAATTGTCGTCGATCAGGTGAATGCGTTTGAGCAGTACGCCCATGAACAGCATGGCGAAGACTGGTGCCGTGATGTTCAGCGTCTGGATAAGAAGGGCGAGCATGCGCAAGCGATCCTGGAGGGGTTGCCGTCAGGTGGCCAATGATACGCCAACGGCCGGGATTTGCGGGGATCGCGGGGTGTTATAGAGAAATTTCTGTCTGTACCGGCCCTATCGCCGGCAAGCCAGCTCCCACAGGTGCTGCACAGGTTTCGGAACCAGTGGCGTCCCTGTGGGAGCTGGCTTGCCGGCGATGAGGCCGGTACAGGCGAGATGAATCAGCGCCGGACCGGGCGCTTCTGCAGTTTGCGCTGCAAGGTCCGCCGGTGCATGCCCAGCGCGCGCGCGGTGGCCGAGATATTGCCCTCGTGCTCGCCCAGCACGCGCTGGATGTGCTCCCATTGCAGGCGGTCTACCGACATCGGGTTTTCCGGCACCAGGGTATCCAGGTCGGTATGCTCCGACAGCAACGCCGCCAGCACATCGTCGGCGTCCGCCGGTTTGCACAGGTAGTTGCAGGCGCCGCGCTTGACCGCTTCCACCGCAGTGGCAATGCTCGAGTAACCGGTCAGGATCACCACGCGCATTTCCGGGTCCAGCTCCAGCAGCTTGGGCAGCAGCACCAGGCCTGAGTCGCCTTCCATCTTCAGATCCAGCGTGGCGTAGTCCGGCAGGTCCTGCTGGGCCAGGATCAACCCCTCTTCGGCAGAGCTGGCAGTGCTTACACGGAAACCGCGGCGGCTCATGGCACGTGCCATGACCCGGGTAAAGGTGGCATCGTCATCCACCAGCAGCAGGTGCGGCAGCTCTTCGCTTTCGACCTGGTTTTCTTCGCTCATCATTCATCTCCTCGCTTGCCATGAGGCAGGCGCAGTTCGGTCAGGGTGCCACCCTGTTCATGACTATAGAGTTTCACCGAACCGCCCGCACGGGTCACGCTGGCCTTGCTCAAGAACAGGCCGAGGCCGAAGCCTTTGCCTTTGGTGGTAATGAAGGGTTTGCCGATGGCTTCGGCAATGGCCGGCGGCACGCCGGGGCCATGGTCGCGGATGCTGATGACGATGTCCTGGGCGTCCCAGTCCAGGTGCACCTGCAGGTCATCGGGGCAGGCATCTGCGGCATTGTTCAACAGGTTCAACAGCGCCTGGGTCAGGTCCGGCGGCGGGGTCAGGCGCGGCACCTGGCCGTCACGCAGGCGCTGGAAGCGGTAGCTGGCCTCCGGGCGCATCAGGTGCCAGCGGTTCAGCGCCTCGTCCAGCCAGGCGGTCACATCCTGCTCCTGCACCGCCAGGCGGCGGTTGGCTTCGGCGGCACGCACCAGCTGCTGCAGGGTTTCCTTGCACAACTTGACCTGGTCCTGGAGGATCTGCAGGTCCTCCTGCAGCAGAGGGTCGGTGTGGTCCTGGCGCATCTCGTTGATCAGTACGCTCATGGTCGCCAGGGGCGTGCCCAGCTCGTGCGCGGCACCCGCAGCCTGTGTGGCCACGGCCAGCAGTTGCTCGTCACGCAGGCTTTCTTCACGCCGCTCGGAACGCAGCTGCTCCTGGCGGCGCAGCTCTTCGGCCATGCGTGCAGCAAAGAACGTGATCACTGCCGCGGCCAGGGCGATGCTCAGCCACATGCCGTAGACCTGCATCTTGTCGCGCGCCATGGGCAGGCCTTCGAGCGGGTAGAACTGCACCAGCAGCATGCTGTAGGCGGTCAGGGCGATACCGGAAAGAATCAGCGAGTACAGCCAGGGCAATGTCACTGCGGCAATCGCCAGCGGCACCAGGTAGTACGAGACGAACGGGTTGGTGGACCCGCCGGAGTAATACAGCAAGGCGCTGTGGATCAGCAGGTCGCAGGCCAGCTGCAGGGCGTACTCCATTTCGGTGACGGGCAATGAAAGGCGCAGGCGCAGGGCCGTGAAGGCACACAACAGCGACGACAGGGCCAACGTGCCCGCCAGCGACAGCCAGGGCAACGGCAGCAGTTCGGTCCAGTAGGCGACACCCACGGAGCCGGCCTGGGCAGCCAGGACCAGTACGCGAATGACAGTCAGGCGCCAGAGGTTCTGGCGGGTAGCGGACAGCGGTTGTACGGCAGCGAGCATGAGCTCTCCTGATGAGTGCTCCAGAAAATCGGCTGGAGTATACCGAAGCCGGGGGCCTCGCTGCAGCGCTGCGGCAAAGCGCCACACTTTGTCACAGCTTCATGATGGCACTTTTGAACCCACTACACTGTTGCCGGTCTGATTGGCCATGCGTGGAATGGATGGCCACACCCCACGCCTTTTATTGCCAAGGAGTACCCCATGCAAATCCCACGTCGCGGCGCCGCCCTGATCCTGTCCTGCGGCCTGCTCGCCAGCCTGCCGGCGCTGGCCGCCGATGAACCGCGTTACAACCAGGTTTCGCTGCGCGCCGAAGTCAGCAAGGAAGTGCCGCGCGACCTGATGGTCGTGACCCTGTACAGCGAAGCGCAGAACACCGACCCGGGCAAGCTCGCCAAGCAGATCACCGAAACCATGAACAAGGCGGTGCAGCAGTCGCGCCAGGTCAAGGACGTGAAGATCAGCCAGGGCAGCCGCAACAGCTACCCGGTCTATGACAGCAAGGGCCAGAAGATCACCGGCTGGCGCGAACGCGCCGAACTGCGACTGGAAAGCGCCGACTTCCCGGCCCTGTCCCAGCTCACCGCCGACCTGCTGCAGGAATTGAAGATGGGCGGCATGGACTTCTCCATCGCCCCGGCCACGCGCAAGACCAGCGAGGACGCCCTGCTAAAGGATGCGGTCGATGCCTTCAAGGCGCGCGCGCAACTGGCCACCGAGGCGTTGGGCGGCAAGGGCTACAAAGTGGTCAGCTTGAACCTCAACAGCAGCGGCTACCCACGCCCGTACATGCGCAGTGCACCAATGGCGATGAAGGCCATGGGCGCGGATGAAGCGGCGCCGGCGCCGGATATCGAAGCCGGGACCAGTGAAGTGAGCATGAATGCTGATGGTTTGATCGAAGTGCAGATGCCGTAAGGCCACATAGTCCCTGTGGGAGCGGGCACGCCCGCTCCCACAGGGACCGCGTCAACGCCAAATCAAGTGTTTTCAGACCTTTCCTACGCGCCATAAAGGTGCCGCCTACAAATATCCCCGCCTCGAAACATCCAGCAAAATGCCATCATTTTGCCTGCGCAAACGTTTAACTTCGCCGAAAGTTATACCGATGCGACATCCATGTACGCTCGTACTACTTTTCTGACGCCAACTATCCTTATGCCTGTTGCATTGGGATCACCCCCTGCATAAGTATCCGCAGGTCGGCTCACGAGGCCACCTCAATCGAAAAATGACAACAATGAGGCCACCATGCTCAAACACGCAGTCATTCCGTTCCTGCTAGGCGCAGGTCTGCTCACCGGTGCTCCGTCGGCACTTGCCGCGTCCA
>NZ_JABMCN010000197.1 GCF_013179515.1 Pseudomonas sp. CM27
CCGCGATGTCGACAATGTCGGATTGGGTTAGGTATTCAGGAGCGATCGTGAACCATTGCTCGTCGTACAGCGGGCGCTTGTACACCTCGAGCTCGGCGGTGAATCGCCAGAGGTCGACGCCAACGAGCTCTGGCCCGGTATAGATGTCGCTGAACTTCGCCCTTAGCACCTCGAAGCCCATGGGCGACTTCAGTGGGCAGCCGAAGTAGAGCGAACCTGACTTGAGGGTGTATTCAAACCAGGCCTCGAACAGCCGCGCCTGAGGCGCCGTAAGCAGCCAGGCCACAGTCGGGTATGTGGGAACGCCTCGAAACCGCCGCCGGGTGCGTGTCCGCCCGCTCGCCATCGTGGTGGTGATGAGCGGACTGGTCGGCTTGAACCCATAGTTCTCGCGCAGGGGCGGAGGCAACCCGTTTGGATATGCAATCATGGGTCGGCCCTTCAATTAGGAGCGTTGTTGTCATCGTCCAGGTAAACGCGCGCGTCGTAGTTGACGCCCTCGATGTCTGCCGAGAAATCGCCTGGCTCTATGGACTTCACCAGGACCGGGTAACACCAGCGTGATATCTCGCCGAACAGCAGGTGTGGGGGTTCCACATCCCAGGACAAATCTGGCTCGAAGTCCAAATCATCGGCGATGGTGAGCCGGTATTCGTCCACTCGACGAGCTGCCCAAGGCCCGCTCAAGGTCCCATCAGGTCGACGTAGGCCAACGACATGGGCGGCTCCCTGCTCCCAGGCCAGCGGCTCGGAACTCTCCAGCAAGATCCGCCCATTGCCCCGGGTGATGCCTTCAAGGATTGCGCTCTGGCCATAGCCAGGAATGTCATCTGCAACTGCGCAATAGCTGAGATAGCTGCTGTTGAGCCCATCAAGCTCGGTGGACCAGCTATAGAAGCGGCGCTGGTACTTCTGCCGGCGGCGCTGCCGCATACCGATACGCCAAGCGCGATCCCGGTTGACCACCCCATCCAGGGTGATCTTCTCGACCTTGGACCCGGCATCGCCGGGAAGCAGGCAGGTCACCGTCTCCTTCTGCCAGGTGCTTTCGTCCACATACTCCACTTCCACACCGTCGTAATCGTCGGGACGCACCGTGGTGAAGTTACGCACCAGGTTGCCGGTCATGTTTTGCGGGGTGTACATGTGCTCAAACACCGAGCGGGCCTGGTCCCGAACCGGCCTGATCTGTCCTCGATCAATGGTGACCTCGGCGAATCCCGCGGCCAGGGCCTTGTTCATGCACTCAATGACGGTGCTCTGGTCAGCCACGGTCAGGTCGAAAGTGTCGCCCCTGGCGTCCCAGGTAGGGGAAAGGCGATCAAACTCGGCCAGGTGTAGGTCGTCGTCGAGGTAGCCAATCGACTTGCCGACATGGAACACCCAAGGTGCAATGCTTCGCGTCGGCTCATCACCAGCCCAGGCACCACCTCTCCTGACAGGCAGGATGCGGGTCGGTCGCGTAGAGACCATGGTTTCGGACTGAGCTGAAAGTCGATTGCTGCCCTTGATGTAGACAGCCATCACCGTGACGCCCTCGTAACGCGTAGGCGCCCTGGCTATCCGACCTTTCAGTCCATACCACTGAATGCGGTCCTGCTTGTTCGAGCTGGTCGACTCCTCGCCGATCCGGCGGACCCGAACCTCTGGGCGCATGGACGCCGGCAGGGCGAAGCTGCGGGTGAAAGCGATCTGGTCCGGTGTCATGGCCTCAAAGGTATAGGTGCGCGAGGTCCAGGCGCCTGCCGTCTCAATGTCGCGGTATTGCACCTCGACCTTCGCCCAGTGCGAACGGATGTTGCCGTTCTTCTCGGTGTACCGGACCAAGCCTTGCGGGAAGAAGAAGTCGAGCTCAAGCCTACGGGTACGCTCCTTCGGAGGAACCGCAGCATAGGGTCCAGACCAGTCTCCTTCAGTGGTCGAGCCATCCAGAACGATGGTCGATGAGTTGGATTCCAGGGCATCGAACCCGGCCCAGGCTGTATCACTCGAGCCGCTATCCGTCAGGCGTTCTACGGTGATCGCAGAAGGCCCATGACTCTCGTCTTCATCGGTTTCGTCATCATCATCCGCTGCGTCGTCGGAAACGGCAGTGATGCGGTAGCGAAGCTCCCGGTAGCCGATGCACGACCACAGCACACCCGTCTGCAGTCCGATTGCAGGTGCGCCACCGTCATAGGCCAGGGTCATCTGTGCTGGCTGCGCAGCGCTTGCCGCCTCGGTTTTCACACCGGTCACGAACACCGGCGCCGAGCCGAAGATCACACTGGCAGCGGCCGTCAACGACAGCGAATTACCAGAAAATGGTACAGCGGCCTCGGCCACCTTCAGCATGCCGCCAGTCGCACTGGCCACCAGGCCGGTACCGTTCAGGGCCGCGTTCATCGCACTGACCAGGCCGGCCAGATTTGTGGTGGCCGTATTGAGCAAGATCGGGAAGGCCTGCGCGCCGATGCCCAGCGTGAAGCTCAGCGGAGTGACATTGAAGTCGTAGCGCGTCGGGGCTGAGTTGCCGGTCACGGTGGAGGCCGAGCCAGGAACCGCCGGAACGCCCGGAACAAACGGCCTGTACGAGGCGACGACATACTCGCCCGCATTGGCGCCGGTGATCTCCAGCTTCATCCCGACGCTGGGCTTGAGCATCGGCACATGGTCGCCACTGATCACCGTGGCGCCACCATCCGCAGGCGCGGTGAAGGTGTAGGGGTACAACACCTCAATGCGCGCAATCATGCCCGCGGCCCAGCCGTGCGGGAACCAACCCGCAGATTCTGGAACAGTGAGCACATGGCCAGCGAACTGCACGGTCGCGGCGGTCGCCTCCTGCGCAACGCTAGTGGTAGTAGTCAGCGTCAGGCCTGCGCTGCCGGTGCTGGTAGAGCCAACCTCCTTGGCGCTGTGCCACCAGACGCAGGCTGTCTCCCCGGACAGATCCGCCCCGGGCTCAAAGATCTTGTAGCTCGCCGTGTTGCCCAAGGACGCAATTGGCGTATCGCCGACCATAATGTCGCTGGGCAAGATCTGGTACCGCCCCTTGCCCACACACAGCAACAACTCGCTCCACTGCTCACGTTCGGAACCGAAGTACCGATGAATAGGCAGCAGCAAATCGGGGTAGCGCTTAGGCGAACCAGCTAGCTCAGGAATGATGTCGTTCAGCGCAACCTTGTTGCCCTTCACCGTCGACAGATCGATATCGCGTGAAGTTCGGTTCTGGGTGCTGGGCAGATCCGGGGTGGCCGGGTCGAACGGGTTGCCCAAGCCGAACAGCTTGGCCAGCGGCCCTGGCTTGAACATTGTCTTCAGCGCGCTGCCTTTCGGCTCGATGTAGATCGATACCTGGTCAGCTGGGCCAACCTCCGTTTCGCTCCATTGCGCTGGCTCGACCAGATTGTCGTTCACCAAAATGCTGATTGGTGGCACCGACCGAGGCTCGTAACTTGGCACCTTGGCCTTCAGCCAGCCCTCAAGGGTCGTGGCCTGGTGCAGCGGGTGCCGCTCAAGAGGCGCGCCCTCAAGCTTGCTCGGATAGATCTCGATCACGATGGTATTTCACCTTTGGATAGGACCGCTCGAAGTCGATCAGGCGCATGTTTTCCACCCCGGCAATGGGGTTGATCTCAAAGACCCTGAGCTCGCCGTCAATCAGCACGACCAGTCCGACGTGCACGCATAGACCGCCATGGATCACTGCAGCGATTGCTCCAGGAACAGGCGGCCCCACGGGCATCAGGTCGGAATACTTGGCGTAAGCCTTGGCAGAGGATCGAAGGTCTCGCCGGTCAATGGGGCCGAAGGAAGGCAGCGGCGGGAGTCCAAGCATTTCCTCACGGATGGCCAAAACTAGGCCCCAGCAGTCGAGCAGGTATCGGCCGCCCACGACCTCGCCCCGCGCCCCGTCTTGATACGTCGCGGTGAAATATTTGTCGTACATAGCGTGCTCTTGGCTGGCCAAAAAGCCAGTAACGCAGTCCGCATGCTACGTAGTAGCGTTGCGCCTGCATGAAGATTGATTTACCGCTCGGACGCGGGCAGCCGCAAACCGCTCGCGAACGCTGGCAACGAATGACCTAGGAGGTCTGATTTGAGTACATATGCATCAGATATAGATAACGCGCTTCAAGTAGTAGCCAGGCAGGCTGAAAATGGCCTGAATCTCAAGGACCTTGAGGAGTCCACCACCTTTGAAGCGCTCGATGCACTTTCGAAGACCGGAATGGCTAACTTCGTAGTTACCCGTTTTGCGAGCGGCCGATACCGATTCAGGTGGATAGCAAGTCCGCACATCATGCCGGCGGGTGAACAGCGCCTGAAGGAGATCCACGGCGAGTAGCGCAAGTGGTCAAGCGAGAGCTTTAGCTTCGGCTACCTGTCGAGCTTCGCTCTCGCCCTCAAGCTCGAGCAACAGCTCGGTGATTGCTGCGTGCAGCTCCCCACCAACACCGGTTTCATCAGAAACATCCCACCAGCGCCCTTTGATCATCTCAGCCTTCCGGCGGACGCTGGCCTCTAGAGATCTGAGACGATCCAGGTCGGATATCAGTCGATTAAAGTCAGCCATGACTTCAGCCGCTGCGCCGGACAACTCCAGGTGCGAGAAAACTATTTCAACGCCCAGCTGGACGATGAGCTCGCCCCCAACCACTGAGGCCCCCAGGCTTTCGCCAGATTGATTTTTCAAGACAACTTCAGTCATGGGTATCACCCTTCAAAGGTAAGTTAGCCCAGGGGCAAATTCAGTGGTGTAACGATCCCGGGGCCAGCCCAGGTTGATTAGGTCGAAATACCCGGCCTCGACCTGCACGGTAGGCCCGTCCATGGTCCCGCCGAAGGTCGTCATCCGGTACGGCCGCTCAGCCGGCTCGCTGAGGACGCTCTCCAGATACGAGCGATAGACCATCGTCACTCGCTCCTCAGCATCAAGCGAAGCATCCAGCAGGCGCTGGGCCTCACCGGTGACGTTATCAATCACGAAGCTCAACGTCTGGGTGCCGGAGTTGTCTCGCTTGGGTAGAGCGACATCAATAGCCGCGGCCTGGAACGTCACTGTCAATCCTGACTCGGTGGTGGCCACCAGATCCTCAAAGCCTTGAACCAGGTACAGCGACTCATCCCATGCAGGGCAGGAAAGTTCCAAAGTGGAAATGATGTCGTCTCCACCAGAGGCGTACACGATTTCAAGCGCGCTCATCGAGGAGCCCTCCTCATTCCATATGCGCTACCGGCTGCGCGGCTAACCTTGCCGGTGCCAGTTGCAAAGCCCTTGGCAATCCGATCTTCGGCAGCATCAAGAATCACCTTCATTTCACCATCGGAGATCTCGCGCCGCGCAGTGACCGGTGGTCCGTTGTTGATGATTTTCACACCCCGATCTTGTGCGCCGCCCGGAGGCAGTCCACCAGAGTGGCGACTGTCGTCGCTCAAGAACTTGGTCAAATCTCGGTTCTGGCCTGGGCTGAGAACTCGCTCACCGCCGTCCAGTAGCCAGGTGCCTTCCCGGGGGATGCTATCCATACCGCCGTGAGCTATACCCATGAGCGCCGTAGAGGCAACCCCTGCGACGAGCGGAGCGGTAGCTGCAGCAGCAGTTGCGGCAGCAGCCGGCGCCAAGGCAGGACCTACGATCGGGATAGCTGCCGTCGAAGCAAACGCGGCCAGGCTGGCCTGGAAGGCAGTCGCCTGGGCATGAGCAATCATCGACAGTCCTGCGGCGGTCTGGGTGGTTTTCCCTACCAGCAGTTGAACAGCCTGGTAAACCAGCCACTGCGCAGCCATATCGGTGAACGCCTGGACCGTGGCATTGGCAAATCCCGTTACCATGTCCATCAAGGCATCACCGGCATCAGCCGAGCCGGTTGCCACGTCGCTCAAGAACGAACTGAGCTCGCTCCTGGCGCTGCCGAGAACAGATGTCGTTGCGTCGGCAGCCATGGCCGAGTAATTCGTCGCAGCATCCGAGAAGTTTTCCCAGGCACTGGTGACGCCGTCCATCCAGTTGTTCTGGGCGTCGTCCACCTGGTTGTAGTAGTCCTGCTGAAGAACGAGCCGCTCAGCCAATGCCTCGTCAAGGAGCTCGGTTTCCTTTTTGTAGTTGGCCTCAGCATCCGGGTCTTTCGCGAGTACTGCCTCTTTGTACTCCTTGTACATCTCGCGGCGCTGCTTATTGAAGTCTTGCTCAATGGAGAGCATTTCCCGGAAGCGCTCGCGGTATTTTTCACCTCGGCCAGCACCAGAAAGCTCCTGGTCTAAACCATCCTTGGCCGTGCGATTGTCTTCATCAAGATTGAACTTGAGCGCGGCAAGCTTTTTTGAGTCCTCGTCGGCTTTGAGAAGGGCCTTTTTCGCATCAAGTTCAGCAGCGAGGCCTTCCAGTCTTTTCTGCTGCCGGCTAGTGAGCCCATCGAGCTTGCCGCTCTCCAGCTCAAAACCCAGCTTGGCAACCTCAGTGGCGTTTTGTCGTTTATCCGTCGAGGTGTTGATCAGTTCGATTTGACGCCGGTAGCCCTCTTCAGCCTCCTCGAAACGCTTGCTGAGCGCTTTGTCGTCCTTGTCACCAGCCTTGGATTCCTTCAGGGCCTTGTTTGCCTTGTCGATAGCAGACGCCGCTGCGAGGGCCTTTCTCTCGTCATCCTGGGAAAACTTCACCGCGCCGGCCGCGATCTGAGCCCGCAGCTTCTCGACTTCGGTCAGCTTGCCCGCGACAACAGCCTGTTTTTCGAGGTTCTTGAGATAGGTACTGCCCTCCTTGTCCGAAGCCAGGCGGGAACTGTTCAGCTCCTTCTGGACCGACTGAATGGCCAGTTTGAGCGCGTCAGCCTTTTCCTTCGAAGCATCGAGCGACGTTTCGAATGGCACATCACTCTTGTCATCGACCCCCTTCTGGAATTGCTCCTGCAGCTTCTCGGTTTCCTTGAGCTCAGCTTGTAGCCCCTTCAACCGATCCTGCAACTGGTCGTAGGACTGGGTGCTCAAGTTCTCCGGCAGCATCGATCTGGAGGCCTGACGGATGCGCGTCGAGGCATCCTCGAAGGCGTTCGCTGCCTTGCCGGCGCCCTCCTCTGCTTTGTCGCCGAAGTCGATGAATGAGAGCGCCAACGCGCCGACGGTTAAGATCAGGCCCGGCCAACCTGCTGCCATTCGCAAAACACCACTCGCAGCATTTCGAAGGGCGACCATCGACGCGCCCATGGCAGTGCTGGCGGAAAACCATGCGCCCATGGAAGCCGTTGCAGCAATCTGCGTGACGTTGACCTGAGAGTTGGCCAGCGCCAACGCCTCTTTAGCAACGGTCTGTTGGTTGGTAGCTGCCGTGACCTGAGCGGAAGTTGCCAGTGTCGTCGCTGCAAGCTTCGCTTCCGAGGCCGCAAGCTGGTTGGTGATCGCGACCTCGGTCAGCCGAAGCTCTACCATTCGCGCAACTGACTGCTGTCGACCAACATCGGTAATCTGCGCCTGAAGGCGCTGTGCCTCCAGCAACTTCTCTGCCGCCAGAGCGGCCTGCACGGATTCGAGGCGCGCGACCTCAGAAGTAATCACTTGCCGGTCTGCGGCAACCTTCGCCTTCGCATTTGCTACAGCCCTGGCAGCCGACTCCACATCCGCAAGCGCGCCTGCCTTGACAGCTTCAGCCCTCCTAAGCTCTCCAGCAGCCGCCAACGAATTTGCGTATAGCTGCTCTTGGGTTGCTTTGATGTCGAGGTACTTGGCCCCTGTAGCGCTGACAAATCCAGCGGCAACTCGAGCAAGAGCGACGTAAAGTCCAGTTTTTAGGACCTGAGTGAAAGTCTCGACTCCTGACGAGTCCCAGGCGGAAGACAGCGATAGCGCGGTTTGAACGAAGCTCGAAGTTATACCAAGCGTCTCATCCAGCGTGCCAAAGAACTTGGCAGCACTATTTTCCATCACCTGAAAGGCCCCGGAAACCGTGGTCTGCGACCTTGCGAAAGCATCATCAATTGACCTGGTCTGGTCGAGGATGGCAGAAAACACCTCTTTAGAGGTCAGCTTCCCAGCTTCGCCCATCGTTCGAAGCGATTCCCGGGCTACTCCCATCCCATCAGCAATAGCCTGGGCCAAGCCAGGCGCTTGCTCAAGCACCGAGTTGAGCTCCTCCCCTCGAAGCACACCAGAGGCAAACGCCTGGCCGAGCTGAACTAAAGCGCCCTGCGCTGCCTCTGCGGATACACCACTGGCAGACAGCGCTTTACTAATGTTCTGGGTGACTTGGCCGACTTTTTCCTGGGTCGCACCTAACTGGCCAGAAGAAGCTGCGATTCGCTGATAGAGTTCGGCAGTTGCCTCTAGGGAGGACTGCGAGTTCTGTGCAATTGAAAATACCGCAGACGATTGCTTGGAGAACTCTTCAAAAGTCTCTGAAACTTGCTTGATGCGGTTCTGCACCCCCACCCACGTCTGCGAGTACTCTACAACCTGCTGAACGCTAAGGAACGCAGCTGCAGCTCCTGCAATGGTCTTAAATGACCCTGTGACACTCGCCGAGGCTTCCTCGGCATGCCTGGCGACCTGCCCCATGCTTCTCTGCGTGGATCGGGCAGCTTGGTCCATCCCTTGCTGAAACCCGCCAATTCTCGCTATCAGATCGAGGGTGAGCGTGCCAAGCGATCTGCTGGCCATAGTTTCTCTCCGGGCATAAAAAAACCCGCTTTCGCGGGTTTCGTAATTTGCTCGTTTATATTGGCTTCTTGCCGCAAACGGGGCAGAACATGCTGAATTTTTCGATCTCTGCAGAACATGATCGGCAGACGACCAGCTTTCTCGGCTTGTTTTGAACCGGCTCTAAGGGAGCTGGATTCGTAGCTGCGGCCTGCTCGGCCTCTTTTCGCCGGAATTCCTCATTCGCGCGCTCGATAGCCCTCTCAGTCTTGCTCGATATCACAGGCTTACGAGCCTTGATTCCGTGGTAAAGCGAAAGCCCAGCCAGCAAAACAAAAAAAACCACGCCGGCGGTCACAACCCATAAGCCATATGCAACAGCCGCCGCGGCCACAACCGCGAGCATCCATGGGGCGATTACGATCAGAATTAGTATGAGCACTACGAGGATGGCGATCTGCATGGAGTCCCTCCCAAAAACAAAGAATGCTACCAGATCACATCCATTCTCTCATCGCCTGCTCTAACTCTGTTCCCGGCCTAGCGCTGTTAGGCATGAAGGCTTGCAGGTCAGCCGACCCCCCTGCCCCACGGTTGACTTGCAGCGCAATGAGGGCGCTGGAAAGCTCGACCCGGCCCGCCAGGTTCAACGAACCATGCTTGTCACGGTAGGCAACCCAGGCTAGCACTTCCGCATAAGAAAGCGTGGCCTTGGCCTCTGCAATCGAATTCCCCCCTACGCCGTTAAGGACGAGTTCGTGCCAGATCTCTTCGGCCGGGGTGATTTCTTTGCTGGCGGATTGTTCACTTCGTTGACCGCGTTGAGCAGGAGGATGCCCAGGCCTGGATCAAGATTGACTGCATCCTCGAACGGAAGCTCCTCAACCCCACCCTCGCCAAGCATGATGCTGGCCGACAAGTACCTGGCATTCTTATAGCGCTCCGCCTCTCCGCCGGCGAACATCGCCTCCATGACGCCGAAAGCGTGACGGCGGACGTGGACCGTGAACTTGTCGGTGATGGGCTTGCCCTCTTCGTCAGTGTGTTTCCACTCGACTTTCTTGGGCACCAGGGCATCAGCGATGACGCCCCCTTTTTTCTTCAACTGCGCGAGATCCATTGTGGCCCCTTACGCTACTTTTTTGATCCAGGCGGAGCCGCCCGAACGCTGAATGGAGACCGCAGTGCTAACCACGGTATTGGCGGCGAAGTCGAACGGGAAGTCAGCGACATAGCCTTCGAAAACAAACCAGGTGCGACTGTCCGGAAGTTCGAAGTCGTCCCCTTCGGTGTTCACCGTTGGCGCCGCCGTGCCGTCAGACCAGCCAACGGCCCATTTCATGGTGGTATCACCGTTCGCTTCGGACAGCTGATGCAGTCGGATATGGCTCGGGCTGTTCGGATCGGCGTTGATGGTCAGTGACGCCTGGCCCGGGGTACGCAACCCCGGCTTGTAGGTGCGCTCATTGGAGCTGAGGCAGGTATCCTCGATCTGCTCCTTAGGCGCGCCGCCAGGGTTGAAGGCGGTTGCGCACTCGACCTCCACCACGGTGGATGGGCCGGTGCCGGTGAGCGGCGGCATCAGGGCATACACCTGGGTGCCTTGGGTCAAAATCGACATGGTGGTCTCCTGTCGGGCAAAAGAAAGCCCGCACATGGCGGGCTCGGTGGGTTCATCGGGGGACTATCCAGTCCACGTCAAAACTTCGGTGGAAGTCCTTGGTGTCTGGGTCGCGGTCAGTGGCACCCCAGCGGACGACATAGGCGCGCGGCTCGATCGCTGCACACAGCGCCTTCGTGACGGCCAGCACCGGCGCGGCAGTCGCGGCATACACGTCCAACTGCAGGGTGAAACCGTCGGTGTCTGGACGGCCGGCCAGGTAGTTCTCAGGGCTGCCGGAGATCACGCTCCAGACGGCATAAGGTTTGACCGGCTTTTCCGGTCCCTCACCGAAGGAATAAAGCCGGCAATCAATGCCCGTGCCGAGTAGTGCAGCCACACCTGCGTCAGCCGAGCAAACGGCAAAAATTGGCGCTTCCATAGGCTCCTCACAGTGCCGCGTCGATTTCCTGAACGAACACCTGCACGAAGCGCTCGGTAACGGCGTTTACGTTCGTTGAGAGGGCCGGACGCATGAACGGGGCCGGCGGGTTGTACTTGGTGCCAAATTCCAGATACCGCCAGTGCCGGGTGTCTCCTCCTGGATTACCGCTGGCATCCTTGCTGTACTGATTGGAGCTCGCTCCGCCGCGAACGCCCACCTTCATTACCACTCCGCCCTCCCGCCGGCCTTGCCGCCCAGACTCCTGAGTGATGATGTTCTTCCAGACTTTCTCAGCGGTTTCTGGATCATCCAGTGCTCGCGCCCTCGCCTTGGCGTCGTCCCTGACGATGTTCATGGCCTGACGGGCAGCCTTGCGCAGGCCGCTTCGCCGCAGCTTGGGCGCCAGGCCGGCCATCTTGTCAGTGGCGGCCTTCAGCCCCTGCAGGCGCACGGAGATCTCATTGGCCATCCTTCACCCCCTTGGAGACCAGAAGAGTTAGGTACTCCAGGCCGGACTTTGGGTCTTCCAGCGGCGGGCCTTCGATGCTGTAGATCTCGCCGCGGTGCACGATCCGCATCGTCGATAGAACGCCTTCCCTGTGCCGGATGACAATGCGTGCCGTGGCCTCCGATTGGCCCGCCTGGGCAGCGACCAGGTCGCGAGCTGACAGTGGTGAGACCTGCGCCCAAACAGC
>NZ_JABMCN010000198.1 GCF_013179515.1 Pseudomonas sp. CM27
GCTGGCGCGTGCGGCGCAAATCCGCAAGTTGCTGCGCGGCCGTGACCGCGACCTGTTCCAGGTGGTGTTCATTACCCTGGACCCGGAGCGCGACACCCCCGAAGTGCTCGACGCCTACGTCAAGGCCTTCGACCCGTCGTTCACCGCGCTCACTGGCACCCCCGAGGAAATCGCTGCGGTGGCCAAGGAGTTCAAGGTGTTCTACGAAAAGGTCCCGGCCGGCGATACGTACACCATCTCTCATTCGTCCACCAGCTACGTCTACGATACGCGTGGCACCCTGCGCCTGAGCCTGGGCCATTCCCTGAACGCCAAGGAATGCGCCGAAGACCTGGTCACCTTGATGGAGATCTGCTGAATGTCGATGCAACCGATAAAACGCGGCCTGGCTGCCCTGGTACTCATGGGCCTGGCCCTGCCGGCCCTGGCTCAGACCACTGTGAGCGATGCCTGGGCGCGTGCCAGCGTGCCGCACCAGCAGTCCACCGGTGCCTTCATGACCCTGACCGCCAGCAGCGACAGCAAGCTTGTGAGTGTGGCTTCGCCCGTGGCCAAGACCGTGCAGGTGCACGAGATGACCATGAACGGTGACGTGATGGGCATGCGTGAGGTAAAGGCCGTGGAACTGCCGGCCGGCAAACCGGTGACCCTGGACCCGAATGGCCTGCATGTGATGCTGATGGGCTTGAACGGCCAGGTGAAAGAAGGCGACAAAGTGCCGCTGACCCTGACCATCGAAGATGCCACTGGGGCCAAGGAAACCCTCGACGTACAAGCCGACGTGCGTCCGCTCAACGCCGACGCTGGCGGTGGGCATGACCACATGCACATGCAACACTGACAGACCAAAGGGCCGCATTTAGCGGCCCTTTTCTTTTCAGCTGCGGCGCTCAGCTGCGAAAGCGCGGCAGCGGCCTGTCGAGTGTCAGCGAGGTCAGCGTTTTGCGAACCTGGGCCTCGTCGGCCTCCAGCGCCCTGAGGCTCGCGCGGATCTTGCCGGCGGCGGGCACATCGCCCTGCCGGTCGATCCAGTCGGCAATCTCCTTGCAGGCGCTGCTCAGGCAGGCTTGGCGCTGGTTCATCAGCGACAGCAGGGTGGTGAACTCTCTTTCGGACATGGCAGGATCCTCCATTCAGCCCTGTCAGTGTAGCAGCGCCTGAGCAGCTTGCCTGAGGCCGGGTGCCGCACCCTTCATCCGGGCAGGCAGGCACTGCGGTAGGCCCCGGGCGTCACCCCGTATGCCTGTTTGAACTGCCGGCTAAAATGGCTTTGGTCGGCAAAACCCAGGTCGAACGCCACCTGCGCGGCGGCCAGCCCACGCTTGAGCATTTCCCGGGCGCGCGCCAGGCGCCGCTGCTTCAGCCAGGCATGCGGCGGCAGCCCCGTGGCCTGGCGGAACACCCGGGCGAAGTGGAACGGCGACAGATTGACCGCCGCTGCCAGGGCCTCCAGCGAAGGCGGGTCGGCCAGCTGGGTTTCCAGTAATTCCCGGGCGCGGGCCACGGCCAGTGGCTCGTGGCCGGGGGCCGCAGGTTCGGCGCACTGCCCGTGCCGTTGCACCAGGGCAAGCACCGCCTGGCGCCAGGCGGTCTGTTGCTGCAAGGCGCTGGCGCCGCCTTCGGACAACTGGTGCAGTTGGCTGAAGGCGAGGGCCAGGGCGGGGTCGTGAATCACGCTGTCCTTGAACCCTGGCATGCCGTGGCCGCCCAGTTCCAGCTCGTCGAGCACGCCGGTGACGCGCTGCTGCTCGGGGTAGAAACCGCGATAACGCCAGCCTGCTTCGTGGGCGGTCGCGCCGGTGTGCAGCTCGTCAGGGTTGATCAGCACCATGCTGCCGACCGGTGCCAGGTGCTCGCTGCCACGGTGCCAGAAGCGCTGGGCGCCCGATTCGATCACGGTGAACACATAGCCTTCGTGCACATGGGGGGCGAAGCGCTGCTGGAAGTAGCGCGCGTGCAGCATCTCGACGTGGCCTAGTGCCGGCGCCTGCCACAGGTGTGTCTGTTCGCGCAGGCGCGTGCTCATGCCAGCCAGCTGCGCAGGAAGAAGAAGATCAGCATGCTCGCCAGCATGCTCAGCAACACGCTGCGGGTCAACAGTACCAGCGCAATCGCTACCAGTGAGCCCAGCAGGTAGGGGTTGAGCAGGCTCAGGTCAAGCTGGTGGTCGGGCATGAAGATGATCGGGCCGCAGATGGCGGTGAGCATGCCCGGCACTGCAAAACCCAGGAACTGCCGGGCATTGGAGCTAAGGCGCAGGGGCAGGCGCGGCTCCAGGAACGCATAGCGGTTGAGGAACACGATGGCGCCCATGGCAAAAATCAGGATCCAGGTCATGCGCGTGCTCCGGCAAATTTCTGGCAGACGAAACCGGCGCTCATGCCCAGCAGGCCTGCGGCCACCAGGGCGGTTTCCCAGTGCCAGTAACTGAACAGCACCGAGCAGAACAGCGATACCGCCACACACACCAGCGTGGCCAGGTTGCGCACCAACGGTGCAATCAGGGCGACGAAGGTGGCAACGATGGAGAAGTCCAGGCCGTACTGGTCCAGGTGCGGGATGTTCTGGCCCAGCAAGATGCCTGCCAGGGTGAACAGGTTCCAGGCCACGTAGAAGGTCAGGCCCACGCCCAGGGCGTACCAGCGGTTGAACTGCTGCTGGTCGTAATGGCTGGTCAGGGCAAAGAACTCGTCGGTCAGCAGAAAGCCCAGGCCCAGGCGCCAGCGCAGCGGCTGGCCGGACAGCAGCGGACGCATCGAAAGACCGTACAGCAGGTGCTGCGAGGTCAGCAGCAGGGTGGTCAGCAGGATCGACGCCAGGTTGGCGCCGCCCTTGAGCATGCCGATGGCCACCAGCTGCGCGGCCCCGGCGAAGACGATGGCCGACAGCCCTTGGCCCTGCCAGGCGCTGAGGTTGGCCTCGATGGCCATGGACCCGGCCAGCAAGCCCCAGGGGGCGACGGCGAGGGACAGTGGCAGGATGGCGATGGCGCCGTGGAGAAAGGCTTGGCGGGCGATGTGGGGCATGATGGCTGCAATGCGTGGACGTGGTAGAGCAGCATGCCAGACGGGGCAGGGCATGGCTTGAACGATCTTGCTGCTGCAGGCGTGTGAGGTAGCCGTTCAGGGGCGGCTGGTGAGCTGCCGCTGCGCCGTCACGCAGCCGTTGGTGTCCACCGCCTTCTGCAGCAGGCTCTGGCGGTGCTGCGGGTCGAGGTCACCGAGCAGGCGGTACAATTCGGCCTGATAGTCACGCTGGCGCCCCCACAACATTTCCAGACCTTGCGGACGGCTACGGTTGCAGACAAGACGCGGCGCCGGTTGCGGGTAGTAGGCAGCGTACACGGTGGCCATGTTGGGGATAGCTTCGAGTGCTGCGCGGTACTCGCTGCTGGCGTTGTAGGGCGCGCACCACGTGGCGATGGCGGGCGCCGGTGCGGCAAAGCCCTGCTTGAGGCTGGCTTCGAGTAATGGGCAGGCAGCATCGGCGATTTGCCCGGCGGGCAGGTAAGTCATGTAGTACAGCGCCAGGCGGTACTGCGCGACCGGATGGCCCAGGTCCACCGACTTTTTCAGTAAGGCGACCGCTGTCGGCAAGGTGTGCGCCAAGGCCTGGCCCTGGCGGCTGAGTTCGGGGTCGCCGCCTATGGAGGTGCGCAGCGTGCTGGCGCCGTCTTCCTGGTTGTCGGCCTGCTCCAGCAGCGGCAAGGCCTGACGGTACAGCAGGTCGGCATGTGGGTCGATGTTCACCTCCAGCGCGTGCCCGGCCAGCGGCATCAGCGCGACCAACAACGGGAGCAGGCTACGCGTGCGGCTCACGGGCGCACCCTATGGGCGAGCATAGGCGGGTGGACGGCTTCGATGTTCATGGCGGTCAAGCGTGCGCCTCGGGCAGATCGGAACGACGCCGTATTCTAGCCACCCAAGGGGGGTTGTCGGAAGAGCATCCGGCAACTCTCAGACGAGCTTGATCGGCGTGACCTTGCGCTGGGCGTGTTTTTCCTGGGCCAGGCCAAGCTTGGCAGTGATCACCTTGGCCAAGGCATTGTTGCCCAGGTCGTTCAGGTGCAGGCGGTCGATGAACAGGTCGGCGCCGAATACCGGCGAGCTGCTGAGCATGCCGTTCATGTCGTAGCAGGGCACCGGGTCGGCCTGGCTCTTGATGCGGCGGAAGAAGGCCGAGTGCAGCTGGCTGTCGAATGCGCCTTCCAGCAGCCGGTCGAAGTTCGCCGGTTGTTGTTCCAGCGCTGCCAGCATGGCCTGCTCGCCGCTGGGCAGGGTATCCCGGCACCAGGGCAGCAGCGGCTGGAGGATGAAAGTGAGGGTGGCGTGGCTGTCTGCCAGCAACCTGTCCCATTGGCGCAAGGTACGGCCGATGCTGTCCGCCGCGCGGGCCAGTCGCTTTTCCGGAGGGGACAACGCCCAGTTCAGCGGCGCCTTGACCGGAGGGGCTGTCAGTGCCTGGCCGATGCGCCGCCACAGCGGTTGGCGACGCGGCGGCGCGGCAGGTTGCATGCCTTCGCTGAAACTGTTGAGAAAGTCCTGGTAGGCCTTGGCCTGCTGCGCGTCGCCGGGGCCGGCGACGACTTCGCACAGGGCTTCGTGGGCCAGGCTGTTGAGGCCGCTCAGCACGACCACATGGCCGAGCTGGCCAAACCGGTGCTGGTGAGTCAGGAACATCAGCAGTTCCTGGCTGGCATTGAGCCCGCAGCCGGCCAGGCTCAGCCAGACCTCGCCGGTGAGCATGGACAGGTGCGAGGCCACCGTGTGTTCGTCGGAGCTGGCGCCGATGCCCAGGGCGGTGGAGCCGCCGACCAACAGGTTGATGCGCGATGCACCGCCGCGCTCGGCCGCCGAAAAACGCTTGCCGGCGCAATGGCTGTAGCGCAGGCCCAAGGCATCGGTGTTGATGGTGCCGGAGCGGTAGCCGGTTTCGTGCACATGCACGGTGTGCGGGGCACGGCGGCTGCCCAGCAGCAGAAAGCGCTGGTAGTCCTGTTGCAACGGCGAAGGAGCCGGGCTCATATCAGTTGCGGTCATGGTCTTTCCTTCTGTTGCATCGGCTGCTCCGCAGCAGGTTCAGGCCGCCAGTTCCTTGAGGTTGTACAGCAGCCCGCCCGAGGCGATCAGCAGCAGGGCGACCCCCGAGGCCAGGCTGATGAAGCGGTTGCTGCGCTGCGAGGCAAGCTTGCCGATGGCGAATATGTACAGGCTGAGCACGGCGAAATCGATGGCCACCCACAGCAGTGACAGCACCACCATGCTTTTGCCGAACGATTCGGTGATCTGGATGAACTGCGGGAAGAAGGCGATGAAGAAAATGATGTCCTTGGGGTTGGAGATGCCCACCATGAAACCTTGCAGCAGGCCGCCACGGTCCGGCTTGGCGGACTCGGCTGGCGCATCGCCCGCGGGCGCTTGCAAGGCATCCTTCAGCGTGCCCATGGCGATGTAGCCGATGAACAGGCAGCCAAGCAGGCTCATGGTGCTGAGCCAGGCCTTGTCGATGGCGGCGCTGGTAAGGATGATCCACGCGGCAGCACCGATCAGCACCAGTGACGCCCAGTTGGTGCCGACGGCGGTGAACATGGCCTTGCGCGAGCCAGAGGCAGCCGCAGTGTTGACGATCAGCGCCACCACCGGGCCGGGGGTGGCGATAAGCAGCAGGACGGTGAGGGCATAGGTGGCGGTAAGTGCGGTATTCACGGTCAGTTCTCGATCAGTATGTCGGGGGTCGCCTGGTGTGCGGCATGGGCGTGGAACGGGCAGCGGGACGGGTTGAGCGACCCTGCCTCCTGCAGTTGGTACTGCTTCCACTCGTAGTTGTCGGTATCGCCGAAAAAGCCCAGGGTTTCAGGCATGACGCCGTTGTTGTAGTGGCGCACGCGGTCGCGGATGCGTTCACGGATGCGTTTGCCACTTTCAGTGTTGGCATTGGCCACTTCGTCGAAGTTTTCCCGCGGGTTGATGACGAAGGTGATGTGCTGCCCCAGGTTGCGGCTTTTCATCTGCTGGTGGCCGGGGAAATTCATGTTGATGAACAGCGGCATGCCGGCGTAGCAGAACGACCAGCCGTTGTCGTCGGGGTCGGTAGGGATGCCCTGCGGCCATGGGTGCGGGTCGCGGGCATGCACGCCGCGCAGCACCTTCCAGGCCAGCGCCTGCTGTTCGGCCAGGGTGCAGCTGGCGGCGGTTTCGAGAAACACCACCAGTGGGCTGCCGATACGCTGCTTGGGTTTGATCGGGGCGACGGTGCTGACATAGTCGGCCAGGCCCTGTGCAATATCATCGGCCAGTTGCTCGGCGCGGGCGAACAGGATGTGGCAGGTTTCACCGTTCACCGCCTTGCGGCCGAACAGGCAAGGGAATTCAGGGTTGGCGAGAATACTGCGAAAATGTTCTATGGTCTTGTACGTCCAGTGTTGCATGTTGCAACCATGTTCAGCGGCCAGCTCTAGCGCATCCAGGCGATAGCAATTTCCATATCCCGTAAACATGGATTTCCCCAGGCGTTAATTAAATTGAACGTTCCAGTCATATGCAGGCAGGATCTTGGTTATGTTTGTTATTTACCTGCATTTTCCGAGACGAACCTGACGTTGTAAAACGCGTGGAACTATGACCTACTATTAGTCTTGCTCATGCTTAAGGCTCCGCCATGTCAGAACGGATTCAGGCCTTGCACGCCCTGCGTGCCTTCGAGGTGGCCTCTCGTTACGGCTCCTTTACCCGGGCTGCGGAAGAACTGGCCTTGACCCAGGGTGCAGTGAGCCATCACATCAAAACCCTCGAAGCCATGTTCGGCTGCGACCTGTTCGAACGTCGCGGCCCCAAACTGAGCCTGACCGAGCACGGCCGGCTGCTCTCGCAGGAGCTGAAGGTAGGCTTCAAGATCATCGAGAATGCCTGTGCGTTGCTGCGCCAGGACCGCTATGGCTTGCGCCTCAAGGCGCCGTCAACGCTCACCGTGCGCTGGCTGCTACGCGCGCTGGACGGGTTCAAGAAGATCGAGGACAACTGCAGCGTGCAGCTTTCGAGCGTGTGGATGGACATCGACAGCGTGGACTTTTACTCCGAGCCCTACGACTGCGCCATTCTCCTGGCCAACGGGCGTTTCCCCGCCGATATCGACAGCTGCAAGCTGTTCGATGAATGGTTGATTCCGGTGTGCCACCCCGATTACCTGCCGCAGGCGCAACCGGCGCTGTCCGACCTGAGCCAGTGCGAGTTCCTTCACCCGTCCCCGGACCGGCGCGACTGGCGGCGTTGGCTGACGCGCATGGACGCGCTGCACGTCAGCATCGACCAGGGGCAAGTGTTCGATACCCTCGACCAAGGCATTTCGGCTGCCCAGCAAGGCCTGGGCATTTCGGTGGTCGACCTGGTGCTGGCCAGTGCCGACCTGGCGGCAGGAAGGCTGGTGACCCCGTTCAAGCACGCAGTGGCCACCGGCGACGGTTACTACATGACCTGGCTCAAGGCCAGCCCCAAGGCGCGGCAGATGCACAAGCTACGCGACTTCCTGCTTGGCCAGGTCGCGCCGCTGGCGCACAAGGACATCAACTACCTTTACGGTTGAACACGCGTTCGAGCATGAAGTCGATGAACACCCGCAACTTCGGCGGCACCTGTCGCCCGGATGGCCACAGCAGGTAGAAGCTGCCGCGCCGCTCCATGAAGTCATCGAGCACGCTGACCAGCGTGCCGTTGCCAAGTTCGCGGCGCACGTTGAAATCGGGCAGGCAGGTGATGCCACGGTGGTTGACGGCAAAGCAGGCGCGCGTTTCGACGTGGTTGCAGACCATCGAGATGGGGATGTCGTAGGCATGTTCGGGGTGCTCCTGGCGCAGCGGCCAGGTTTCCAGCTTGCCAGTGCTGGGGAAGCGGTAGTGCAGGCAGGTATGCGCCGCCAGGTCACGCGGGTGCAAGGGTGTGCCGCGTTCGCGCAAGTAGTCGGGCGAGGCTACCAGGCGGTGCTGGAAGTGCCCCAGGAACTTGGCGTTGAGCCGCGAGTCCAGCGGCTGCCCGCCGCGCATAACCACGTCGAAGCCTTCGCCGACGATATCCACCATGCGGTCCGAAAAGTCCAGGTCCAGTTCCACCTGCGGATACAGCGCCATGAACTCGGCCAGCGCCGGCATCACCAGCCCGGTAACCTGCGGCATGCTCACCCGCAGGCGGCCACGCGGAGTTTCGCTGGCTTGCGACAGCTCCTGCTCGGTGGCCTCGATCTCGGCCAGGATGCGCCGACTGCGTTCCAGAAACAGCATGCCCTCGGCCGTCAAGGTGATGCTGCGAGTGCTGCGGTGGAACAAGCGCACCCCCAGGCGGCTTTCAAGCCGCGCCACGCGCTTGCCCACGGCTGACGCGCTGACACCCAGCGACTGCCCGGCGGCGACGAAACTGCGGGTCTCGGCCACCCGGTTGAACACCACGAAGCCGCTGAGGCTGTCCATTGCATTTTCCTGATTACGGACATGAATGTCCTGGCTGAGCGGCATTGTACCCATCTTTTTCCCTAATGCCGCCCCCCGGCAGACTGTGCGCCTCTCTTCATTTCAAGGCCTCCGCAATGACCCAGACCTCATCCGCTGCGCTACCTGCAGCCAGCACCGAGCGCTTGCCGCTAAGCGGCTTGCTGGCGCTGGCGCTGACCGGCTTCATCGCCATCCTCAGCGAAACCTTGCCTGCGGGCTTGCTCGACCAGATCGCCGATGGCATGCACATCAGCCAGGCCATGGCCGGGCAGTGGGTGACGGCGTACGCGCTTGGCTCGCTGTTGACGGCCATTCCGCTGGTGACCCTGACCCAAGGGTGGTATCGCCGCCGGGCGCTGCTGCTGGCAATCGTCGGTTTCGTCCTGTTCAACGGGCTGACCGCCTTGTCGACCTCCAATACCCTGACGCTGCTCCTGCGTTTTTTCACCGGCGCTGCAGCGGGGCTGGCCTGGGGGCTGATTGCAGGCCACGCGCGGCGCATGGTGCCGGTGGCGCAGCAGGGTAAAGCCATGGCGGTGGCCATGCTCGGCGCACCGATTGCCTTGTCGCTCGGGTTGCCGATCGCCACATGGCTGGGGGCATGGCTGGGTTGGCGCGCCACCTTCGTGGTGATCACCCTGGCGGCGCTGTTGCTGGTGATCTGGGTGTTGCTGTCGGTACCAGACTACCCCGGGCATGCCGCTGGCAAGCGCCCGTCGGCCATGCAGGTGCTGCGCACGCCGGGGGTAGGCATTGTGCTGCTGGTGATCCTGACGTGGGTGCTGGGCCACAATATTCTCTACACCTACATCGTGCCGCTGCTGGCGGCGGCCGGCATGGCGGCCGACATCGGTCCGGTACTGATGGTGTTCGGCGTGGCGGCACTGGCCGGGATCGGCCTGGTGGGGCTACTGGTCGACCGGCATCTGCGCACACTGGTGCTGCTGAGCCTGGCGGGTTTCGCGCTGGCTACCCTGGCCTTGGGGCAGGCGTCGTCATGGCTGGTGTACCTGAGCGTTGCGTTGTGGGGCGTCACCTACGGTGGCGCGCCGACCCTGCTGCAAACCGCCTGCGCCGACGCGGCGGGCGAGGGCGGTGATGTGGCGCAGTCGATGCTGGTGACGGTGTGGAACAGCGCCATTGCCTTGGGCGGGATCATCGGCGGGGTGCTGCTGACGGGGGCAGGTGTCGGGTCGTTTGGCGCGGTGGTTCTGGCATTGATTGTGGTGGCCTGGTTGTTGGCCTGGGCCGGGCGACGCGGCGGTTTTGTGAAGGGGGAGCGCCAGGCTTGAGGTTTTCAGCGCCACTAAAAGCCTCACGCCAGACCCGACAGCGGTAGAATCACCCATTCAACAGACAGGTAAGAGGTTGGCGCGGTGGAGTTGCAACAGGGCTTTGTCCTGACCCGGCATTGGCACGACACGCCCGACGGCACCTGCGTGGAGCTGTGGCTAGCCACCGACCAAGGCCCGCGCCAGCTGCGCCTGGCACCGCAGGTGTCGGTGGCGTTCATCCCTCAGGCGCAGGAGGCGCATGCCAGGGTATTGCTCGGCAACGAGCCTGGCGTCGAGCTGCGCCCCCTGCAGCTCCAGGATTTCGACCACCGGCCGGTGCTGGGCCTGTACTGCCGCCAGCACCGCCAGCTGATGCAGCTGGAGCAACGCCTGCGTACTGCCGGCATCGAGGTGTTCGAAGCCGATATCCGGCCGCCCGAGCGCTACCTGATGGAGCGGTTCATCACTGCCCCGGTACAGTTCACCGGCCAACCGGATCCCCACGGCGTGCTCTGCAATGCGCAGCTCAAGCCGTTGAAGGGGTATCGCCCGCCGCTGCGCCTGGTGTCGCTGGACATCGAAACCAGCGAGCGCGGCGAGTTGTACAGCATTGCCCTGGAAGGCTGCGGCCAGCGCCAGGTATACATGCTTGGCCCGGCCAACGGCGATCCTGCTGACATCGACTTCGACCTGCACTATTGCACCGATCGTGCCGCGCTACTGAACTGCCTCAACCAGTGGATGGCCGAACACGATCCCGATGCGATCATCGGCTGGAACCTGATCCAGTTCGACCTGCGTCTGCTGCATGAGCATGCCGGGCAACTACAGGTGCCATTGGCACTGGGCCGCAATGGCGCGCCCATGACCTTGCGCAGCCAGGCCGGTGGCGGCCATGTGTTTGCCGATGCACCGGGGCGACTGCTGATCGACGGTATCGAGGCGCTGCGCTCGGCGACCTGGAGTTTCCCTTCGTTCAGCCTGGAAAATGTCGCCCAGACCCTGCTCGGCGAAGGCAAGGCCATTGACACGCCCTACCAGCGTATGGACGAAATCAACCGCCGCTTCGCCGAAGAAAAACCGGCGCTGGCACGCTACAACCTCAAGGACTGCGAACTGGTCACGCGTATTTTCGCCCACACCCGCCTGCTCGAATTCCTCCTGGAGCGGTCCTCGGTGACCGGCCTTGCGGTGGACCGAAGCGGCGGTTCGGTGGCGGCGTTCTGCCATTTGTACATTCCGCAAATGCACCGCCTGGGCTTTGTCGCCCCCAACCTTGGCAGCCGCCCGGACGAAGCCAGCCCTGGCGGGTTTGTCATGGATTCGCGCCCGGGCCTCTACGACTCGGTGCTGGTGCTGGACTACAAGAGCCTGTACCCGTCGATCATTCGTACCTTTCTGATTGACCCGGTTGGCCTGGTCGAGGGGCTGCGCCAGCCGGACGACGTGCACTCGGTGGAAGGCTTCCGCGGTGGCCGCTTCTCGCGTACCCGGCATTGCCTGCCGGCCATCGTCGAGCGGGTGTGGCAGGGCCGGGAAGCGGCCAAGCGCG
>NZ_JABMCN010000199.1 GCF_013179515.1 Pseudomonas sp. CM27
CAGGCACACGTAGCACATGAAACGCCCGCCCGGCATTTTGTACTTCGATGCCTGATGCAGTGCCGCACGGTTTTGACGGTACTTCAGGTACGACAGCAGGATCAGCGTCCAGACGAACATGAACAGTACCGCCGAAACGGTGGTGACCAGGGTGAAAGCCTCGACCACGTTCGGCACCAGGTAGATCAGCACCGCACCCAGCAGCAGGCAGGTGCAGGAGAAATACAGGCCGTTGGCGGGTACCGAGCGGCTCGACAGTTTCTCGAACGCCTTGGGCGCATCACCCTCCTGACTCAGGCCGTAGAGCATGCGGCTGGTAGAGAACACGCCGCTGTTGGCCGACGAGGCCGCCGAGGTCAGCACCACGAAGTTGATGATGCTGGCCGCTGCAGGCAGGCCGGCGAGCACGAACAACTCGACGAACGGGCTCTTGCCCGGCACCACATCGCGCCATGGCGTAACCGCCATGATCGCGATCAGCGCCAGCACGTAGAACACGATGATCCGGATCGGGATCGAGTTGATCGCCCGCGGCAGGGTGCGCTCCGGGTTCTTTGCTTCGGCGGCGGTGGTACCCACCAGCTCGATGCCGACGAAGGCGAACACGGCGATCTGGAAACCGGCGAAGAAGCCCATCAGGCCATTGGGGAACATGCCGCCGTCATTCCACAGGTTGGCCAGCTGCGCGGTGCTGCCGCTGGGCGAGGTGAAGCCGGTGATGACCATGTACAGGCCGGTAGCGACCAGGCCGAGGATGGCGACGATCTTGACCAGGGCGAACCAGAACTCCATTTCACCGAACATCTTCACGGTGACAAGGTTCAGCGACAGCAGCAGCCCCACGCAGGTCAGCGCCGGTATCCACTGCGGCAGGTCGGGGAACCAGAACTGCGTGTAGGCGGCGATGGCGACCACGTCGGCGATACCGGTGACCACCCAGCAGAACCAGTAGGTCCAGCCGGTAAAGTAGCCGGCCCAAGGGCCGAGCAGGTCGGCGGAGAAGTCGATGAACGACTTGTAGTTGAGGTTGGACAGCAGCAGTTCACCCATGGCGCGCATGACGAAGAACAGCATGAAGCCGATGATCATATAGACGAAGATGATCGACGGCCCGGCCAGACTGATGGTCTTGCCCGAGCCCATGAACAGCCCGGTACCAATTGCACCGCCGATGGCGATCAGCTGGATGTGGCGGTTGGTCAGGTTGCGCTGCAGATGCTGTTCATCTGGCGCGGTCGGTGAGGTTTGCGTCATACGCTGCATTCCCTTGTAGAGGTCAGTCTTCTTGTCAGAGGTAGCCGGGTAGGCTAACACGCGCGTTCCAGTTCGGGGCGCGACAGATCGACTCTACATTTGGGTACCAGTGTTCTGTCTGTGCCGGTCTCTTCGCGGGTGAACCCGCTCCCACAGGATCATCACAGGTTTTCAGGCCTGTGATGATCCTGTGGGAGCGGGTTCACCCGCGAAAGGGCCGGTACAGGCAGTACAATAATCAGACGCTGGCCAGCAACCGGCGGCGCCTCACCACCAGGCTATCTACCACCCACATCACCACCATCGACACGCCCACCAGCGGGAACATCACGCCGAGCAGCAGCATCACCCCCACCGCCCCCTTCCAGCGCGGCAAGTCATGACGCAAAGGCGGTACGCCCAGGCCGCCTTCCGGCCGGCGCTTCCACCACATCACCAGCCCGCTCACCGAACCCAGCAGGATCATCAGGCACACCAGCAGGATGATGATCTGGTTGAATGCCCCGAACATCTTGCCTTCATGCAGCATCACCCCCAGCTCGGTGGCGCGGGCGACCGGGCTGTAGTCCTGCCAGCGCACGTCGGCCAGCACCTTGCCGGTGTACTGGTCCACATGCAGGGTGGCGTCGTTGCGTGGGTCGTCGGCGAACACGGCGATGGTGAACACCCCGTCTGCCGTGGTCGGCAGGGTGATGCTGTAGCCCGGCTCGACCTGGCGCGAGGTGGCAATGTCCTCGACCTGCTGCACGCTGACCTGGGGCGCTGCGGGCATGTCCGACATCATGTGGTGGCCAGCGTGCTCGGCGTGCGCACCGGACTGTGGCATCGGTGTGTTTTCCATTGCCCAGGGTACGGTCTGGCGGTGCGCGCTGTTCAGTTCGCGCGCCTGCTGGTCCGACTTGGGTACGTCGTTCCACATGGCCGCCGGAAAGCGGTTCCACAAGTCGGCGTACTGCTTGCCCCACATGCCGGTCCAGGTCATGCCGCTGACCAGCATCAGCAACAACAGAGCCGACCCCCAGAAACCGGTTACCGCGTGCAGGTCACGCCACAGCAAGCGCCCGCGGGCGGAAAACCGCGGCCACAACACACCGGCGCTGCTGCGTCCGCGCGGCCACCAGAGGTAAAGGCCCGATACCACCAGCACGATGCCCCAGCCCGCTGCCAGCTCTACCAGGCGGTCACCGACCGTCCCGACCATCAATTCGCCATGCAGGGCGCGGGCGATGGCCTGCAGGTTCTGCTTGCCGTCCTGCTCGCCGAGGATCTTGCCGTTGTAAGGATCGACAAATACGTTCAGTTCGCGCCCGCCGTCGTGCACCACGAATTGCGCACTGCGCTCGGCGTTCAGCGGCGGCAGGTACTGGCCGACGTGGCCCTTGGGATAGGCCTGGCGTACTTCGGCCAGCATCAGGTCGGCGCCCTGTCGGTGGTGGCCGGCTTCGACCACCATCAGGTCGCGGTACAGCAGCGGGTCGAGCTGCGGCTTGAACAGGTAGATGATCCCGGTAATTGCCAGCAGGATCATGAACGGGGCCACGAACAGCCCCGCATAAAAGTGCCAACGCCAGGCCAGGTTGTAGAAAGAGATACGTGTTCCTCTCATGGGAACCTCCTGTTTGACCAGCTGATGGGCGCAACCGAAGTGGCGCCCGTTGTGTTGTCAGAAGCTGAAATCGACCTTGGTCCACAAGGTCCTGCCTGGCTCGTTGACCGGCTGTGGATCGCTGGCCGGGTAGCCGAACCCGGCGTTCCCTGCCAGGTTCAAGTGCTCGGCGTAGGTTTTGCCGAACAGGTTGTCGACCCCTGCGCTGAGCTTGAGGTTGTTGTTCACCTTGTAGGCACCGTTGAACGAGAACACACCAAAGCCGGCGCTTTTCTCGTAGTCCTTGCCGACCACGTTGCCCTGGTTTTCGGCAATGCGGTTCTGCGCCGCCACCAGCCGCCACAGGGCGCCGACGCTCCACACATCGCGGCTGTAGGTCAGTCCAAGGCGGCTTTCCAGGGGCGGCATCTGCGGTAGCGCTTTGCCATCACTGCTGTTCTTGCCCCAAGCGTAGGCGAGCGTGGCGTCGGCTTTCCAGTTCTCAGCGAGCTGGTAGGCGGCGCCCAGTTCGCCGCCCATGATGCGGGCGTCGATGTTCTGCGCCTGGGAGGTGCTCATGCCCATCATGCCGGTGCGGTAGTCGAACAGGATGTAGTCGCGGATTTGCCCGACATAGCCCGAGGCCCAGGCTTCAAGGCGCTCTGTGCGGTACTGGATGCCGAAGTCGAGCTGGGTGGTTTTCTCCGGCTTGATGCCATCGAAGGCATTGGCCGCGCCAGCTGGCGCCAGCTTGGGCGAAAACAGCTCCCAGTAGTCGGGGAAGCGCTGGGCGTGGCCGAGGCCGATGTAGGTGGTAGCCGGGATGGCAGCCAGGTCGTGCTCGTAGCGGATGAAAGCACTGGGCAGGGTGTCGGCGCGGGTGTCGCCTTCGGTGGCGCTGCCCTGGCGGAAATCGCGGGCCGAGGCGCGGTCCAGGCGGGCGCCGGTGATCAGTCGGTCTTCGGCGCTGGCGTACCAGGTCAGCTCGCCGAAGGCACCGTAGTTATGAAAGTCGGCGTCCTTGGTCCAGGCCTGGCCCTTGTGCGCGTCGACCCCCATGCCGCCTCGCTGGCGGTGCTCATTGGTCTGCGCGTCGATGCCGCTGATCAGTTGCACGTCTGCCCAGCGCCAGGTGGCCTTGATGCGCGCGCCCAGGGTGCGGCGGTCGACGTTGCTGACCATCGGCATGCCCATCATGCCGCTGCCCGACGGCGTGCGCAGGCTGTAGTTGTCCATCACGTGGTCGGCGTAGTTGTAGTAGACCTGCGCTTCGACCTTGTCGAGGACCTCGCCGAGGTTGGATTTTTCAAAGCGCAGGCCCAGGCTCTCGCGCTTGAACTGCGAACCGTCCATGCCGCGCCCGGCGTAGCGGGCCTCGCCATCACCCTTGCCGGCAGTCAGCTCCAGCAAGGTGTCCTGGTCAGGTGTCCAGCCGAGGGCGACATCGCCGTTCCACTTGTCCCAGCGGGAGGGCACGGTGTCGTTGTTGCCGTCGTGGTAGTCGTCCGAGCGTGACTGGTTGCCGACGAAGCGCGCGTAGGCCTGGCTGTTGCCGGCAGCCGCATCCAGCACCTTGTCGAAGCGGCCGTTGGAGCCGGCCAGCAGGCTGGCGTTGACCCGGCTGCCGAGGGTGCCGAACTTCTCTGGTTCGCGCTCGAAAAGGATCGTGCCTGCCGAGCCGCCCGGGCCCCAGATCACGCTTTGCGGGCCTTTGATCACGGTGAGGCGGTCGTAGGTTTCCGGCGAAATGTAGGACGTGGGCGCGTCCATGCGATTGGGGCAAGCGCCCAGCATCAGGCCGCCATTGGTGAGGATGTTCAAACGCGAGCCGAACATGCCGCGCAGTACCGGGTCGCCGTTGGTGCCACCGGCGCGGATCGCCGAGAAGCCGGGGATGGTCTTCAGGTAGTCGGCGCCGTCACTGGCCGGCACGGGCTGGCGCGGGTCTTTAGGGTTGGTGACCACGGTCAGCGGCGAGCTGGGGGCCACGGCGGTAATCACCGTCGGGCTCAGCTCGGGTGTATCGTGCGCATGGCCTTCATGGCCAGGGTGGGCGGCCAGGGCCACGGGCGCGAGCAGCGAGCCGCACACGGCGGCAATGGTCCCTCGCAGGGACAGGGCAAAAACAGGGGTGCAGCCAGACATAGTGATTCCAGTCGATCAGTCATGGGGCAGCGCGAAGCCTCCTGGCTCCGTGCACAAAAAAAGGATTCAGACGTTGATCGAGGCAGGCGGGGCGCGGCTGCGCGCACCGGGGAATACCGCCTGCCGGGCATGGCCCTGGTGCGTTGGCGCAAGCAGGTGAGTGGTGGGGGCGATGCTGTCGGCACTAAGCGGGCTGAGGGCCTGGGGCAGGGCGGGGCAGTTGAACAACAGGCTGCAGTAACCGCACTTTTCCCACATGACATGCAGCTGGCCATCGCCGCTGTGACCGTGATGAGCGCCCTCGCCATGCTGATGCGCAGCCGGCATTGGCATGTCCATTGGCATGCTCATGCCGGCGTGG
Organism: Pseudomonas sp. CM27; assembly: GCF_013179515.1. Taxonomy (GTDB): domain Bacteria; phylum Pseudomonadota; class Gammaproteobacteria; order Pseudomonadales; family Pseudomonadaceae; genus Aquipseudomonas. The sequence goes on from NZ_JABMCN010000199.1 coordinate 5,346, forward strand.
TGGTCCATCGGCATCGACTGGGAAATCAGCGGGCCGATGAAGATCATCCACATGGCGAACAGGCTCAGCCACCCGCCACCGGCGCGCCTGCGGTCAGGGCGGGTGGTACGGCGGCAGCTGTTGCGCGGCAAGCTCATGGCGAGCGCCTTTGAGCAGTGGTCAGTGCGCGTGTTCGTGGCCTTGCGGCTGGTCCGTCGGCGCCTGCTTCTGTACGGCTACCTGGACAGTGATGTCGCCTGCCTTTTCGAAGTGCAGGGTCAACGGGAAGCGCTTGCCGTCGCTGAGAAGGCTGCGGTCCTTGGGCTGCATCAGCATCACATGGTAGGCGCTGGGGGCGAAGGTGAGGTCCTTGCCGGCGGGCACCACCACGTTGGGTACCTGCTGCATCTTCATGGCACCGGCGGCGCTCATGACATGCTCGTGCAGTTGCGCATCATCGCTGATGGGGCTGTCGACGCTGAGCAGGCGGTCGTCGGCGCTGCCGTTGTTGTGCACCACGAAATAGGCGGCGACATTGGGTGCGTTGGGTGGCAACTGCAGCGACCAGGGATGGGCGATGTGCAGGTCGCCCACGGTGTATTCGTGGGCATTGGCAAAGGCGCCGGGCAGCAGCAGGGCGGCCATGACGAGGGCGTGCTTGAGCATGGTGAATCTCCGTTCTGTTCAGGTTCAGGCAGTCAGCGTGATGAACTCAGGCCAGCGGAGAGGCACGGGGGTTGAGCGCAGGCCAGAGCTGGCGCGGCGTGGGTTGGTACTTGGCGGGTGGCTGCAGCAGCCCTGCCAGCAGTGTCGGCGGGTTGTGCAACTGCGGCGGGTAACCAGGCAGGGCCAGCAGCGGTGCGGCGCCGGAACAGCACCAGCAGTTCATCATGCTGGCGCTGTCGTCGCTTTGCGGGCCAAGGTCGATCTTGGCCAGGGCCTGCACATCGACTTTGGCCTTGCTGCCCATGCTGGAACAGAAAGCCCCCCACAGCAGCTGCTCGGCCGGGCCCTTGGGCACGGCTGAGGCCAGCGGCATGGCCAGCAAGTTGAACAGCACTGCAAGGCAGGCTATCCAGGCAATGTGCCGACGTGGGGGCATGGAGAGATCCGGTCAGGAATCGTGGTGGGTATTGTAAGGCGGAGTATAGGTAAAAATGGCGGGGTGCGGTGAAGTGACGCAGGTTGGCTGGCTGTCGGCGGCTGCTTTGCAACCCGATCGCCAGCAAGCCATCTCCCACAGGGACCGCGCAGGTCTCAGGGCCTGTGCTGCAACCAGTGGGAGCGAGCAGGCCCGCGAAGAGGGTTGAATCAATCTCAGGACTTGTTACGGCCCATCAGCCCACGCACGGTTTCTTGCAGGTCCGCTGGCAGCACCACGACCTTGGCGTTGTCGCTGCCAGCCAGGTTCTCCATGGCACCGATATAGCGCTCACCCAGCAGGTACATCGCCGGCACGGTTTCGTTGCCCACCGCTTCCTTCACCAGCGAAATCGCCCGGGCCGAGGCCTCGGCCAGGCTGATCTGCGCCTCGGCATCCAGCCGGGCCGCCTGCAGGCGCGCTTCGGCCTCGAGGATCGCTGCCTGCTTGGCCCCTTCGGCGCGGGTCACGTCGGCCTTGCGCTCACGTTCGGCCGCCGCCTGGCGCTCCATGGCCAGTTGCATGTTCTCGGAAGGCTTGATGTCCTGGATTTCCACCGAACGTACGGTCACGCCCCAGTCTTCGGTCTGTTCGGACATCGCCTCGCGCAAGCGTGCCTTGATCTGCTCGCGGCTGGACAGCGCCTCGTCGAGGTCCATGGCGCCGACGATGGCGCGCAGCGAGGTCATGGTCAGGCTGGTGACGGCGAACGAGAAGTTCTGTACGCCATAGGAAGCCTTCTGCGGGTCGACAACCTTGGCGAAGCACAGGGCGTTGGCAACGATTACCGCGTTGTCACGGGTGATGATTTCCTGCTGCTGCACATCGAGGATGATGTCCTTGGTCGGCAGGCGGTAGGCGACCACGTCCATGTACGGGATAAGAATGTTCAGGCCAGGCTTGAGCGTGCTGTGGTAGCGGCCCAGGCGCTCGACGATCCACTCCTCGCCCTGGGGCACGATGCGTACCCCTTTGAACACGGTGATCAGGACAAACAGGGCGATGGCGGCAACGACGATGAGGCTGGTCATGATGCTAACTTCCTTTTAATGCGGATTCAGGCCCGGATGACGCGGGCGGTGTTGCCCTCGATGGCACTCAGGCGTACCCGTTCGCCAGCCGCGATCTCGCTGTCGGCGATGCAGGTCCATTCTTCGTTGCCGAGGATCGGCTTCTGGAAGCGCACCCGGCCTTTCTGGAACTCCGACACGCCAATGGTCAGCAGGCCCACTTCGCCGATCACGCTGTCGGCAGTCCAGCGCACATCCGGCTGCTTGCGCCGGAGCAGCTTGAACCACAACGCCGTGGTGACCGATGACAGCAGCACCCACAGCAGCACTTGCATGTCCAGCTGCAGGGCGGGGGCGGCGAGCGAGATGAGCGAGACCAGCACGGCACCGATGCCGAACCAGAGGATGAAGAACGTTGGCAGGACCAGTTCCAGCAGGATCAGCGCGATGCCGAAGACCAGCCAGATCCACCATTGCATTTCCATATGGGTGAAACCTTCCGGGGGAGGGGGTTGAAGCTTAATGCAGCTTTAGTCTTGAAGGCATTTGGATGCACGCGTTGGGCCGTGAGAAAGGGCGCTTGAGAATGTAGGAAAGATGACAGGTGAGCAGATTTCAACAGCCTGAGCCCAGCCAGTCTTCTACCCGTAGCCCAGGTACCCGCTGAAATTCACGGAGGTTGTTGGTGACCAAAATCAGGCCAAGCGCCCGGGCATGGCCAGCAATCAATTGGTCGTAAGGCCCGATTGGCGTGCCAGCCTTTGCCAGCTCCGCGCGGAGTTGGCCGCTGTGCTCCGCTGCATGATCATCGTAGTCAAGTACCTCCAGGCGCGCAGCGAACCCTTCGACGACGGCAAGATTTCGTTGTGGGTTGGCTGACTTCTCTGCGCCGTAGATCAACTCCATCAAGGTCACGGTACTGATCCCCAGCTGGCCATGGTGGCGATTGAACGCCTCGCGAACAACTTGGGGTTTGTTTTTGATCGTGAAAATGCAGATGTTGGTGTCCAGCAGATACCTGAGCATTAAAACCCTTCGCGTTCCTGGTCAGCGGGTTGATCACGGCTAGCCATGTAGTCCGGCGTTGCATCCTCAGCGTCGAACCAGCTGTCCCATGCTTCCCCGGCAGGTGTGATGATGCGCGTGCGGCCTACCGCAACGATGTCCACACGGGTTACGTCTTCAGGAAGGGCTACGGACTTTGGCAAACGGATGGCCTGGCTGCGGTTGCTTCTGAAGACTGCACCTTGCTCCATGATTGGCCTCCTTGAAAAGCGGCAATGTGTGACTGAAGTTTAAGTGGGGCGATGTATATGTCAATGGGATATACGTATGGGCGAGGCGAGCACTTACAGTGCGAGTCTGACGAGCAGTTCATCTGCACCTGCCAGCTCCAGGTCCACCGTTGGTAACTTCGGCCGCTTGAGGATGAGTACGGGCACGCCCAGGTCCCTGGCCACCTCCAGCTTCGGCTCAGTGGCTACGCTGCCACTGTTTTTGCTGATCAGCACATCGATGTTGCGACGCTGGAACAAAGTCCGCTCTTCCTGGATATGGAATGGCCCGCGCGCGCCAATCACCTCACAGCGCGCGTTACCAGTGCAGGCCTCCAGCGCCCGCAAGGTCCAGAACTGCTCCGGCGGAATCTCGTCCAGATGTTGCAACGGCTCACGCCCCAGCGTGAACAACGGCCTGCGGAACGGCTTGAGCGCCTCGATCAGTCCTGCCCAGTCCTCTACCTCGCGCCAATCGTCCCCCGCCTGAGCTTGCCAGGCCGGGCGGCGCAAGGCCCAGCACGGGATGCCAGCACTGCGCGCGGCGCTGGCGGCGTTGCGGCTTATCTGCGCAGCATAGGGGTGGGTAGCATCGATCAACAACGTGATGCCCGCCTCGCGCAGGTAACTGGCCAGGCCCTCGGCGCCACCGAAGCCGCCGACGCGTACCTGGCACTGCAGGTCCTGCGGCACGCGGCCGATACCGGCCAGGCTGTAGACGTGCTGAGGGCCGAGGCGGCGGGCGATGGCCAGGGCTTCGGTGATGCCGCCTAGCAGCAAGATGCGAGTCGTCATTGCACACCTGCCTTGCCGACGATGCCGCCCTGGCGGTCGATGGCGAACACCTCCACCTGTACTTGTGCCGGCACCACGCTGCGGGCAAAGGCCAGGGCGTGGGCACACACCGCGTCGCCCAGGGCGATGCCGGCTGCATGCGCCAGCGCCAGGGCCTGCTGGCTGGTGTTGGCGCCGATGATGGCGGCCTGCAGCGCTTCGTCCGCGCCGATAGCTGCGGCCCAGCCGGCGAGTTGCGGCAGGTCGATGCTGGAATGACGGCTGTGCAGGTCCATGTGCCCGGCTGCCAGCTTGCTGATCTTGCCAAAGCCGCCACACAGGGTCAGGCGTGGCACGGGCACCTTGCGCAGGTGCTTGAGCACCGCGCCGACGAAATCGCCCATTTCGATCAGGGCGATTTCCGGCAGGGCGTAGACCCGGCGCATGGTGTCCTCGCTGGCGTTGCCGGTGCATGCGGCGATGTGCGTGTAGCCGTTGGTGTGGGCCACGTCGATGCCCTGGTGGATCGAGGCAATGTAGGCCGCGCAGGAAAACGGCCGCACGATGCCGCTGGTGCCGAGGATCGACAGCCCGCCCAGGATGCCCAGCCGCGGGTTCATGGTCTTCAGGGCCAGTTGCTCGCCGCCCTGCACGTTGACCGTGACTTCGAAGCCGCCCGGGTAGCCGCACTGGTCGGCCAGGTTTTGCAGATGTTCGCTGATCATGCGCCGCGGCACCGGGTTGATGGCGGGCTCGCCCACCGCCAGCACCAGCCCCGGGCGGGTCACGGTGCCTACGCCAGCGCCAGCGACAAATCGGAAACCCGGCTCGCCCAGCAGGCGCACCTGGCTGTAGAGCAGGGCACCGTGGGTCACATCCGGATCGTCGCCAGCGTCCTTGAGTGTGCCGGCTTCGGCGCGTTCGCCAACGAGACGGCAGAATTCCAGCCGCATTTGCACCACCTTGCCCTTGGGCAGGGTGATGCTCAGCGCATCGTCACACTGCCCGGTGAGCAGCAGCCTGGCCGCCGCCAGGCTGGTGACGGTGGCGCAGCTGCCGGTGGTGAGGCCGCTGCGCAGAGCGGCAGGCTGTTCGCGGGTTTCTTCACGCATCGACGGGTTTCACCACTTCCAGCAGGGTGATCGGCAGCGCCTGGCGCCAGGTGTCGAACGAGCCCAAGGGTTGCGCGTGGGCGACGTGGATGCGGGTCAGTTCGCCACCGTGGCGTTCGCGGAAATGCGCCAGGGCCAGTTCGCTTTGCAGGGTTACCGCATTGGCCACCAGCCGGCCGCCGGGGCGCAGGCTTGCCCAGCACAGGTCGAGCACACCTTCACGGGTGACGCCGCCACCGATGAAGATTGCATCCGGTTGCTCCAGACCTTCCAATGCCATAGGGGCCTTGCCGCGTACCAGTTGCAGGCCGGGGACGCCCAGCGCGTCGCGGTTATGTTCGATGAAACCCTGGCGGCCTTCATCGGCCTCGATGGCCAGGGCGCGACAGGCCGGGTGGGCGCGCATCCATTCGATGCCGATCGAACCGCAGCCTGCGCCAACGTCCCAGAGCAATTCACCGGGCTGGGGTGCCAGGCGCGCCAGGGTGATGGCGCGGACATCGCGCTTGGTCAGCTGGCCGTCGTGCTCGAAGGCACTGTCTGGCAACCCGGCCAGCCTGTGCAGGCGCGGCGCATCGGGTGCCGCCAGGCATTCGATGGCTACCAGGTTGAGGGCAGCGATATCGGCATGCGGCCAGTCCTGCGCAGTG
>NZ_JABMCN010000002.1 GCF_013179515.1 Pseudomonas sp. CM27
GGTCATGATCGGGTTCCAGTAACCCAGGAACATGTCCAGGCGTTTGTCGCGGATACCGGCAAAGATGATCTGCTGCGAAGCGCTGGTCTGTTTGGTCTGGTAGCCCAGGCCGTCGAGCAGCACCTGGGCCATGGCGCTGGTGGCAATGACGTCGGTCCAGTTGACCACCCCCAGGCGCACGTTCTTGCAGGCCGCAGGCTCTGCGGCAAAAAGCGGTGAGGTGGCGATGCTGCTCAGGGCAAGGGTCAACAGGCTGCGGCGGATCAAGCTGTGCATGGTGGCTCTCCATCGGCAGTGCATATTGTTATGGGTTTCGATCTCTGTGGATCGTGTGAACACGCTACGCTGCTGGCAGGGTGAAAAATCGCACCCTGGCGACCAACACTTGCACGGAGGCGACCACCTTTGCCGTGGAGCATTCAATGCCGCAAATCATTCATTTCCTGCTGCTGCCCGGGTTCTCCGCCATGGGCTTCATCAGTGCCCTGGAACCTCTGCGCGTGGCCAACCGGTTCAAGGGGCCGTCGTACCGCTGGCAGGTGCTGAGCCTGGATGGCGGCGCGGTGCAGGCCAGCAATGGCATGTCGGTGAACGCCGACGCGGCGCTGGCCGCAGCCGATCCGGGTGGCATCCTGCTGATCGTGGCCGGCTTCGAGCCGCTGGCCTGCTATGGGCCGGCGCTGCAGCAGGCGTTGCGCCGGCTGGACCATGACGGGGTGATTCTGGGTGGCATCGATACCGGCGCGGTGGTACTGGCCGAGGCCGGCCTGCTCGACGGCCACCGCGCCACCGTGCACTGGGAAGCGCTGGAGGCGTTCAAGGAAAACTACCCGGGCCTGCAGGTGACCCAGGAGTTGTTCGAAATCGACCGACGGCGCATTACCTGTGCCGGTGGCACGGCTTCGATCGACCTGATGCTCGACCTGATTGCCCAGGCCCACGGCGGCGAGCTGGCGGTGCAGGTGTCGGAGCAGTTCGTGCTCGGTCGCATCCGGCCACGTCAGGATCACCAGCGGATGCAGATTGCCTCTCGTTATGGCATCAGCAACCGCAAGCTGGTGCAGGTGATCGGTGAAATGGAAAAGCATACCGAGCCACCGCTGAGCACATTGGAGCTGGCAGCCCGCGCCAAGGTGACCCGGCGTCAATTGGAGCGCTTGTTTCGTTTGTATCTGAATGACACGCCGAGTGGGTTTTACCTTGGCTTGCGTCTGGACAAGGCGCGGCAGCTGCTGTGCCAGACGCAGATGAGCATCACACAGGTCAGCGTGGCGTGCGGTTTCGAGCTGCCGTCGTACTTCACGCGCTGCTACAAACGGCGTTTCGGCCATTGCCCGAGGGCAGAGCGACAGGCACTCAAGCCTCAGTTGGCTGATCAGATCTGATCGAGGTCTGACAGTGCCCTGAGCCGGGCCTCGATGCGTACGCGCTGGACCTCGAAGGCCTGGGGCAAGAGTCTGGCACCCAAGTGATCCAGGTGCAGGGTCAGGCGCGTTCGTGGGGTGTCTGCAGCAGTCGTACACCACAGGTGGAATACAAGCGCCACCGGGCTGTCAGGGTCATCATGGTCAAAACCGATGCGCATATGCGAGCTGGTTGATGTACTGCACAGGAGTGCAAGGTCAGGCTGCCGCAAGCCGTTGAGCACATCGCTTGCCACCCGCCTGAAGCTTTGGTTGCGGCTCTGAGGTGGTGGAATCCAGCCGGCGAAGACCTCCTCAAACACAGCATCCGTTGGGGTGCAGTTGAAGCTCTTGGTTGTTCGTTCGAACAGTTCGACACCGCAGTCTTCCAGGGTTTTCAGAAAAAAGCTGAACCACTGCTGGCCGTGTTGCTGACGGTCGTGGGCCAGGTTGGCATCCATTTGTGCCAGGCGCAGGCAGTCGTGAAGGTCTTCGAGGTGTTGGGGGGCAGGTGATGCGGGCATGGTTCAGGCCATTGTGTGTATGTAAATACCCGAAGATGGCGCCGCAGGCGGCGCCAAATCTGGCTTAGATGTCCAGTGCCAGGATGTCGGCCGCTTGACTGGCCAGCTTCAACCTGACGGCTTCGCGCATGGCACCGAAGTGGCGAACACTGAACGAACCTTGTTGCGAGGCTCGGTAGACACGGGTGTTCGATTTGTCGAGGATGCGGCCGGACGAGCCTGCGGCCTTCTCGGCTTTGTCATAGCTCAACTGAACACTGGTCATGTGCATGATCGGCAGGCCCTGTGGCGTCATTTCGCAGGCCGAAATCTGCACGGTGCTGGATTTACCCGAAACGCTCACGCTGCTTTCTTCAAGCAGTTGCTGTGCCTTTGGCGTTTTCACGATCACTTCGAAAGAGCGTCTGACACAGCGGCTCAGACGATGGTTATGGCCGATCTGGACGGTGACAATTTCAGGGGCCAGGGTTGCCAGCGTGTGAGTGTCCTTGTCCAGCGCCTCTTCGACGTGAGCGGCGCCGGTCAGTGTCCAGCCGAATTTGCCCAGGCCATCGTTGTAGAAGTTGTACCATTCGCGCTGCTGGGTTTCTTTGTCGAACTTCTTGTTTGCCGACAGGTTCATCAGGCGCATGCCATCCAGCACGTCTTCGGCAACTGTGGCCGGTACATCCGGGGCGAAAATGCAGACGGTGTTGGCGACCATTACAGCGCGTTCTTCGCCTTCTTTCTTCAGCGCGGCAATGGCGCTGTCCATGTCGGTTTTGCTGATGTTGGAAGTCATGTCTTGGTTTCCTTCAGTACAGTGCGACGCCTCGGCTGAGGCGTCTGGCGTGCACTGTGTTTCGGATTGCCAAGTCAGATAAGTTGCAAGCTTTTCCTAACGGGGTAACGTGTCTATTGCTGCCCAATCGCCTGCAAATACTCCGAGCGGTCATCACTGCGCTGCGCCACGCAGGTGTCCCACGCCGCCTGGAACGCTTTGCTGCCGGGCTTCTCGGCATAGGTCTCGACCTTGCAGTCGGCATCGCGCAGCTGCGTCCACAGCTGCTCTGCCGCATCCAGACGCGCGATCAGGGCCGTGGTCTGGTCACCCTCGTCGGCGTACTGGTCGCGGATGCGCTGGATCAGGTCGTCATAGGCCGCTTTCAACTCGCGCTCGGCGGTCTGCTTGTTGAACGCAGCGCAGGCGTAGGACTGCTGGTCGGTGTCGACGTTGTCGCACGGGGTGCTTTCTTCCTCGCCGGCCTGGGCGCCCGATACGACTGTCATCAATACCAGCCATGCCATTGATCTCATCCGCTTTCTCCTCAACAGGCTGACGAATGGCAGGGATTCTCGCTCAGCTTACGGCAAGGTGGTAGGTCCCTGACGAAATGTTCATGAAACGGCCGGATATGTCGTTATCGAGACTGTCTCTCATCGCCAGGCAGCATGCCAGAGGGCGCGATGTCGCGCATTGACGCTTTCGGCAAACCCCCTGTCGTTTTTGCATCGGGGCGCCTTTGGGCACAGGCATATGCTGGCCCCAAAGCGCCGGCAGAAGATTCGGCGCGGCCCAAATCAACAAAAGGGGACAGCCTGATGAGCCCAGCCGAACTTCACGCCGACAGCATCGTCATCGACGGCCTGATCATTGCCAAATGGAACCGTGAGCTGTTCGAGGACATGCGCAAAGGCGGGCTGACTGCGGCCAACTGCACGGTGTCGGTCTGGGAAGGTTTCAAGGCTACCGTCGACCAGATCGCCGCCAGCCAGAAGCTGATCCGCGACAACAGCGACCTGGTCATGCCGGTGCGCACCACCGCCGACATTCGCAAGGCCAAGGAGCTGGGCAAGACCGGCATCCTGTTCGGCTTCCAGAACGCCCATGCCTTCGAAGACCAGATCGCCTACGTCGACGTGTTCAAGCAGCTGGGCGTGGGCATCGTGCAGATGTGCTACAACACCCAGAATCTGGTGGGCACCGGTTGCTACGAGCGTGATGGCGGGCTGTCGGGCTTCGGCCGCGAGATCGTGGCGGAAATGAACCGTGTCGGCATCATGTGCGACCTGTCTCACGTCGGCTCGAAAACTTCCGAAGAAGTCATCCTCGAATCGAAAAAGCCGGTGTGCTACTCGCACTGCCTGCCGTCGGGCCTTAAAGAGCACCCGCGCAACAAGTCGGACGAAGAGCTCAAGTTCATCGCCGATCATGGCGGCTTCGTCGGCGTGACCATGTTCGCGCCATTCCTGGCCAAGGGCATCGATTCGACCATCGACGACTACGCCGAAGCCATCGAGTACACCATGAATATCGTCGGCGAAGACGCTATCGGTATCGGTACCGACTTTACCCAGGGCCACGGCCAGGACTTCTTCGAGTACCTGACCCACGACAAGGGCTACGCCCGCCGCCTGACCAGCTTCGGCAAGATCATCAACCCGCTGGGCATCCGCACCGTGGGCGAATTCCCCAACCTCACCGAGACCTTGCTCAAGCGCGGCCACTCCGAACGCGTGGTGCGCAAGATCATGGGCGAGAACTGGGTCAACGTCCTCAAGGACGTGTGGGGCGAGTAAGCCGCTCTCCAAGCCTGAAGCCCCTGCCAGCAACGCCGGGGCACCCAAACAAAAATTTTATGGAGTTGAGTTTCCATGGCCAAGATCGCCCCGCAATTGCCAATCGAAGTCGACAGCGAAACCGGTGTCTGGACCAGCGACGCCTTGCCGATGCTGTATGTGCCGCGCCATTTCTTCGTCAACAACCACATCGGCATCGAGGAAGTGCTGGGCGCCGACGCCTATGCCGAGATCCTCTACAAGGCCGGCTACAAGTCGGCCTGGCACTGGTGTGAAAAAGAAGCCGAGTGCCATGGCCTGGAAGGTGTGGCGGTGTTCGAGCACTACATGAAGCGCCTGAGCCAGCGTGGCTGGGGCTTGTTCGAAATCCAGGACATCGACCTGGACAAAGGCACCTGCAGCGTCAAGCTCAAGCATTCCGCGTTCGTGTACGTGTACGGCAAGGTCGGCCGCAAGGTCGACTACATGTTCACCGGCTGGTTCGCCGGCGCAATGGACCAGATTCTCGCTGCCCGCGGCAGCTCGATCCGCACCGTGGCCGAACAGGTCTACGGCGGGTCAGAAGAAGGCCACGAAGATGGCCTGTTCGTTACAAAGCCGTTGTAAGCCGGAGATAGCGTCATGGCATTCGAAGCAATGTTCCAGCCGATTCAGATCGGCAAGCTGACCATCCGCAACCGTGTGCTCAGCACCGCGCACGCCGAGGTCTACGCCACTGACGGCGGCATGACGACCGACCGCTACGTGAAGTACTACGAAGAAAAGGCCAAGGGCGGCATCGGCCTGGCGATCTGCGGCGGCTCGTCGGTGGTGGCCATCGACAGCCCGCAGGAATGGTGGGCGTCGGTCAACCTGTCGACCGACCGCATCATCCCGCACTTCCAGAACCTGGCCGACGCCATGCACAAGCATGGCGCCAAGATCATGATCCAGATTACCCACATGGGCCGTCGCTCGCGCTGGGACGGCTTCAACTGGCCGACCCTGATGTCGCCGTCGGGCATCCGTGAACCGGTCCACCGCGCCACCTGCAAGACCATCGAGGTGGAAGAGATCTGGCGGGTGATCGGCAACTACGCGCAGGCTGCGCGGCGGGCCAAGGAAGGTGGCCTGGACGGCGTGGAGCTGTCGGCCGTGCACCAGCACATGATCGACCAGTTCTGGAGCCCGCGGGTCAACAAGCGTACCGACGAATGGGGCGGCAGCTTCGAAGGCCGCATGAAGTTCGGCCTGGAAGTGCTTAAAGCCGTGCGTGCCGAGGTCGGTGACGACTTCTGCGTGGGCATGCGTATCTGTGGCGACGAGTTCCACCCCGATGGCCTCAGCCACGAGGACATGAAGCAGATCGCCGCGTACTACGACGCCACCGGTATGCTCGACTTCCTTGGTGTGGTCGGCTCGGGCTGCGACACCCACAACACCCTGGCCAACGTCATCCCCAACATGAGCTACCCGCCGGAGCCGTTCCTGCACCTGGCGGCCGGTATCAAGGAAGTGGTCAAGATCCCGGTGCTGCACGCGCAGAACATCAAGGACCCGAACCAGGCCACGCGCATCCTCGAAGGCGGCTACGTCGACATGGTCGGCATGACCCGCGCGCACATGGCTGACCCGCACTTGATCGCCAAGATCAAGATGGGCCAGATCGACCAGATCAAGCAGTGCGTCGGTGCCAACTACTGCATCGACCGTCAGTACCAGGGCCTGGATGTGCTGTGCATCCAGAACGCCGCCACCTCCCGTGAATACATGGGTGTGCCGCACATCATCGAGAAGACCACCGGCGTCAAACGCAAGGTCGTGGTGGTGGGGGCAGGCCCTGCCGGCATGGAAGCGGCCCGTGTGGCCGCCGAACGTGGCCACGACGTGACCCTGTTCGAGAAGAAAGACCAGATCGGCGGGCAGATCACCATTGCCGCCAAGGCGCCGCAGCGCGACCAGATTGCCGGCATCACCCGTTGGTACCAACTGGAACTTGCGCGGCTGAAAGTTGACCTGCGCCTGGGTACGGCAGCCAGCGTGGACGCCATCCAGGACCTGCGCCCGGATGTCATCGTGCTGGCGGTGGGCGGCCATCCATTCGTCGAGCAGAACGAGCACTGGGGCGCAGCCGAAGGGCTGGTGGTCAGCAGCTGGGACGTCCTCGACGGCAAGGTGGCACCGGGCAAGAACGTGCTGGTGTACGACACCATCTGCGAATTCACCGGCATGTCGGCGGCGGACTACATCGCCGACAAGGGCAGCCAGGTGGAGATCGTCACCGACGATATCAAGCCGGGCGTGGCCATGGGCGGTACCACCTTCCCCACCTACTACCGCAGCATGTACCCGAAAGAAGTGATCATGACCGGCGACATGATGCTGGAAAAGGTCTACCGCGAAGGCGACAAGCTGGTGGCGGTGCTGGAGAACGAATACACCGGCGCCAAGGAAGAACGCGTGGTCGACCAGGTAGTGGTGGAAAACGGCGTGCGTCCTGACGAAGAGCTGTATTACGCACTGAAGGAAGGTTCGCGCAACAAGGGCCAGATCGACGTGGAGGCGCTGTTTGCCATCCAGCCACAGCCGATCCTCAGCCAGCCGGGCGAAGGCTACCTGCTGTACCGCATCGGCGACTGCGTGGCCCAGCGCAACGTGCATGCGGCGATCTACGACGCCTTGCGCCTGTGCAAGGACTTCTGATCGAAACAAATCGTCGCCACCGGGCGTGGTCCCTGTGGGAGCGGGTTCACCCGCGAATGCGTCAGCGCTGACAACGCCGTTGCCTGACCGGGCGCATTCGCGGGTAAACCCGCTCCCACAGGGGCCAATCCCAGCTTCAGAGTGGTGCAAGAATCCAGCTGTTGTGGGAGCCTCCCATGTTGAACACCCTTCTACCCATCCTGCTGTTCGCTGCCCTTGGCCTGGCAGTGCTCGGCGCCCTGCGCCGGGTGCGCATGTGGCGTCGTGGCCGGGCCGCCAAGGTCGATCTGATCGGCGGCCTGCTGGCCATGCCGCGCCGTTACCTGGTGGACCTGCACCATGTGGTCGAGCGCGACAAGTACATGTCCAACACCCACGTGGCCACTGCCGGTGGCTTCGTGCTGTCGGCCGCGCTGGCGATCCTGGTGCATGGCTTCGGCCTGCAGAGCAAGATTCTTGGCTACGCGTTACTGGTGGCCACGCTAATCATGTTCACCGGTGCCTTGTTCGTCTTCAAGCGCCGCCTCAACCCGCCCTCGCGCCTGTCCAAGGGCCCATGGATGCGCTTGCCGAAAAGCCTGCTGGCATTCGCCGTGAGCTTCTTCATTGCCACCTTGCCGGTCGCCGGCATCCTGCCCGCGAACACCGGCGGCTGGGTCATGGTCGGTATCCTTGGCCTGGGCGTGCTGTGGGGCGTGTCGGAGCTGTTCTTCGGCATGACCTGGGGCGGCCCGATGAAACACGCCTTCGCCGGTGCCCTGCACCTGGCCTGGCACCGCCGCGCCGAGCGCTTCGGCGGTGGCCGTTCCACCGGCCTGAAACCGCTGGACCTGGAAGACCCGAACGCGCCGCTGGGCGTGGAAAAACCGGTGGACTTCACCTGGAACCAGCTGCTGGGCTTCGATGCCTGCGTGCAGTGCGGTAAATGTGAAGCGATGTGCCCGGCATTTGCCGCCGGCCAGCCGCTGAACCCGAAAAAACTCATCCAGGACATGGTCATCGGCCTGGCCGGTGGCACCGATGCCAAGTTCGCCGGCAGCCCGTACCCGGGCAAGCCAGTCGGCGAGCACGGCGGGCACCCGCACCAGCCGATCGTCAATGGCCTGGTCGACGCCGAAACGCTGTGGTCGTGCACCACCTGCCGTGCCTGCGTCGAGGAATGCCCGATGATGATCGAGCACGTCGATGCCATCGTCGACATGCGCCGCCACCTCACCCTGGAAAAAGGCGCGACCCCGAACAAGGGCGCCGAGGTGCTGGACAACCTGATCGCCACCGACAACCCCGGCGGCTTCGCCCCTGGCGGGCGGATGAACTGGGCCGCCGACCTCAACCTGCAACTGCTGTCCGAGGTGAACACCACCGAGGTGCTGTTCTGGGTGGGTGACGGTGCCTTCGACATGCGTAACCAGCGCACCCTGCGCTCGTTCGTCAAGGTGCTGAAGGCCTCGGGCGTGGACTTTGCCGTGCTCGGTCTGGAAGAGCGCGACAGCGGCGACGTGGCACGCCGCCTCGGCGACGAAGCGACCTTCCAGCAGCTGGCCAAGCGCAATATCCAGACCCTGGCCAAGTACAAGTTCCAGCGCATCGTCACCTGTGACCCGCACAGCTTCCACGTGCTGAAGAACGAGTACGGCGAGCTGGGCGGTGACTACCAGGTGCAGCACCACAGCACCTACATCGCCGAGCTGATCGCCGCGAAAAAACTCAACCTCGGTCAGCACAAGGGCGGCAGTGTCACCTACCACGACCCGTGCTACCTGGGTCGTTACAACGGCGAGTACGAAGCACCGCGCGAAGTCCTCAAGGCACTCGGTATCGAAGTGCGCGAAATGCAGCGCTCGGGCTTCCGTTCCCGCTGCTGCGGCGGTGGCGGCGGTGCGCCGATCACTGACATCCCCGGCAAGCAGCGGATTCCGGACATGCGCATGGACGACATCCGCGAAACCGAGGCCGAACTGGTGGCCGTGGGTTGCCCGCAGTGCACTGCGATGCTCGAAGGCGTGGTCGAACCGCGCCCACAGATCAAGGACTTGGCAGAGTTGGTGGCTGACGTGCTGATCGAAGAGGACGCGCCTGCCACCGCAAAGCCGCAAACGGCCAAACGTGAACCTGCGGAGGTGCACTGATGAGCGACATTATCCGCCGCGACCCACGCGCCGAGTGGATCGCCCGTAACCGCCTGCACCCGCTGCACGCGGCCATGCAGACACAGCAGACCAGCTGGATGGGGCCCAATGGCCTCATCCGCAAGAACCCCCATGCGATTGCCGCAGGCTTTATCGGCCCCGCGGGCATCAAGCGCATCGACCGCAGCGGCGCCCAGCAGGGCACCGGTGTGGGCGGGCGGCGTACGGCGGCGACCGAGGTCAAGCTGCCGCTGCACCAGGTGCCGGAGCCGGCGTTCTACATTGCCGTGGTGCCGGACATGGTCGGTGGCCGCCTGAGCAGCCACGACCGCGACCTGCTGGGCCTGGCTCACAGCCTGGCTGGCAGCGACGGTGCTGTGCTGGCGGTGGTGTTTGGCGAGCACAAGGAAAACAACTTTTCCACAGCCGGCGTCGACAGGCTGTTGGTCATCGAAGGGGAGGCCTTCGAAGGTTATGTACCGGAGCAGCTGGTACAGGGCCTGCGGGCTGTGGATAACCAGTTCACGCCACGCCACTGGTTGCTGCCAGACAGCCGCACCGGCGGCGGCGAACTGGGCCGGCGCCTCGGCGCAGCGCTGGGCGAGCGCCCGGCCACGCGGGTATGGCAAGTCAAGGATGGCCAGTGCGTAGGCCGCGCTGGCGCTGGCCAGCAAGACCTGCAACGCGCCGTGCCGCGTCTGATCCTGGCGGCGGCTGAGTGCGCCGAACCGGTCAGCGAAACCCGTCACGAAGCCTTGCCGGTGGAGTTGTCCACAAGCGTGGCGCGCAGCCTGTCGCGCATCGAAGACCTTGGTTCGGTGGCCGTGGACCCGGCCACCATTGCCATGGCCGAGGCCGAGTTCATCGTCTCGGGCGGCAACGGGGTCAAGGACTGGGACCTGTACCACCAGGCGACTGCGACGCTGGGCGCCACAGAAGGCGCCTCGCGGGTGGCGGTGGACGACGGCTTCATGCCGCGCAACCGCCAGGTGGGTGCGACCGGTACCTGGGTGACCGCGCGGGTCTACGTGGCTGTGGGTATCTCGGGGGCGATCCAGCACCTGCAGGGCATTGGCGCCTGCGACAAGGTGGTGGCGATCAATATGGACCCGGGCTGCGACATGATCAAACGGGCTGACCTGTCGGTGATTGGCGACAGCTCGGCGATTCTCAAGGCACTGATCGAAGCTGTGGACAACTACCGCAGCGGCGGCCAGCGCGACGCGGCATAAGGGCACGAGCATGAGTACGAAAGTGATCAGCCTGGTTTCCATCGGTGCCCACCCAAGCTCCGGTCGCGCTCGCCGCGCCGAGCAGGATGCTCGCGCCGTCGAACTGGGCTTGCAACTGGCTGGGGATAACTTGCAGGTGGTGCATGCCGGCGACCCGCAGGAAGAGGCGCTGCGTGCCTACCTGGGCATGGGGCTGGACCATCTGGATGTGCTGGAGCAGCCGGCCGGCGCCGATGTGCTGGGTGTGCTGGGCGATTACCTGCGCGATGCCGGCGCGCAACTGGTGCTGACCGGGAGCCAGGCGGAAACGGGCGAGGGGTCGGGCATGTTGCCGTTCCTGCTGGCTGAAAAACTCGGTTGGCCGTTGATTGTAGGGTTGGCCGAGGTGGAGTCGATCGACAACGGCACCGCCCAGGTATTGCAGGCGCTGCCGCGTGGTCAGCGGCGTCGGTTGAAAGTGCGCCTGCCGTTGCTGGCGACTGTGGATAACGCTGCGCCGAAACCGCGTCAGAGCGCCTTCGGCCCCGCACGCCGGGGAGTGCTGGCGGCGCGCAATGTGGCCATAGTCGACGACGAGCTGTTGGCCGATGCCGAGTTGCAACCGGCCCGTCCTCGGCCCAAGCGGTTGAAGGTGATCAAGGCCAAGAGCGGTGCTGACCGGATGAAGGCGGCGACGGCCAAGGCCAGTGGCGGCGGCGGCAAGGTGCTGAAGGATGTTTCTCCACAGGAAGGCGCCGAGGCGATTCTCAAGCTGTTGGTGGAAGAGGGCGTGCTCCGCTGACACTTGTACCGGCCTCAACGCCGGCAAGCCAGCTCTCACAGGGTCACCACTGCCTCCGGGGTCAGTGCAATACCTGTGGGAGCTGGCTTGCCGGTGATTGGCCCTGACAGGCTAATGATGCCCGCTGGCCACATTGAACGCCTAGGAGCCCAATCCCCCGCCCTCCATCGAACCACTTTACGGTTCCCTCTTGGCGCTGTGCATAAGTCACTTCTGAGTAATGCCAAAGTAGTGGTCATTACCCCATCACTTTTCTTCATTTCACGATACTGGCACAAATGTCGGGTGCGCCTCTGTTTTGCCCACCGAATCTGTTCGCCAAGGTGTGGATAAAGTGTTTGTGCTTCGCTGGAGGCCGCGTGGTTTACGGGCTTCATTGGTTTGATCAAAAAACAATCAATCCCCCCTCGGTCAGCGGTGGTGCTTTTTCAGGTTTCCCACAATTGCTGTTGGCCAGCCTGTGGGTAACATGTTCGTGCTCGCCTGTGAGGCCCGGGGCTCATGGGCTTGAAGCTATTGAGCAAATTATGAGCATTAGCGACTGAATGCATTGGAACTGTGATGCTGTCCCTCGCTGCACCATACAAACATGTGGATAAGTTGTGGGTACAAGCCACGCCGTGATCTGCGCAGGTAGGCGATGGAAGGAAAAAATCGGGCTGGTGGGCCTATCAGTTTTACCAGTATCTGAACCTGTCGGTCAGCGTTAATGTCGTCTTCAAAATCCTGTGTCAGAGCACTAACAGATGACGCGAGCCTCCTCACTCATTACAGATGCGCAGCGCTCGGTGAATACGGGATCACGCGATCAAAGATCCTCTGAAAGGACGTACACCTGTTATGGGCACTCGCCATCTGGCCCTGGTCCTCTGCCAGCGTTCGCAAGCGAGCGTCATGACCAGGTGACGGCCTGTTACCACCTTGGCAACGGGTACAGGCTCTATAGCCCCTCTCTGATGCGTTTTCTCAATCCCGATCGGTTGAGCCCCTTCGGCCGGGGCGGAATCAATAAGTATGCCTACTGTGCTGGAGACCCCATCAACAGAATCGACCCATCAGGTAGATTCTGGGAAGTGCTGACCTCCATCGAAGTTACCAGAGCGACGACAGTTGCTGCCTATACCGGTCTGAATATTGCCGCGTTGACGAGCAGAATTCAGAACCGCTCCGGAATTTGGGGCAATTGGCAACTCTTGGTTGAGTCGGCGCTGGTACTGACGGGAACGACTTTATTATTCACTGGCTCGGAAAGGCTGCAACCCGTCGCTTTAGGCATGATGAGTGTTGGCAACGTAACTTCCATTGCCAAGTCTGCCGTAACAATCGCCAGCAACCTGACCGGCGGCTTCAGGGGGGCTGCAGACGCAGCGTGGCAGAATATGCGTCTTATGACCGGTTATGCACAGTTGGGTGAGCAGGTACAGGTGTCGCCTTCTCAGCAAGCTTCGGGATCTGTCGTGATCAATATCAATCCGGGAGTGGTTAACATAAACATGGATTCATCATCATCACCATCACCTGCTGCAGCGCTCAAAAAAGTCAGAAGGAACTCCACAGGGTCCATCGAGGCTACTCGCCTATGATTCGGCACGGCCATCCACGTGGTTTCACCGCATATGGCGCCTCTAATGGGCTATCTGGGTCACGCTTGGCATTCTGCGGAGAGTACCGCGACTCAATGACAGGCCACTATCATCTTGGCAATGGCCATCGCACCTATAACCCGATACTCATGAGATTCCATGGTGCCGATGCGCTGAGCCCGTTCGGTATGGGTGGGATCAATACCTATACCTATTGCACAGGCGATCCAATTAATCGGGTCGATCGCAATGGCGGATTCTCCATGCCTAATGCGATTTTCCTGACCGGTTTGTTAGAAGGTGCACTGAATATTGTCGACGGCGTCTTGTCTGCGTTCAACCTGGTCGTTCAACGTAGGGGGGAGGCTGGTTCTTCGATTTCTTTTGCCAAGCAATTCCAGGTATGGGCCAAGACTCACAAGGGGACTTTGAAAGTTGCTGCCGCTGCTGTTGTCTGGAGTGAGCAGGGGGGACCATCGATGCCGTCCGTAACCGACAGTGTCGTGATAGGGGCGGCGGCAACAAGCCTCGGTATCACGGAGCGTTCATTGAACATCCAGCATCACGCGACTGAGGTGGGGGCCTACTTGACGCAGAATCCGGCCGAGATACCCGGTGTGGTCATGGAAACAGTGGGAATTCTGTCAGGAGTCACTCCGGTGCTGACGTTAGGCTGGGATGTTGTGCAGAAGATTCGTGGCGACTCGGTGCGGCCAAACGTTCATGCATGAAGTCAAGAACCGGGCAACCAATCGCTTGCCTGCCCGGTTCATCATTGATTACTGCGCCTGCACTTCCTTCAGATAAGGTGCCGGCTCCGCCCCCAGGTTCTCAAGAACCCGCTGGCTATACCAGTCAATGAAGTTGACCACACCAAACTCGTAAGTCTTCGAGTACGGGCCCGGCTGGTAAGCGGTAGAGTTGATCCCGCGCTGGTTCTCTTCCGCCAGGCGACGGTCCTGGTCGTTGGTAGCGTCCCACACTTTGCGCATGCGCTCAGGGTCGTAGTCCACGCCTTCCACGGCATCCTTGTGCACCAGCCACTTGGTGGTGACCATGGTTTCCTGGGCGCTGATCGGCCACACGGTGAAGACGATGATGTGGTCACCCATGCAGTGGTTCCACGAGTGCGGCAGGTGCAGGATGCGCATCGAACCCAGGTCCGGGTTCTTGATGCGGCCCATCAGCTTCTGGCAGGCCTGCTTGCCGTCCATGGTCATCGACACGGTGCCCTTGAGCAGCGGCATGCGCACGATGCGGTTACGCAGGCCGTGGCTTTTGTGCAGGTAAGGGATTTTCTCGGCTTCCCAGGCGGCGGCAGAGCTGGCCACGTGGTCCTTGAATTCCTGGCTGGCGCGCGGGTCGTTGGTGTCGTCCCACTCCAGCAGGGTTTGCAGCAGTTCCGGGTGCGAACCGCTACAGTGGTAGCACTCGCGGTTGTTTTCCAGCACCAGTTTCCAGTTGGCCTTTTCCATCAAGGTGGTGTGCACGGCCACCTTGGTGTTCTCCATGTCGTACGGTTCCATGTAGTGCTCGAGGGTGCCCAGGAACTCGTCGATGGCAGGCGGGTTTTCCGCCAGGCTGATGAAGATGTATCCGCCGGAAACCTTCACGTGTACCGGTTTCAGGCCGTACTCCTTCATGTCGAAGTCGGCGCCCATTTCGGTGCCGGCGAACAGCAGGCGGCCGTCCAGCTCATAGGTCCACTGGTGGTAGTGGCAGACCAGCTTGGCCACTTTGCCCTTGTCGCTCACGCACAGCCGCGAACCGCGGTGGCGGCATACGTTGTGGAAGGCATGCACCTTGCCTTCGGCACCGCGCACCACCAGGATCGGGTTCTTGCCGATCTGCAGGGTGATGTAGTTGCCTTTTGCCGGGATTTCGCAAGTCATGCCGGCGATCAGCCATTCTTTCTGGAAGATCTCCTGCATGTCGATCTGGAACAGACGCTCGTCGGTGTAGAAAGGCTGGGGCAGCGAGTAGGTGCGCTCGCGGGTCTGCAACATCTCGGCGGTGGCCTTGCGTGCAGGTTCCAGTGGATCGCCCAGGCTCAGGGTTGCGGTGACGTCCATCGTGTATTCCTCGGGGCCGTGTGCGGCCGGCAAAAGGTGGCTAATCGTTGTTGTGGTGCCGCAAGGTTGCTCTTGAAAAGCAGCTAGTTGTTTTGCCGTGGAGTGTGCGTCCGAAGACGCCGCGAACCGTATCCATGGACGACATGGCCGATTTGAATAACGACGCCCCAGCCCTTGTATTGCGGGGCTGGTCGCGATAAGCACGCCGATGTCGCTGGCAGGAATGTACGTCGCTCACGGGTTGAGCATTATCGGAGCCATGAAAAGGGCCATAGTCGGCCGCTGGAGATGAACATGTCCGATACCTTCCTCAATCCGGTCACCACCCAGACCTGGGCCAACGGCCGCCACATCGTGCGCTGCGTCAAGGTCATCCAGGAGACCTGGGACGTGCGCACCTTCTGCTTCATGGCAGACCAGCCGATCATGTTCTTCTTCAAGCCGGGGCAGTTCGTCACCCTCGAGCTGGAAATCGAAGGCAAGCCGGTGATGCGCTCGTACACCATCTCCAGTTCGCCGTCGGTGCCCTACAGCTTCTCGATCACCGTCAAGCGCGTGCCGGGCGGCCAGGTGTCCAACTTCCTGCACGACACCATGCACGAGGGCGCCGAGCTGCCAGTGCATGGCCCGGTGGGGTTGTTCAACGCCATCGACTTCCCGGCCGGCAAGGCGTTGTACCTGTCCGGTGGTGTCGGTATCACCCCGGTCATGTCGATGGCGCGCTGGTTCTACGACACCAACGCCAATGTCGACATGGTGTTCGTGCACAGCGCGCGTTCGCCGAAGGACATCATCTACCACCGCGAGCTTGAACAGATGGCCTCGCGCATTCCCAACTTCAGCCTGCACATCATTTGCGAGAAGCATGGGCTGGGCGAGCCGTGGGCCGGCTATCGCGGTTACCTGAACCAGCGGTTGATGGAGCTGATCGCGCCGGACTACATGGAGCGTGTGGTGTTCTGCTGCGGCCCGACGCCGTACATGACCGCCGTCAAGCGCATGCTCGAGGCGGTTGGCTTCGACATGAAGAATTACCACGAAGAATCGTTCGGTGCGACCCCGGCGGAGGCCAAGGCCGATGCGGTTGAGCATGCCGAGCAGGCGGCCGATGCGCCGGAGCTGGATGTTTCCGACCTGAACCTGGTGGAGTTCATCGGCAGCGAGAAGAGCATTCGCATTGCCCCGGGCGAGACCGTGCATGCGGCGGCGGCCAAGGTCGGGCTGATGATCCCGAAAGCGTGCGGCATGGGCATTTGCGGTACGTGCAAGGTGCTGAAGCTGGGCGGCGAGGTGGAAATGGACCACAACGGCGGCATTACCGAAGAGGACGAAGCCGAGGGCTACATCCTGTCGTGCTGCAGTGTGCCGAAAGGGGATGTGCGGATCGATTACTGATCTGAAGTTGCTGGGGCTGCTTCGCAGCCCATCGACGCGGTTCGTCGCCACGACAAGCGCGGCTCCCACAGGTACTGCACAAGCCAGGAGAGTTGCGCGGTCGGTGTGGGAGCTGGCTTGCCGGCGATGGGCCGCAAAGCGGCCCCGGCTTTTAGAAGTCAGGTACGGAAACGGGCTACCAGACCATTAAGGTCAACAGCCAGACGCGACAGCTCGGCGCTAGCCGCGCTGGTCTGATGCGCCCCGGTAGCACTCTGCACCGACAGGTCATTGATATTCACCAGGTTGCGGTCCACCTCCCGCGCCACTTGGGCCTGTTCTTCTGCCGCGCTGGCGATCACCAGGTTACGCTCGTTGATCTGCGCCACGGCACCGGCAATGGTATCCAGCGCCATGCCCGCACCACGGGCGATGTTCAGCGTCGATTCGGCGCGTTCGGTGCTGGTGCGCATCGACTCCACCGCTTCCTCCGTACCGCCCTGAATACTGCCGATCATCCGCTCGATTTCGCTGGTCGACTGCTGGGTACGGTGGGCCAGCGCCCGCACTTCATCGGCCACTACGGCAAAACCACGGCCCGCCTCACCCGCACGCGCGGCTTCGATAGCAGCGTTAAGCGCCAGCAGGTTGGTTTGATCGGCCAGGCCACGGATCACGTCCAGCACCTTGCCGATATCACGCGACTGCTCGGCCAGGTGGGTGATCAGCTTGGCAGTGGCTTGCACATCACCACTCATGCGGTCGATGGCGCCCACGGTTTCCATCACCAGGTCACGACCGTCACCGGTCGAGCGGCTGGCTTCACTGGACGCTTCGGAGGTGCTTACGGCATTACGTGCCACTTCTTCCACCGCACTGGTCATTTCCGTAACGGCAGTGGCTGCCTGTTCGATTTCGTTGTTCTGTTGTTGCAGGCCACGGGCACTTTCATCAGTGACTGCATTCAGCTCTTCGGCAGCCGACGCCAACTGGGTGGCGGAACCGGCGATCTGTTGCAAGGTGTCGCGCAGCTTGTCCTGCATGCGGGCCATGGCGCGCAGCAGTCGGGCGGCTTCGTCGGTGCCTTCGGCGCGAATGACGTGGGTCAGGTCACCGTCGGCAACCTGTTCGGCCGACTTCAGTGCCTCTTCAATGGGCCTGACGATGCTGCGCGTCAGCAGGAATGCGCAAAGGAAGGTCAGCACCGTGGCTGCAATCAGCAGCCCGATCACCAGGGCGAAGGCGGCGGCATACTGGCTGGCGGCTTTCGCGTTGGTGGCGCGGGTCTGGTCGGTGTTGATGCGCACCAGGGTGTCCATGACCTTGTTGATCTGCTCGGAGTTGGCCAGCAGGTCGCGGTTCAGCAGGTCGCGCAGCTCATCAAGGCGGTCGGCCTGGCTCAGGCTGCGCATGCGCGATTCCAGCTGGCGGTACTGGCTGAGCAATTGGCCGTACTGGTCGAACGCGGCCTGCTCGTCGGCGGCACCGATCATCGGCAGGTAAGCCTGGCGCGCTCGGTCGATCTGGGTGTTGCGCTGATCCAGCAGGTTGAGGGTATCGCGCTGGGTCTCTGGCTCGCGGTTGAGCAGCAGGCGGTAGGAAAGGGTGCGCATGCGCAGGTTCAGCGCGGTGAGTTCGTCGAGAATCTTGATACTCGGCACGCTGACCTGTTCGATGGCGACGCCGGCCTGGCGAATGTTGCCCATTTGTATCAGCGAGAAGATACCGAGGCCGAGCATCAGCACGCCGATGAGCGCAAAGCCGAGCAACGCGCGCGGGGCGATATTCATGTTGCGTAGAGACATGGAAGGGAGGATCCAGGCAAGGGAGAAAGAGTGCGCAAAAGTGCGACAAAACAAGACTTGCCGGGCTATCGGTCGTGACCGGTGAGTCTTGAGTGCGACAGGGTCAATTTTGTGAGGTGGCTATCTTTTTCCTGACCGGCGGTTGATCCAGATCGGAACAAGGGGGCAGATACCCTGTCAATCTGCGGGTTAGACACCTTATGAATCTGATATTTAATGGCGATGGGCCGTACTTTTCTTTATCGTGTGCGCCCCTCGCAACAACCTGAGATAGACCCATGCTGGAAGCATCCCTGAATCAAATCGAGCAACTGGTCAGCGACCTGATGCAGAA
The DNA here is from genome assembly GCF_013179515.1 of Pseudomonas sp. CM27. Lineage (GTDB taxonomy): Bacteria > Pseudomonadota > Gammaproteobacteria > Pseudomonadales > Pseudomonadaceae > Aquipseudomonas. The sequence goes on from NZ_JABMCN010000002.1 coordinate 18,479, forward strand.
AAACGCTCAACTCACCGAGCAGAACTCCGCCCTTGGCCAGGAACTGGCCCAGGCCAAGGAAGAAAACGAAACCCTGCAGCTGTCGCTGATGGAGCAGGAAGAAAAGAACGGTGCTACGGCTGCACGCATCCAGGCTCTGGTTGAGCGTGCCAGCGCGGGTGTCGTCGGCGCATGAGACTGCAAGAGCAGCCGATCAATGTGGTGTCGATCCTCGGCATCGATTATTCGATCAAGGCACCCGAAGGCCAGGAAGAGACGCTTGCCCAGGCGGTGCGGATGCTCAACACCGCCTTGAACGAAACCAAGCGCCAGTATCCGACCTTGATCGGCGACAAGCTGCTGGTGCTGGCCGCTCTGAACCTGTGTTCCAAGCAGGTTGACCTGCAGAATGAACACCGCAAGACGCTTGAGCGCACCCAGGCGCAGATCGACGCTACCGTCGATGCCATCGTTCGGACCATCGCAGAGTTCTGATCGATAGCCGGGGGCGCCTGTGGGAGCGGGTTCATCGGTGCGCCGAACCCGCTCCTACAGGGCGCGCCTGATTGTCTTGGATCACTGGATTAACTGGATACGCAAGTGTATACACTTTCCGCACAACAATAATGTGCAGGGGAGTAGGCATGGGTATCTGGCGTAGAAGCATCCAGTGGCAGTTGATCACCAGCATGGGCGCCGCCCTGCTGGCGAGCATCCTGGTGGTAGTCATTATCTTCACGGTGGCGCTCAACCGCCTTACCGAGCGCTACCTGGTCGACACCGCGCTCCCGGCCAGCATCGAAGCTATCCGCAACGACATCGAGCGGATGCTCGGCCAGCCGCTCACGGCGGCGGCGGACATTGCCGGCAATACCCTGCTGCGCGACTGGCTTGCGACCGGTGAAGACCCCGCCCAGGCCCCTCATTTTCTCGAATACCTGCAAGCTGCCAAGCAGCGCAATCACGCCTTCACCACGCTGTTTGTGTCGACCGGAACCGGTCACTACTACAACGAGAACGGCCTGGATCGCACCCTCAGCCGCAGTAACCCCAAAGACAAGTGGTTCTATGGCTACATCGACAGCGGCGCCGAGCGCCTGATCAACATCGACATCGACGGTGCCACCGGTGAGCTGGCGCTGTTCATCGACTACCGCGTGGAAAAAAACGGCCAGCTTGTCGGCGTGGCTGGCATGGGTCTGCTGATGACCGAGCTGTCCAGGCTGATTCACGACTTCAGCTTCGGCGAGCACGGCAAGGTTTTTCTGGTGCGTAACGATGGCTTGATCCAGGTTCACCCGGACAACGCCTTCAGCGGCAAGCGCCAACTCACCGAGCAGCTTGGTGCGGATGCGGCCAAGGCCGTGATGACCGGCGGTGAAGGCCTGCGCAGTAGCCGTTTCAGCCGAGATGGCGAGCCCTTCCTGGCGCTTGGCCTGCCTTTGCGCGATCTTGACTGGACCCTGGTGGCCGAGGTGCCGGAGTCGGAAATCTACGCACAGATGCATCAGGCGGTGTGGCTGACCAGTCTGGTCGGTGGTGTCGTGGCTTTGGTGTCGCTGCTGCTGGTGGTGCTTCTGGCCCGTGGCCTGGTGAGGCCGTTACGCCGTGTCACCGCTGCGCTGGTGCAGATCGGCAGCGGCGCGGGTGACCTCAGCCACCGGCTGGATGATGCACGTCAGGATGAACTGGGCGACCTGGCCCGTGGTTTCAACCGCTTCCTCGACAGCCAGCGCGGCCTGATCAGTGAAGTGTTGAGTACCTCTGACCGGCTGCACCGTGCCGTGGAGCAGGTGACTCAGGTTGTGGACAACACCGCAGAGCGTTCCGGGCGGCAGCAGGAAATGACCGAAATGGTCGCCACCGCCGTACATGAAATGGGCCTGACCGTGCAGGACATCGCCCGCAATGCCGGCGACGCGGCGCAGGCTTCGCAGTCGGCGCGGGATGAGGCGTTGCAGGCGCGTGAAGTCGTACAGCGCTCGATCCGTGGTATCGAGGGTATGTCGGGCGATATTGGCAAAGCAGCCGATGCGGTCAGCCAGTTGGCCGATGAAGTCGCTTCGATCGATGAAGTTCTGGCGGTAATTCGCAGTATTTCCGAGCAGACCAACCTGTTGGCGTTGAACGCTGCCATCGAGGCTGCGCGTGCAGGCGAGATGGGCCGTGGGTTTGCCGTGGTGGCCGATGAGGTACGCACCCTCGCCCGGCGCACCCAGCTGTCCACTGATGAGGTACAGCAGATGATCCAGCGCTTGAAGCAGGGTGCGGGTTCGGCGGTGAGTTCGATGCAGGCGGGGCAGCAGGCGACCGGCAGCGGGGTGGAGTCGAGCCAGCGCACCGGGGCGTCGCTGGGCGCGATTACCGATCAGGTGGAACACATCAGCGACATGAACCATCAGGTGGCCACGGCGACCGAGGAGCAGTCGGCGGTGACCGAGGAGATCAACCGGACGGTGCAGGGGATTTCCGACCTGGCGCGGGAAACGGCCGCAGAAGTGCAGGGGTGCCGGGAGGAATGCCAGGCTTTGCGTGGCTTGGCCGATGACTTGGCGCGGCAGATGGGTGGGTTCAGGCTTTAGATAGTCGGGGCTGCTGCGCAGCCCATCGCCGGCAAGCCAGCTCCCACACCGACCGCACAGGATTCAAGCCCTGTGGGAGCCGCGCCAATGGGCTGCGGAGCAGCCCCAGCAATCTGTCAGGCAGTAATGATGCTGCGGATATCCGCCGCCAGCTCACGCACCCGCTCTTCCTCGGTATCCCACGAGCACATGAACCGCGCCCCACCGCTGCCAATAAAGGTATAGAACCGCCAGCCCTTGCCGCGCAGCGCTTCAATGGCCTGCTCAGGCATCTGCAGGAACACCCCGTTGGCCTCTACCGGGAACATCAGCTCCACGCCCGGCAGATCACTCACCAGCGAGGCGAGCAACTGCGCGCAATGGTTGGCATGGTTGCCATGGCGCAGCCAGGCGCCATCTTCGAGCAGCCCTACCCACGGCGCCGACAAAAAGCGCATCTTCGACGCCAACTGCCCAGCCTGCTTACAGCGGTAGTCGAAGTCCTCAGCCAGCTGGCGGTTGAAGAACAGAATCGCCTCACCCACCGCCATGCCGTTCTTGGTGCCGCCAAAGCACAACACGTCGACGCCGGCCTTCCAGGTCAGTTCGGCCGGGCTGCAACCGAGGAACGCGCAGGCATTGGTAAAGCGCGCGCCGTCCATGTGCAGGTTCAGGCCAAGCTCCTTGCAGGTGGCGCTGATCGCCTTCAGCTCATCGGGGCGATAGACGGTACCCACCTCGGTGGCCTGGGTAAGGGTGACCACACGCGGTTTGGGGTAGTGGATGTCCTGGCGCTTCAGCGCCACTTCGCGGATGGATTCGGGTGTCAGCTTGCCGTTGACGCTGGGCGCGGTCAGCAGCTTGGAACCGTTGGAGAAGAACTCCGGCGCGCCGCATTCATCGGTTTCGACGTGAGCGGTCTCGGAGCAGATCACGCTGTGGTAGCTCTGGCACAGCGAGGCCAGGGCCAGCGAGTTGGCGGCGGTGCCGTTGAAGGCGAAGAACACCTCGCAGTCGGTTTCGAACAGCTCGCGGAAGTACTGCGCGGCGCGCTCGGTCCACTGGTCGTCGCCGTAGGCGCGGTCGTGGCCGTGGTTGGCCTTTTCCATGGCAGCCCAGGCTTCGGGGCAGATACCGGAATAGTTGTCGCTGGCGAATTGTTGGCTCTTATCGGTCATGACCCTGTCCTGTGAACGACGCAGAACAGCACTCTAAACCATCGATTCAGCGGTTGCCTATACAAGCGGTGCATCGGTTGGTTTCAGCTTTGCCTGTACAGGCCCTATCGCCGGCAAGCCAGCTCCCACAGGCGCTCCACAAGGCCTGAGGGCAGCGCATTTTCTGTGGGAGCTGGCTTGCCGGCGATGGGGTCAGAGAGCCCAGTGCAAAACGAATGTCGTAAACGCGCCATTGCAAGGCGTGCGCAGGCATCTGACCTGCCCCGGCCAGTCATAACATCGCCACAAAGGGCCACAGTGCTCTACGACAAAAACGATCGCTGCCGGGAGATACACGATGTTCAGCAAGCAAGACCAGATCCAGGGTTATGACGATGCACTGCTGGCGGCGATGAATGCCGAAGAACAGCGCCAGGAAGACCACATCGAGCTGATCGCCTCGGAGAACTACACCTCCAAGCGTGTGATGCAGGCCCAAGGCAGCGGCCTGACCAACAAGTACGCCGAAGGCTACCCGGGCAAGCGCTACTACGGTGGCTGCGAGCATGTGGACAAAGTCGAGGCACTGGCCATCGAGCGCGCCAAGCAGCTGTTCGGCGCCGACTACGCCAACGTCCAGCCACACTCAGGCTCGTCGGCCAACGGCGCGGTGTACCTGGCCCTGCTGCAGGCCGGTGACACCATCCTGGGCATGAGCCTGGCCCACGGCGGCCACCTGACCCACGGCGCCAAGGTGTCGTCCTCGGGCAAGCTGTACAACGCTGTGCAATACGGCATCAACACCGATACCGGCCTGATCGACTACGACGAAGTCGAGCGCCTGGCGGTCGAGCACAAGCCGAAGATGATCGTTGCCGGCTTCTCGGCCTACTCCAAGACCCTCGACTTCCCACGTTTCCGCGCCATCGCCGACAAGGTTGGGGCGCTGCTGTTCGTCGACATGGCCCACGTTGCCGGCCTGGTTGCCGCTGGCCTTTACCCGAACCCGATCCCGTTCGCCGACGTGGTCACCACCACCACCCACAAGACCCTGCGCGGCCCACGTGGTGGCCTGATCCTGGCCAAGTCCAACGAAGAGATCGAGAAAAAGCTCAACGCCGCCGTATTCCCGGGCGCCCAGGGTGGCCCGCTGATGCACGTGATCGCCGCCAAGGCGGTGTGCTTCAAGGAAGCGCTGGAGCCTGAGTTCAAGGTGTACCAGAAGCAAGTGATCGAAAACGCCCAGGCCATGGCTCAGGTGTTCATCGACCGTGGCTACGACGTGGTGTCCGACGGTACCGACAACCACCTGTTCCTGGTCAGCCTGATTCGCCAGGGGCTCACCGGCAAAGACGCCGACGCCGCCCTGGGCCGCGCGCACATCACCGTCAACAAGAACGCCGTGCCGAACGACCCACAGTCGCCGTTCGTCACCTCGGGCCTGCGCATCGGCACCCCGGCCGTGACCACCCGTGGCTTCAAGGTTGCGCAGTGCGTGGCCCTGGCCGGCTGGATCTGCGACATCCTCGACAACCTCGGTGACGCAGACGTCGAAGCCGATGTGGCGAAGAACGTCGCGGCGCTGTGCGCAGATTTCCCTGTTTACCGCTGAGTGGAGTAAACGACCATGCAACGCTACTCGGGCTTCGGCCTCTTCAAACACTCCCTCAGCCACCACGAGAACTGGCAGCGCATGTGGCGCACGCCAACCCCTAAAAAGGTTTACGACGTGGTTATCGTCGGCGGTGGCGGCCATGGTCTGGCCACGGCCTACTACCTGGCCAAAGAGCACGGCATCACCAACGTCGCAGTAATCGAAAAGGGCTACCTGGGCGGCGGCAACACTGCCCGTAACACGACCATCGTGCGTTCCAACTATCTGTGGGACGAATCGGCGCAGCTCTATGAGCACGCCATGAAGCTGTGGGAAGGGCTGTCCCAGGACATCAACTACAACGTGATGTTCTCCCAGCGTGGCGTCTACAACCTGTGCCACACCCTGCAGGACATTCGTGACTCCGAGCGCCGCGTCAGCGCCAACCGCCTCAACGGCGTCGATGGCGAACTGCTGAACACCGCCCAGGTCGCGGCTGAAATCCCGTACCTGGACTGCTCGAAGAACACCCGTTACCCGATCCTCGGCGCGACCGTTCAGCGCCGTGGTGGCGTGGCTCGTCACGACGCCGTGGCCTGGGGCTATGCCCGTGCCGCCGACGCCTTGGGTGTCGACCTCATCCAGCAGACCGAAGTAATTGGCTTTCGCAAGGAAAACGGCGCGGTCATCGGTGTTGAAACCAACAAAGGCTTCATCGGCGCCAAGCGCGTCGGCGTGGTCACCGCCGGTAACTCCGGGCACATGGCCAAGCTGGCCGGCTTCCGCCTGCCGCTGGAGTCGCACCCGCTGCAAGCGCTGGTCTCCGAGCCTATCAAGCCGATCATCGACAGCGTGATCATGTCCAACGCCGTGCACGGCTACATCAGCCAGTCCGACAAGGGCGACCTGGTGATCGGTGCCGGTATCGACGGCTGGGTCGGCTACGGCCAGCGCGGTTCGTACCCGGTGATCGAGCACACCCTGCAGGCCATCGTCGAGATGTTCCCCAACCTCTCGCGCGTACGCATGAACCGCCAGTGGGGCGGCATCGTCGACACCTCGCCGGACGCTTGCCCGATCATCACCAAGACCCCGGTCAAGAACATGTTCTTCAACTGCGGTTGGGGTACTGGCGGCTTCAAGGCGACCCCGGGTTCGGGCAACGTCTTCGCCGCGAGCCTGGCCAAGGGCGAAATGCACCCACTGGCCGCGCCGTTCTCCATGGACCGTTTCTACAACGGCGCACTGATCGACGAACACGGCGCCGCCGCCGTCGCCCACTAACCGGAGACACCGTCATGTTGCATATTTTCTGTCCCCACTGCGGCGAGCTGCGCTCCGAAGAAGAGTTCCACGCCTCTGGCCAGGCACACATCGCCCGCCCGCTGGACCCTGCCGCCTGCTCCGACGAGGAGTGGGGTACCTACATGTTCTACCGTGACAACCCGCGCGGTATCCACCATGAACTGTGGGACCACGTTGCCGGCTGCCGCCAGTACTTCAACGTCACCCGTAACACCGTGACCTACGAAATTCTGGAAACCTACAAGATTGGCGAGAAGCCGCAAGTGACCGAAGGCGGCAAGCCAACCTGCGCACCGTCGACCGTCAAAGGCCAAGGGGAAAAAGTATGAGCCAGACCTATCGCCTCGCCAGCGGCGGCCGTGTCGACCGCAGCAAGGTCCTGAACTTCACCTTCAACGGCAAGACCTACCAGGGTTATGCCGGTGACAGCCTGGCCGCCGCGTTGCTGGCCAACGGCGTCGACATCGTTGGCCGCAGCTTCAAGTACTCGCGTCCGCGCGGCATCATCGCCGCCGGTACCGAAGAGCCGAACGCGATCCTGCAGATCGGCTCCAGCGAAGCCACCCAGATCCCCAACGTGCGTGCCACCCAGCAGGCGCTGTACGCCGGTCTTGTAGCCACCAGCACCAACGGCTGGCCGAACGTCAACAACGACGTCATGGGCATCCTTGGCAAGGTTGGTGGCAGCATGATGCCGCCGGGGTTCTACTACAAAACCTTCATGTACCCGAAATCGTTCTGGATGACTTACGAGAAGTACATCCGCAAAGCCGCAGGCCTTGGCCGTGCGCCGCTGCAGAACGACCCGGACAGCTACGACTACATGAACCAGCACTGCGACGTGCTGATCGTCGGCGCCGGCCCTGCTGGCCTGGCTGCCGCACTGGCCGCCGCGCGCAGCGGTGCCCGGGTGATCCTGGCCGACGAGCAGGAAGAGTTTGGCGGTAGCCTGCTCGACTCCCGCGAAACCCTCGACGGCAAGCCTGCCGCCGACTGGGTCAGCGCCGTGGTCAAAGAGCTGGAAAGCCTGCCGGAAGTGACCCTGCTGCCACGTGCCACGGTCAACGGCTACCACGACCATAACTTCCTGACCATTCACGAGCGCCTCACCGACCACCTGGGCGACCGCGCCCCGATCGGCCAGGTACGCCATCGCGTGCACCGTGTGCGTGCCAAGCGCGTGGTGCTGGCTGCCGGTGCCCACGAGCGCCCGCTGGTGTACGGCAACAACGACGTGCCGGGCAACATGCTGGCGGGTGCCGTTTCCACCTACGTTCGCCGCTACGGCGTGGCCCCGGGCCGCAAGCTGGTGCTGTCGACCAACAACGACCACGCCTACCGCGCCGCGCTGGACTGGCACGATGCCGGCCTGCAAGTGGTCGCTATTGCCGACGCCCGCCACAACCCGCGTGGCTCGCTGGTTGAAGAAGCGCGTGCGAAAGGCATCCGCATCCTCACCTCCAGCGCCGTGGTCGAGGCCAAGGGCAGCAAGCATGTGACCGGCGCCCGCGTGGCCGCCATCGACGTGCAGGCACACAAGGTCACCAGCCCAGGCGAAACCCTTGAGTGCGACCTGATCGCAACCTCCGGCGGCTACAGCCCGATCGTGCACCTGGCTTCGCACCTGGGCGGTCGCCCGGTATGGCGTGACGACATTCTTGGCTTCGTGCCGGGCGATGCGCCGCAGAAACGCGAGTGCGTGGGTGGCATCAACGGCGTCTACGCCTTGGGCGACGTAATTGCCGATGGTTTTGAAGGCGGCGCGCGCGCCGCCACCGAAGCCGGCTTCAAAGCCAGCGTCGGCACCCTGCCGAAAACCGTTGCGCGCAAGGAAGAGGCCACCGTGGCGCTGTTCCAGGTGCCGCACGACAAAGGCACCAAGGGGCCGAAGCAGTTCGTCGACCAGCAGAACGACGTGACCGCCGCCGGCATCGAGTTGGCCACCCGCGAAGGCTTCGAGTCGGTCGAGCACGTAAAACGCTACACCGCGCTGGGCTTCGGTACCGACCAGGGCAAACTGGGCAACATCAACGGCCTGGCCATTGCCGCCCGTTCGATCGGTATTACCATCCCGGAAATGGGCACCACCATGTTCCGCCCCAACTACACGCCGGTCACCTTCGGCGCGGTAGCGGGCCGCCACTGTGGTCACCTGTTCGAGCCCGTGCGTTTCACTGCCCTGCATGCCTGGCACGTGAAGAACGGTGCCGAGTTCGAAGACGTCGGCCAGTGGAAGCGCCCTTGGTACTTCCCGAAAGCCGGTGAAGACCTCAACACCGCGGTGGCCCGCGAGTGCAAGGCCGTGCGCGACAGCGTAGGCCTGCTGGACGCCTCGACCCTGGGCAAGATCGACATCCAGGGCCCGGATGCCCGCGAGTTCCTCAACCGCATCTACACCAACGCCTGGACCAAGCTCGACGTGGGCAAGGCCCGCTACGGCCTGATGTGCAAGGAAGACGGCATGGTCTTCGACGACGGCGTCACCGCCTGCGTCGGCGACAACCACTTCATCATGACCACCACCACCGGCGGCGCTGCACGCGTGCTGCAGTGGATGGAGCTGTACCTGCAAACCGAATGGCCGGAGCTGAAGGTGTATTTCACCTCGGTCACCGACCACTGGGCCACCATGACCCTGTCCGGCCCCAACAGCCGCAAGCTGCTCAGCGAGCTGACCGACATCGACATGGACAAGGAAGCCTTCCCGTTCATGACCTGGAAGGAAGGCAACGTCGCAGGCGTGCCGGCCCGTGTGTTCCGGATTTCGTTCACCGGTGAGCTGTCGTACGAAGTCAACGTGCAGGCCAACTACGCCATGGGCGTACTGGAAAAGATCGTCGAGGCAGGCAAGAAGTACAACCTGACCCCGTACGGCACCGAGACCATGCACGTACTGCGTGCCGAGAAGGGCTTCATCATCGTTGGTCAGGACACCGACGGTTCGATGAACCCGGACGACCTGAACATGAGCTGGTGCGTGGGCCGCAACAAGCCGTACTCGTGGATCGGCCTGCGTGGCATGAACCGCGAAGACTGCGTGCGCGAAAACCGCAAGCAGCTGGTCGGCCTGAAGCCGGTCGACCCGACCAAGTGGCTGCCGGAGGGCGCCCAGCTGGTCTTCGATCCGAAACAGCCGATCCCGATGGACATGGTTGGCCACGTCACCTCCAGCTACGCGCACAACTCCCTGGGCTATTCGTTTGCCATGGGTGTGGTCAAGGGCGGCCTCAAGCGCATGGGCGAGCGTGTCTACTCGCCACAGGCTGACGGCAGCGTGATCGAGGCCGAGATCGTGTCTTCGGTGTTCTTCGATCCGAAGGGTGAGCGGCAGAACGTTTGACTCCGGGCCCTGTGGGGGCAGGCCAGGCCCAATCGCCGGCAAGCCAGCGCCCACAGGATCGATGCAATTTTGAAGGTTGGTGAGGTCCCTGTGGGAGCTGGCTTGCCGGCGATGAGGCCGGTAGCCCCAACACAAAAGCGGCGTCGCATCGACGAACAAGAATTCAAGGCAGGTAAGAAATGAGCGCTATCAACGTCTACCAGCAAAACCCCGGCGCCGAGGCCAAGGCCCAGTCGCCACTGCACCATGCCGACCTGGCCAGCCTGGTTGGCAAAGGCCGCAAGAACGCAGGCGTGACCCTGCGTGAGAAGAAATTCCTCGGCCACCTGACCATCCGTGGCGACGGCCACAACCCGGAATTCGCCGCAGGCGTGCACAAGGCCCTGGGCCTGGAGTTGCCTGTGGCCCTGACCGTGGTTGCCAGCGGCGACACCTCGCTGCAATGGGTCGGCCCCGACGAGTGGCTGCTGATCGTGCCTGGCGGCCAGGAACTGGCCGTCGAGCAAAAGCTGCGCGCGGCCCTGGAAGGCCAGCACATCCAGGTGGTCAACGTCAGCGGCGGGCAAAGCCTGCTGGAACTGCGCGGCCCGAACGTGCGTGAAGTGCTGATGAAGTCCACCAGCTATGATGTTCATCCGAACAACTTCCCGGTGGGCAAGGCTGTCGGCACCGTGTTCGCCAAGTCGCAGCTGGTGATCCGCCGCACCGCCGAAGACACCTGGGAGCTGGTGATTCGCCGCAGCTTCGCCGACTACTGGTGGCTGTGGCTGCAGGACGCTTCGGCCGAATACGGCCTGAGCATCGAAGCTTAAGGAGAAGAACATGAGTCGGGCACCGGATACCTGGATTCTCACCGCCGACTGCCCGAGCATGCTCGGCACCGTCGACGTGGTGACGCGTTACCTCTTCGAGCAGCGCTGCTACGTGACGGAGCACCACTCCTTCGATGACCGGCTGTCGGGGCGCTTCTTCATTCGCGTGGAGTTCCGCCAGCCGGACGATTTCGACGAGGTCGGCTTCCGCGCCGGCCTGGCCGAGCGCAGCGGTGCGTTCGGCATGGCCTTCGAGCTGACGGCGCCCAAGCACCGCCCCAAGGTGGTGATCATGGTGTCCAAGGCTGACCATTGCCTTAACGACTTGCTGTATCGCCAGCGCATTGGCCAGCTGAGCATGGACGTGGTGGCAGTGGTGTCCAACCACCCCGACCTCGAGCCCTTGGCGCAGTGGCACAAGATTCCCTACTACCACTTCGCCCTCGATCCCAAGGACAAGCCTGCGCAGGAGCGCAAGGTGATCCAGGTGATCGAAGAAACCGGGGCCGAGCTGGTCGTGCTTGCCCGTTACATGCAGGTGCTGTCGCCGGAGCTGTGCCGGCGCCTGGATGGCTGGGCGATCAACATCCACCACTCGTTGTTGCCGGGGTTCAAGGGCGCCAAGCCTTATCACCAGGCGTACAACAAGGGCGTGAAGATGGTTGGCGCCACGGCGCACTACATCAATAACGACCTGGACGAAGGGCCGATCATTGCCCAGGGCGTCGAAGTGGTGGACCACAGCCATTACCCGGAAGACCTGATTGCCAAAGGGCGTGATATCGAATGCCTGACCCTGGCGCGGGCTGTGGGTTATCACATCGAGCGGCGAGTGTTCCTTAACGCCAATCGGACTGTAGTTCTGTAATAACCTGCACCGGCCTCTTCGCGGGTGAACCCGCTCCCACAAGTACTTCGCCAGCCTTGAAGCTTGCGCCGAACCTGTGGGAGCGGGTTCACCCGCGAAAAGGCCAGAACAGGTAACCACCTCTGTTACATCCCCCATGTCCTTCAACGACAAGCCTGCCGCTAAAAGGCATCTCCCTGTCGCTCCCAGTCAGTGCATCCGGCCGCATCAGGCCCACAATCCCCTCATTCCAGAAACACATGCCGCCCATGGATGGCGGCGCGTTCCACCACCGCTGCATCAATAAAAATCAAGCGAGGTAAGAGCATGTCTGGCAATCGTGGAGTGGTGTATCTCGGCGCTGGCAAGGTCGAAGTACAGAAGATCGACTACCCGAAAATGCAGGACCCGCGCGGCAAGAAGATCGAGCACGGCGTGATCTTGAAGGTGGTCTCCACCAATATCTGCGGCTCCGACCAGCACATGGTCCGCGGCCGCACCACTGCCCAGACCGGCCTGGTGCTGGGCCATGAAATCACCGGTGAGATCATCGAGAAAGGCAGCGACGTCGAGCGCATGCAGATCGGCGACCTGGTCTCGGTACCCTTCAACGTCGCCTGCGGCCGTTGCCGCTCCTGCAAAGAGATGCACACCGGTGTCTGCCTCACCGTCAACCCGGCCCGCGCTGGCGGCGCCTACGGCTACGTCGACATGGGCGACTGGACCGGCGGCCAGGCCGAGTACGTGCTGGTGCCGTATGCCGACTTCAACCTGCTGAAACTGCCAGACCGCGACAAGGCCATGGAAAAGATCCGTGACCTGACCTGCCTGTCCGACATCCTGCCAACCGGCTACCACGGCGCCGTCACTGCCGGCGTAGGCCCAGGCAGCACCGTCTACGTTGCCGGCGCCGGCCCGGTCGGCCTGGCCGCCGCTGCCTCCGCGCGCCTGCTGGGCGCCGCCTGCGTGATCGTCGGTGACCTCAACCCACTGCGCCTGGCCCACGCCAAGTCGCAGGGTTTCGAAGTGGTCGACCTGTCCAAGGACACCCCGCTGCACGAGCAGATCGTCGACATCCTCGGCGAGCCGGAAGTGGACTGCGCCGTTGACGCTGTAGGCTTCGAGGCCCGTGGCCATGGCCATGAAGGTGCCAAGCATGAAGCCCCGGCCACCGTGTTGAACTCGCTGATGCAGGTTACCCGCGTTGCCGGCAACATCGGTATCCCGGGCCTGTACGTGACCGAAGACCCGGGTGCGGTGGATGCCGCCGCCAAAATCGGCGCACTGAGCATCCGCTTCGGCCTGGGCTGGGCCAAGTCGCACAGCTTCCATACCGGGCAGACGCCTACCATGAAGTACAACCGCCAGCTGATGCAGGCGATCATGTGGGACCGTATCAACATTGCCGAAGTGGTGGGTGTGCAGGTGATCAACCTGGATCAGGCGCCGGAAGGGTATGGCGAGTTTGATGCAGGGGTGCCGAAGAAGTTTGTGATTGACCCGCACAAGATGTGGGGTGCTGCGTAACAAGCATCGCGTAAGTAGAGCCCCTCAAAAGAGGGGCTTTTCACGACGGTAACATTGGTTTCGGTGCCTATACGACCAGTTGCAGGAGCATGTAAGAAGGCCTGTTGGCGACAGGTGCAGCATAGATATTTATTCTGAGGGGGCGTGGTTTTATGAATTTAGGGCTAACGCGTCTAGTCAACGAAATTCCAACCCTGCTTCTCCCGCTTCTGCTTTTTGCTGACTCCAATCGTAGGGCCTGTAGGTTTATTACGGTCAAATTTTTTCATTTCTTTCATTGCGGCTATCGCTTTCCTGTTATCTATTTCTACACGGATAATGTTGATCGTTTCATTGATGGTGGTCAATGTTTGGGTGTCTTGAGTGAGAAGTTTGATTTTGTGTTTTAGCGCGTAGTTAGTTGTATTTTTGCTGATCGCTTGAACCGCAGGCAGTCTTTGTTTTTCAAGGATTAATTGATTTGCCATAGCGTTAAGATCGGATATGGATCGGGCGCTCTCAATTTGCTCTGTATTTGGGATGGTTATTTCTCTTAGAGTTTTATTGAGCTTGTCAGTTGCGCTTTGGAATGATTCGATCTTGGCTCGTAGTTTTACTATTCTGTTTCTGAAAGTATTTGCAAACCATTTTAAAGGGCTGTGCCCTGACGGGTCGATTGCATTAATCGGATCATTGGCGCAGTAGGCGTAGGGATTAAACCCTCCGGCGCCGAAAGGGCTTATATTGTCGGGGGATAAAAAGCGCATCAGCGTCGGGCTAAACCCCCGATGGTAACCCGTGCCAAGTAGATAGAATTGTGATAATGTTTCCAAGTGCTCGCTATTGAAGCCTAGTAAAATTTCCAGCGCCGACAGGTCTTTTGAGTGGCCATAGGCTGTATAAGTCAGTCTGTTCTCATTTGAGTTTCCAAAGAGTGATATAGAGCCTTTATCGTCTGTTGCGAGCAATTCTGTTTTATTTATAGCAGTGTTGCGACGTTCTGCAACGGCCGTGCCAGCAGCCCAGCAAATTGTTCGTTGACTAGCGTTCTTCTGCACCCTCGCGAGTTTTTCATTCAGGTAGAAGTACTGAGTGCCGTTCGTCTTCATCGTCGGTGTCTCCTGGTATGGCAATGAAATTGGTAAGAGCTTCTCCGGGATATTGATGAAGAGAGGTCTGTAAGGCTACTGGTAAAAATGATAGTTATTTACCATGTTTTCAGCGGACGTAACCGATTCTGCGTATCCCGATGCATGGTGTGGAACAAAATCCCAGCCCATCACTCAAATCCCTCGTTTCCCAAGGCCATCCCGGCCCACGAGGTTCCCTCCCGATGAAAGCATTTACTCTGGCAACCCTTATGACCCTGGCCGCGAGCCCGGTGTTCGCCTTCAACCTCAGCGACGCCGCCAACGCCGTATCCGCCATGCAGAACCAGAAGCAGCAAGGCCAGGTGCAGGCGCCCGAAGCTCAGGCGAATTTGCTCAATACGTTGGGCAGCGAATTGAAGATCACCCCCGAACAGGCCGTTGGCGGGGCGGGGGCGATGTTGGGGTTGGCGCGTAACAATCTCAGCAGTGACGACTATGGCCAGCTAACCAAGGCGGTGCCGGGGCTGGACCTGCTTGCAGGGGCCAATGCCTTAGGCGGGCTGAGCGGGTTGGGTGAAATGCTCGGAAAGAACAGTGAGAGCCAGTCGGCGTTGAGCAATGCGCTGGGCAACAATGTGGAGAACCGCAGCGACCTGGACAGTGCGTTCAAGGCGCTGGGGATGGATACCGGGATGATCGGGCAGTTTGCGCCGTTGCTGCTGCAGTACCTTGGGCAGCAGGGGATTGCCGGGTCGTTGTTGCAGAATCTGGGGAGTTTGTGGACTGCTCCCGCTCCGTTAGGTCAGCCATCGGTGTGATTGACTATTTGGCAACTACCCCTCCTTGAACGAAGCGATTGAACCTCACCTGTTTGGAGCCCGTTTGAGAATAGGGCTTCAAGCGGGCGAATTATTTAATTCTGAGTACTGCGTGTTTGGCTGTTAAGTTCTTTTGGAGTTGGCTGTTTGGTGCTGATGAACGTTTCTTTGCCTTTCGAAAGCCTATAAACCAAGCCGGCGTCTAGTGATGCCATATGCGAAGCTCTTTCCTCCTCTGCGATTTTTAAATTGGTTGTGATTTTCATAGATAGTGATGAGTCTTTCTGTTCTATGGCTGTTTTAAGTTCTGAGTGCAGGCTTTTTATATGATTATTGTATCGAGTCGTCATGTTGTTGTATTGTTGTAAGCTCATTGAGCCGTCGCTTATGGAAGCAGGTTGGTTGCTTTGCGTCGTACGCATCGAAAATTGTTCTCCGAACACTGCTGGTAGCAAATTGGGGCTGGATCCGCTTCGGTTAGTCTGAGGGGGCAAGTTAAGTTTTGATGCTGATGAGCCAGGTTGAGTTGCGCGAGAACTATTCGGCATATGCCCACTAGGGTCACTATTATTGATAGGGTCGCCGTCACAATAACAATAAGGGTTCAATACACCCCCGAATGGGCTAAAACTATCGGGGGATCGGAACCGCATCAGAGATGCGCTGTAGTCTCGATACCCGTTCCCTAGCAGATATCCTTCAATAGGCTGCTCGAACCACTCGCCGGTGTAAGCAATCGTCGACTTGGCTTGCGCAGAAAAACGATATCCATAAGGTGTATAGCTAGGGGCACTACCAACGTTCATCCCGTAGGTTGAATCCTGAACATCGCAGATCAGTGGAACGCCCTGCCGGTCATGTAACAAGGCAAGTGGTTGGCGCTTATTGCGCAAGATGCGTTCGATTCGATTTCCGACCAATACGAGAGAGAGGTAAGAGCCCTGATAGAACCGAAGAGTTCTTGAATTGAAGTGCGCCATTTGCACAGTCCCTACAGGCCAATCTGGTCTTTAGCTTGAGGCTGTGTCCAAGTAGAGGCAACTGGCAGAAATGATAGGGCTTTTCAGCAGATGGCCGTCCGTGGCCATTTAGATTCAAGCAGCTTCGGTAAAGTCCACCAAGCGTACCGGGCGGCGGAAGCCGGCGGTCAGGACTGCCAAATATGCAAGGCCCAGGGCAAACCAGGACAGGCCAATCACCAACGTCAGTGCCGACAGGCTGGTCCACAGCCACAGTGTCAGCCCCAAACCTACCAGCGGCACCAGGCCATAGCACAGCAGCCCCTTGAGGTTACGCTGGGCACCAGCGTCCATCAGGTGCGTCTTCACCACCGCCAGGTTCACCGCTGAAAACGCCACCAGCGCGCCAAAACTGATCAGCGAGGCGAGGGTAGCCAGGTCAATCACCAGCGCCAGCAGCGAAAACGCCGACACCAGCAAAATGGCAAACACCGGCGTACCAAACCGCGACGACAGGTAACCAAAGCTGCGCCGCGGCAGCACGTTGTCCCGCCCCATGGTGAACAGAATGCGCGACACCGCCGCTTGCGAGGCCAGCGCCGAACCCATGCTGCCGGCCACGTACGCGGCGGTGAAGAAGTTGGCCAGGAACTGCCCGCCCGCCTTGAACATCACCTCGTTGGCCGCTGCATCGGCATTGGCGAAGCTGCTGCCCGGCAAGACCAGCTGGCTGACATAGGCCAGTACGGTGAACAGCACGCCGGCGAACAGCGTGGTGAGGATGATCGCCCGTGGCACGTCGCGGCGGGCATCGCGGCATTCCTCGGCCAGGGTGGAGACAGCATCAAAGCCGAGGAACGACAGGCACAGTACCGCCGCGCCGGCCATGATCGCGCCGAAGCCAGGCTGCGAGCCGTCGCCCATCAGCGGCGACAGCAGGTCCAGCGGCTGGCCGGCCAGCGACTGGCAGGACAGGGCGACGAACACGCCGATGAAGACGATCTGCGCGCCGACGATCAGGTTGCTGGTCTTGGCCACCGAGTGAATGCCGATCACATTCAGCACGGTCACCAGGGCAATCGAGGCGAGTGCGATGGACCACGCCGGGATGGCCGGGAAGGCGATGTTGAGGAACAGGCCGATCAGCAGGTAGTTGATCATCGGCAGGAACAGGTAGTCGAGCAACAGCGACCAGCCGGCGAGAAAGCCGACGTTGGGGCCGAAGGCCATGTTGGTGTAGGAATACGCCGAGCCCGCGACCGGAAAGCGCTTGACCATGAAGCTATAGGACGCGGCGGTGAACAGCATGGCCACCAGTGTGACCATGTAGGCGCTGGCGGTGCGGCCACCGGTGAGTTCGGTGACGATGCCGTAGGTGGTGAAGATGGTCAGCGGGACCATGTAGACCAAGCCGAAGAACACCAGGGCGGGGAGGCCCAGTACGCGACGAAGTTGGGCGGGGGCGGAGCTGATTGGGTTGGCCATCGTTCGATCCAGAGCGTTCTTGTAGTTGTGCTTTGGTCGATTTTTATCCAGTTAGGTAGTAGAAGACAAAAAAGTAATCCTTATGCTGATTATTAGCGCAGGTTTTAATCGGGAATCTGCTGTGGGTTTTCTGGCCAATCGCCGGCAAGCCAGCTCCCACAGGTACAGCGCAAGCCTTGAACACTGCGGGCATCCTGTGGGAGCTGGCTTTCCGGCGATTGGGCCAGTACAGGCGATACAGACCTCAGCCCATTTCCACCCGCAGCTGCTCGATCCGCTCGTCCTTCTCCACCCATAACTGGTTCACCCAAGCCTGCACAGTCTGGCGGAATTCAGGATCATTCTCGTAATCCCCCGCCCACAGCGCCGGGTCAAGCTCGCGTACCTGAATGTCGATAATCACCCGGCTGATGCTGCCATCGAGCAAATCCCAGAACCCCGGCGCCGTGTTGCCGGGGTAGACGATGGTCACGTCCAGCAACGCATCCAGCTGCTCGCCCAGCGCCGCCAGCACGAATGCCACACCACCCGCCTTGGGTTTGAGCAGGTGGCGATAGGGCGACTGTTGTTCCAGGCGCTTGGCCTCGGTAAACCGAGTACCTTCCAGGTAGTTGACCACCGTCACTGGCTGGCGCTTGAACAGCTCACACGCCGCCTTGGTGATTTCCAGGTCCTTGCCCTTGAGCTCCGGGTGCTTTTCCAGAAACGCCTTGCTGTAGCGCTTCATGAACGGGTAGTCGAGCCCCCACCAGGCCAGCCCCAGCAGTGGCACCCAGATCAGTTCCTTCTTCAGGAAGAACTTGAAAAACGGCGTACGGCGGTTGAGGCTTTCGATCAGCGCGGGGATATCCACCCAGGTCTGGTGGTTGCTCACGGCCAGGTACGAAGTGTCCTTGCGCAGGTTCTCGACACCGCGAATGTCCCACCGGGTAGGGATGCACAGGGCGAAGATGGCCTTGTCGATTTCCGACCATGCTTCGGCAACCCACATCACCGCGGCGGAGGCATAGTCGCGGCCGCTGCCCGGCAGCACCAGTTTCAGCAGGGCGAAGACCAGTAGCGGGCAGATCATCACCACGGTGTTGATCAGCAGCAAAGTGGCCGTAAGAATGCCGGTAAGCAGGCGACGCATAAAGAAACTCTTGTTGTGGGAAATAAACAGTTGGCAATGATAAGCAGGGCCGTGCCCATCGCCAAACATCCAATGCCCGGAGGCGGGTACAAATGTTTCACAACATGTTGTTTACCCTTGGCACAGCGAACCTATCCTGCCAGTGCAGTCTAAGCACTGACCCTTTTCAAGGAAGCCTGCCTGTGAAACCTCTGCTTGCCCTGTTGTCGCTGTTGGCGCTGCCGGTAATGGCCGCCGAACCCACGCTCTACGGCCGTTACGAGAACATAGCCCTGCCGGAACTGGGCGAAACCCTGAAGGCCAAGATGGACACCGGTGCCTTCACCGCGTCGCTGTCGGCCAAGGACATCGAGCTGTTTACCCGTGATGGTGACGAGTGGGTACGCTTCCGCCTGGCGACCAAGGAGTCCGATGGCAAGGTGTACGAGCACAAGGTCTCGCGCATCAGCAAGATCAAGGGCCGTGCAGATGAAGAAGAGGACGGCGATGCGCCGGAGATATCCAAGCGCCCGGTGGTGGACCTGGAGCTGTGCCTGGGTGATGTGAAGCGCACCGTCGAAGTGAACCTGGTTGACCGCAGCAGCTTCAACTACCCGCTGCTGATCGGCTCCAAAGCGCTGCGCGAGTTCAAGGCTGCAGTGAACCCGGCGAAGAAATTCACCGCCGGCAAGCCTGACTGCTGACAGAGCAAACCTCCTGCACAGGCCTCATCGCCGGCAAGCCAGCTCCCACAGGTGATGTACAAGGCTCAAGGCCTGCTCTGTACCTGTGGGAGCTGGCTTGCCGGCGATGGGCCGCCAAGCGGCCCCACTATCGCAGCGTTGATGCAGATATTGCCGGGGCCGCTCTGCGGCCCTTTCGCGACCCAAGGCCGCTCCTACACAATAGAGCGTCGCCATAGAGCTCTGCACAGGCCGCTCGCCATGCCTCATATCCTCATTGTCGAAGACGAAGCCGCCATCGCCGACACCCTGGTCTACGCCCTGCAGGCCGACGGCCACACTACCGAATGGGTGACCCTGGGCAGCGCCGCACTCGAGCAGCAACGCCAGACCCCGGCCGAGCTGATCATCCTCGACATCGGCCTGCCTGATATCAGCGGCTTCGAAACCTGCCGCCAGCTGCGCCGCTTCAGCGAGGTACCGGTGATGTTCCTCAGCGCCCGCGACGGCGAGATCGACCGGGTGGTGGGCCTGGAAATCGGCGCCGACGACTACGTGGTCAAGCCCTTCAGCCCGCGTGAGGTTGCCGCGCGTGTACGGGCGATCCTCAAGCGCATGGCCCCTCGCGCCGAGCCCGCCAGTGAAACGACACTGTTCCAGCTTGATACCCTGCGCATGCAGATCAGCTACCGTAGCCAGCCGCTCACGCTGACCCGCCACGAATTCCGCCTGCTGCAATGCCTGCTCGAACAACCCCAGCGGGTATTCAGCCGCGAACAGCTGCTCGACGCGCTGGGCGTGGCTTCCGACGTGGGCTACGAGCGCACCATCGACACCCACATCAAGAGCCTGCGCGCCAAGCTGCGCCAGGTGGCAAGCGACGCCGAGCCGATCCAGACCCATCGCGGCCTCGGCTACAGCTACAGCCCGGACCATGCCTGATGCGCCTGGGCATCCGGATTTTCCTGGTGTACTTCCTGTTCGTCGGGCTGGCGGGCTACTTTCTGCTCAACACGGTGCGCGAGCAGATTCGCCCGGTGGTACGCCAGTCCTCTGAAGAAACGCTGGTAGACACCGCCAACCTGCTGGCTGAAATCCTGCGCGATGACGTCAAGGCCGGCACCCTCAACCAGAGCCGTTTGCCGGAGGTGCTCAAGGCCTACGGCTTGCGCAGCCCGGGTGCGCGAATCTGGGGACTGGCCAAGAACCAGGTCAACCACCGCATTTACGTGACCGACGCCAAGGGCATCGTGCTGCTGGACTCCAGCGGCGAGGACGTGGGCAAGGATTACTCGCAGTGGAACGATGTGCTGCGGACCCTGCGCGGTCAGTACGGCGCCCGCTCCACCCGTAGCGACCCCAACGATGAAAGCACCTCGGTAATGCACGTGGGGGCGCCGATCATCGACGATGACAAGATCATCGGCATGGTCACCGTCGCCAAGCCCAACAGTTCATTGCAACCGTACATCGACCATTCCGAACAGCGTTTGCTCACTTTGGGCCTGGGCCTGATCGGCCTTGGCTTGCTGATCGGCGCGGCGTTGGCATGGTGGCTGGCGCGCTCGCTGCGCAAGTTGGCGCGTTATGCCCAGGCTGTCAGCGAGGGAGAGCGTGCGGAGCTGCCGCATTACAAGGGCGGTGAGCTGGCGAACCTGGCCCAGGCCGTTGAGCGCATGCGCAACCAGCTGGAGGGCAAGGCCTACGTCGAGCGCTATGTGCATACCCTGACCCATGAGCTGAAGAGCCCGTTGGCGGCCATTCGCGGGGCTTCCGAGCTGTTGCAGGAGGACATGCCGAGCGAACAGCGGGCGCGCTTTGCCGGCAATATCGAGCGCGAGAGCGAGCGCTTGCAGCAGATGATCGAGCGGCTGCTGAACCTGGCCCGGGTCGAGCAGATGCAGGCGCTGGAAGATGAGCAACAGGTGGCGCTGGCGGCGCTGGTGGACGAGTTGTTGCTGGCCCATGCGGCGCGCATCGAAAGCGCGAACTTGCAGGTGCGCCAGCGGGTCCCGGCCGGTTTGCGCCTGCTGTGCGATCCATTCCTGATGCGCCAGGCGCTGGCCAACCTGCTCGACAACGCGCTGGACTTCACTCCCGCTGGTGGCGCGCTGCTGTTCGACCTGGAGCGCGATGGCGAGCGGGTGGCGTTGAGCCTGTTCAACCAGGGGCAGGCGATACCGGCGTATGCCATCGGGCGGGTCAGCGAGCGGTTTTACTCGCTGCCGCGGCCGGGGAGCGGGCGCAAGAGCACCGGGCTGGGGCTGAATTTTGTGGCCGAGGTGATGCAGCTGCATGGCGGGGCATTGGCTGTGGATAACGTTGATGGCGGGGTGCGGGTGAGGTTGTGGCTGCCGGTGCGGCGGATCAGCTGAGATTGCCGGGGCTGCTGCGCAGCCCATCGCCGGCAAGCCAGCTCCCACAGGGATCGCATCAGGGCTGACAGAGGGTCGAATCAGGGGTGACAGATGCGATCCGTGTGGGAGCTGGCTTGCCGGCGATGAGACCCTCGAATTACACACAATCTCCACACAGTCTCCCCAAGGCCTCCATGCAAGGCGCAGACACTGCGCCCACTGCCACAGGAGGCCCCATGAACAAGACCCTCGGTTTCAAACTCGGCATGATCGCCGTGCTGATAATGCTGCTGCTCATCCCGCTGTCGCTGATCAACGGCCTGATCGACGAGCGCCAGATGCTGCGTGACAACGTGCTGCGCGACATTGCCCAGAGCGCCAGCTTCGACCAGCAGCTCAGCGGCCCGCTGCTGGTGGTGCCATACCGCAAATACCAGCGCCGCTGGATTGAAAAGGACGGCGAGCGCACCCAGGAAACCAGCACCGTCGCCGGCCACCTGTACTTCCTGCCGGAAACCTTCGATGCCGACCTGGGCGTGGATACCGAACTGCGCGCCCGCGGCATTTACCAGGCCCGCCTGTTTCACGCCAAGGGGCGCATAAGTGGCCGCTTCAAGCTCCCGGAGCGCTGGGGTATCGATAAGGATTTCGACGATTACCGCTTCGACAAGCCGTTCCTGGTGGTGGGCATCAGCGATATCCGCGGCATCGAGAATGGCCTGGAGCTGAGCATGGATACGCAGAAAGTACCGTTCGAAGCGGGTACCGGACTCGACTGGATGCGCGGTGGTGTACACGCCAGCCTGCCAGGGCTGGACGGGCAACAGGCGCGCGAATTCAGCTACGGTTTCGACCTTGCGCTGCAAGGTACCGGCCAGTTGCATGTGCTGCCGGTGGGCCGTACCAGCAGCGTGGACATGCGCGCCAACTGGCCACACCCGAGCTTCGTCGGCAACTACCTGCCCAGCCGCCGCGATATCGATGCGCAGGGCTTCAGCGCCCACTGGCAGACCTCGTTCTTCGCCACCAACCTGGAGGACGCCCTGCGCCAGTGCGCCACTGCCGGGCAGTGTGCAGAGTTCGGCGAGCGCAGCTTTGGGGTTAGCTTCGTCGACCCGGTGGACCAGTACCTGAAGAGCGAGCGGGCGATCAAGTACGCCTTGCTGTTCATCGCCCTGACCTTTGCCGGCTTCTTCCTGTTCGAGGTGCTGAAAAACCTCAGCGTGCACCCGGTGCAGTACGTCCTGGTGGGTGTGGCGCTGGCGTTCTTCTACCTGCTGTTGCTGTCGTTGTCCGAGCACATCGGCTTCGGGCTGGCGTATGGGCTGTCGGCTGCGGCGTGTGTGCTGCTGATCGGCTTCTACCTGAGCCACGTGTTGCATAGCCTGGGGCGCGGGGTCGGCTTCGCGGTGGGGTTGGCGGCGTTGTATGCGCTGCTCTACGGGCTGCTGAGTGCAGAGGACTATGCGCTACTGATGGGCTCGCTGCTGTGCTTTGGCTTGCTTGGGGTGTTCATGGTGCTGACCCGCCGGCTGGACTGGGCGCGGGTGGGGAGGGCGGCATGAGGGAGGACAGAGAGATCGGGCGCTGGCTGGCCTGGAGGATCGGGCAGCTGTTTCCTGTGATACCGAGGTGAGGTGGGGCTGCTTTGCAGCCCAATCGCCGGCAAGCCAGCTCCCACAGGTAAAGCACAAGACTCAAGAACTGTGGGGGCTGGCTTGCCGGCGATAGCGGCCTGTCAGGCGGTCGGTGCTGTTGCAACCATCGACGGCCGCTTGGCCACCTCGGCATACCAGGCAGCCAGCCCAGGCTGGCGCTCACGCCAGCCGAACTCCGGTTGGCGCAAATCCAGATACCCCAACGCACAAGCCACGCCAATCGCCGCCAGGTCGAAGCCGGACATCAGCTCGGGCAAATGCTCCTGCTCCAGGTTGGCCAGGCTCCGAGCAATCTTGTCGCCCTGCGCCTGTAGCCAGCCGTCCCAGCGCTTGTCCTCAGGCCGCAGGAAGCTCTCATACCGGCTCGACACAGCCGCATCCATGATCGCATCGGCTTGCGACACCAGCGTCATGCGCCGCCAGCGCGCGGACCCTTCACGCGGGAGCAATGGCAGGCCGACGTGCTGCAGATCGAGATACTCGCAGATCACCCGGCTGTCGTGCAGCACGGTGCCGTCGTCCAGGCGTAGCGCCGGGATCTTGCCGATCGGGTTGTCCTGGTTCAGCTGCGGGTTGCCGCTGACCGGGCTGATGTTCACCGGCTGCAACGCCACACGCCCAAGCTGGCCGGTCTCGTGCAACACCACCATGACCTTGCGCACGAACGGCGACAGTGGCGAGTGAAACAGCGTCATCGTGCTCATGCTTCAGTTCCCTTGCAGGCTCGGTGGCAGGCACACGCCGGTGCCGCCGATGCCGCAGTAGCCCTGCGGGTTCTTGGCCAGGTACTGCTGATGGTAGGCCTCGGCGAAAAACACGGTCGGCGCCTGGTCGATTTCGGTGGTGATTTCACCAAAGCCGGCTTTGCTCAGTTCGGCCTGGTAGGCGTCGCGGCTGGCCTTGGCCTGTTCCAGTTGTTCGGGGCTGGTGCAATAGATGGCCGAACGGTACTGGGTGCCGACGTCGTTGCCCTGGCGCATGCCTTGGGTGGGGTTGTGCAATTCCCAGAACATCGCCAGCAATTCGCGGTAGCTGACTTTGTCCTTATCGAAGACCACCAGCACCACTTCGGTGTGGCCGGTCAGGCCCGAGCAGACTTCTTCGTAGGTGGGGTTGGGGGTGATACCGCCGGCGTAGCCGACCACGGTGCTGACCACGCCTTCGCGTTGCCAGAAGCGGCGTTCAGCGCCCCAGAAGCAGCCCAGGCCGAAGATTGCGAAGTCGATGGCACCTTCGAAGAACGGGCCGAGCAGTGGGGTGCCTTTGAACACGTAGTGGAACTCGGGCAGGCTCATTGGCGTTTCGCGGCCAGGCAGGGCCTGTTCCGCAGTAGGCAGGACGTTTTTGTTCACCAGGATTTCCGAACGCAGGACCATGGCCGTTCCTCTGTGGTTATTCAGTTGGATAGGGTTGGGGCCTTCGCGGGTGAACCCGCTCCCACAGGTAATCCACAGATTCTGAAGGTGGTGCAATACCGGTGGGAGCGGGTTTACCCGCGAGAGGGCCCGAATGGTTTCCATATTGCCCGAGGTCAGGCCACCGGTCCACGCGGATAACGCTTCAACCGCTCGGCCAGCTCGCGCCCCGGAATCGGCCGGTCGAACAGGTACCCCTGGCCCACGTCGCAGCGGTGCCGGCGCAAGAATGCCAGCTGCGCCGGCGTCTCGATGCCCTCGGCCACCACCTTCAGCTTCAGGTTGTGCGCCATGGCCACCACGGCCGAGGTGATTTCCATGTCGTCCTGGTTGTCCGGGATTTCGTTGATGAAGCTGCGGTCGATCTTGAGGATGTCGATCGGAAACTTCTTCAGGTAGCTCAGCGACGAATAACCGGTGCCGAAGTCATCCATGGCCAGGGTCAGCCCCAGGGCTTTCAACTCGTCCAGCTGGCGGTGGGTGTCTTCACTGGCTTCCAGCAGCAGGCCTTCGGTCAGCTCCAGCTCCAGCAGGTGCGGGGGCAGGGCTTCTTCCTTGAGGATGGTGCTGATCGACGCCACCAGGTCCGGGTCGGAGAACTGCTTGGGCGACAGGTTGATGGCCACGTGCAGGTTGCCCAGGCCGGCTTTGCGCAGTTGCTGGCTCATGCAGCACGCCTGGCGCACCACCCATTTGCCGATGGGGATGATCAGGCCGGTTTCCTCGGCCACGCTGATGAACTGGTCCGGGCGGATCATGCCGCGCTCGGGGTGGTTCCAGCGCAACAGCGCTTCCAGGCCCAGCAGCCGACCGCTGCGCAGGCAGATCTTGGGCTGGTAGAACACTTCCAGCTCGTTCTGGGTCAGGGCGCGGCGCAGGTTGTTCTCTACGAACAGTTTGTAGCTGGCTTCGGCGTTCAGCACTTCGGTAAACACCTGTACCTGATGCTTGCCGTTGGCCTTGGCCTTGTGCAGCGCCAGGCCGGCGTTTTTCATCAGGCTCGCCGGGTTGACGCCGTGCAGCGGGGCGCAGGCCAGGCCGACCGAGGCGGTCACGTTGATCAGCTGGTTATCGACGAACATCGGCTTGTCGAGGGTACGCAGCAACTGCAGGGCAACGCCTTGGCCGTCTTCCAGGCTGGTGTCATCGAGCAGCACGGCGAACTCGTTGCTGGCAAAGCGCGCCAGGATGCCCCCGGCGTGCAGGCTGTTGCGCAGGCGCCGGGCCAGGCTGATCAGCAGCTTGTCGCCGGTCTGGTGGCCGAGGCTGTCGTTGATGCGCTTGAAGTTGTCGATGTCGACCAGCAGCAGGCACATCGACTTTTCGCCATCGTGGGCGAAGCGCTCGTCCAGGCTGCGGATGAACGCAGGGCGGTTGCCCAGGTTGGTCAGGTTGTCGGTGTAGGCCAGGCGCTCGATGCGTTGCTGGGCCAGCTTGGTCTGGGTGACGTCTTCGTAGATGCCGATGTAATGGGTCAGCTCACGGTTGTCGCCATACACCTTGGAAATCGACAACTGGCCCCAGTACGGCTCCAGGTTCTTGCGCCGGCTTTTGAATTCGCCCTGCCAGCTGTTGCCCATGGCCAGGCTCGACGGTGAGTCGAACAGCAGTTCGCTGAGGTTTTCCAGCGCCGGCAGCTCGCCCAGGTGGCGGCCTTGCACTTCATCGGTGCTGTACTGGGTAATGGCGGTGAAGCTTGGGTTGACGTACTCCACCCGGCCGTCGCGGTTCACCAGCAGGAAGGCGCTGGCGCTTTGCTCGACCGCGCGCTGGAACAGATGCAGGGCGCTGGCCGCAGTACGCCGGTTGTGGTTGGTGATGACCTGGGCGAACTGGTCGGCCAACTCGCCGGCGAAGGCGATTTCATCCGACTGCCAGGCCCTTGGCTGGCCGGTCTGTTCCAGGCACAGCACGCCCACGACCTGCCCATCGACGCGGATACTGGCGTCGAGCATGGCTTTGTTTTCCGGTCGCAGGCTTTTTGCCAGGGCGCGGGTGCGCGGGTCGTGGTTGGCGTTGTGGGCGTCGATCGCGCGGCTGGCGTGCAGCGCATCGAGGTAGTCCGGGAAACGGCTGGCATCGATGGCTTCGGGCTGACGGTGCTTCTGGGCGTCGCGGTACCAGGCAGTGATCGGCTCCAGGCGCTGCTCATCCAGGTGCCAGATGCTGGCGCTGTCGACCTTGTAGATCTCGCAGGCGCTGCGGGTGATCAGCTGGGCGGCCTCCAGCAGCGAGTTCTCGGCGCTGTAGCGCTGGCGGGCCAGGCGCAGGATAAGGTCTTGCTGGCCGTGTACACGTTCCAGGTGTTCAAGTTGCTCTTGCTGGGCGCGTTGGTTCAGTTGCAGGGCCAGTTGCAGGCGGTTGTTGCGCGATTCCAGCTCACTGGCTTCGCTTTCGCCTGCGTCTTCAAGCGGTTCGTCCAGCACACTCAGGTAGCCACGCAGCAGCTGGCGGTTGTGCTGTTTGTAGGCCTCACCGGCTTCCAGCAGGCGCAGCGATGCGGTTGGGGTGTGCAGGGTGTAGCGCACCCGGTAATAGCTGCGCTTGGCCAGTTGCAGCTGGATCTCGTCGTGCAGCCGGTAGCGTGCCTCGGGCTCCATCAGGCTGGCGTAGGGCGCGTCGACCAAGGCGCACAGGTCGCCGGCCAGCAGGCCGAACTGGCGCTCGCAGGCAGCGTCCAGGTAGAGCATGGCCCAGGTGGCTTCGTTGAGCCTTTCGAAACGCAGCATGCCGAGCCGCGAGGGCACGGGTAGCTGCGTGACGACCTCGGCCGCCACACGGCTGGCGGCATCGGGTTGGCTTTTCATCGAAGACTCGCTTGAAGAGGGGGCGCGGCCTTGGGGCGGCGGCGGTTCTGGCAAGGTTGCATCATGTCCCGAGGGCTGGCAAGCGGCCATGTGGGATGCTGTGGACGGGTTATCGGCTGTTTGGCCGGAAATGTTAGTTCGCCTTGAGAATTTTGGCGTCTGGGAGATCGAGCGCCGCGCGGGCGGCGCTGGGTTTCCCAGGCGCTGAAACTCTACCGGCGGACAAAAAAAGCCCCGCCAGTTGGCGGGGTTGAGGTACGAGCGTGGCAGCTCGAAAAGGGTACTGCCCCTGCACGCAGGGGCAGTGTGCAGCTTTACAGCAGCATGGTGCGGATATCGCCCAGCACGTCGCCCAGGCGCTTGGTGAAGCGCGCAGCGGCAGCGCCGTTGATCACACGGTGATCGTACGACAACGACAGCGGCAGCATCAGCTTAGGCTGGAAGGCCTTGCCATCCCAGACCGGCTGCATGGTCGCCTTGGAGACGCCCAGGATAGCCACTTCCGGCGCGTTGACGATCGGCGTGAAGCCGGTGCCGCCAATGTGGCCGAGGCTGGAAATGGTGAAGCAAGCGCCTTGCATCTCGTCAGCCGACAGCTTCTTGGTGCGGGCTTTTTCGGCCAGCGCAGCAGCTTCGGCAGCCAGTTGCAGCAGGCTCTTCTGGTCGACGTTCTTGATCACAGGGACCAGCAGGCCGTCCGGGGTGTCCACGGCGAAGCCGACGTTGACGTACTTCTTGCGGATGATGGCCTTGCCGCTTGGTGCCAGCGAGCTGTTGAAGTCCGGCAGTTCCTTCAGCAGGAACGCGCAAGCCTTCAGCAGCAGCGGCAGCACGGTCAGCTTGACGCCAGCCTTCTCGGCCACGGCCTTCTGCGCAACGCGGAAGGCTTCCAGCTCGGTGATGTCGGCGGAGTCGAACTGGGTGACGTGTGGCACGTTCAGCCAGCTGCGGTGCAGGTTGGCAGCACCGACCTGCATCAGGCGGGTCAGGGCCACTTCTTCCACTTCACCGAACTTGCTGAAGTCCACGGCAGGGATCGGCGGGATGCCAGCACCACCGGTTGCACCGGCGGCGGCCGGCGCTTCCTTGGCCTTCTGCATCATCGCTTTGACGTAGACCTGCACGTCTTCTTTCAGGATGCGGCCGTGCGGGCCGGTGGCGGCAACAGCGCCCAGCTCGACACCGAATTCACGGGCCAGTTGGCGTACCGCCGGGCCTGCGTGAACCTTGGCGTTGTTGCCGGCAGCCGGTGCAGTAGCAACCGGTGCAGCGGCAGCAGCCGGGGCGGCAGCGGCAGGTGCGGCAGCAGGTGCAGCCTCAGCCTTGGCCGGGGCAGCAGCGGCAGGCGCCGGTGCGGCAGCCGGGGCAGCGCCCGCGACTTCCAGCTTGAGGATCAGGTCGCCAGTGCCGACTTCGTCGTCCAGCTTGCAGATCACTTCCTTGACCACGCCAGCGGCAGGCGAAGGGATTTCCATGGAGGCCTTGTCGGACTCCAGGGTAATCAGCGACTGGTCGGCTTCGACGGTGTCGCCGGCCTTGACCAGTACTTCGATGATCTTGGCCTTGCCCGACGAACCGATATCCGGCACGTGGATGTCCTGCACGCTGGCGGCAGCCGGGGCTGCTGCCGGAGCAGGCGCTGGTGCGGCTTCAGCGGCAGGCGCTGCAGCAGCCTGGGCCGGGGCAGCGGCAGGCGCCTCAGGCGCCGCAGCAGCGGCGCCCTCGGCTTCCAGTACCAGCAGCTCGTCGCCTTCTTTCAGGCGGTCGCCCAGCTTGACCTTCAGTTCCTTGATGACACCGGCCTTGGGGGCCGGGATCTCCATGGAGGCCTTGTCGGACTCCAGGGTCAGCAGGCTCTGGTCAGCCTCGATACGGTCACCGACCTTGACGAACAGCTCGATGATTTCACCTTCACCGCTGCCGATGTCAGGTACGCGAATGAGTTCGCTCACTTAAAAATACTCCTCAGCAGTCCAGTGGGTTGCGCTTGTCCGGGTCGATGCCGAACTTGACGATGGCGTCAGCCACAACCTTGGGTTCGATCTCGCCACGGTCAGCCAGGGCTTCCAGGGCAGCCAGCACCACGAAGTGGCGGTCGACTTCGAAGAAGTGACGCAGCTTCTTGCGGCTGTCGCTGCGGCCGTAACCGTCGGTACCCAGTACCTTGAACTCTTTGCTCGGTACCCACTGGCGAATCTGTTCGGCGAACAGCTTCATGTAGTCGGTAGAAGCGATGACCGGGCCTTTGCGACCGTTCAGGCACTGCTCGACGTAAGTCTCCTGTGGCTTCTGGCCAGGCTTCAGGCGGTTTGCGCGTTCCACGGCCAGGCCGTCGCGACGCAGTTCGTTGAAGCTGGTGACGCTCCACACGTCGGCACCGACGTTGAACTCTTCACGCAGGATCTTCGCCGCTTCGCGGACTTCGCGCAGGATGGTGCCGGAGCCCATCAGCTGAACGTGGTGCGCGGCTTCGCGGGTGTCTTCCTCGAGCAGGTACATGCCCTTGATGATGCCTTCCTCGACACCGGCCGGCATGGCTGGCTGCTGGTAGGATTCGTTCATCACGGTGATGTAGTAGAAGATGTCCTGTTGCTCTTCGGTCATCTTCTTCATGCCGTCCTGGATGATCACCGCCAGCTCGTAGCCGTAGGTCGGATCGTAGGTGCGGCAGTTCGGGATGGTGCCCGCCATCATATGGCTGTGACCGTCTTCGTGCTGCAGGCCTTCACCGTTCAGGGTGGTGCGCCCGGCAGTACCGCCGATCAGGAAGCCACGGGTGCGGCTGTCGCCAGCGGCCCAGGCCAGGTCGCCGATACGCTGGAAACCGAACATCGAGTAGAAGATGTAGAACGGCAGCATCGGCTGGTTGTGGCAGCTGTACGAGGTACCGGCAGCGATGAACGACGACATGGCGCCGGCTTCGTTGATGCCTTCCTCGAGGATCTGGCCCTTCTTGTCTTCGCGGTAGAACATCACCTGGTCTTTATCGACTGGCTCGTAGAGCTGGCCGACCGACGAGTAGATGCCCAGCTGGCGGAACATGCCTTCCATACCGAAGGTACGGGCTTCGTCCGGGATGATCGGGACGATGCGCTGGCCGATGTCCTTGTCCTTGACCAGCTGCGCCAGAATACGCACGAAGGCCATGGTGGTGGAGATTTCGCGGTCGCCCGAGCCGTCCAGGATCGCTTTCAGCGTTTCCAGTGGCGGGGTCGGCACGCTGAAGCTCTTGGCGCGGCGCTGTGGCACGAAGCCGCCCAGGGCTGCACGGCGCTCGGCCAGGTATTTGGCTTCGGCAGAACCTTCTTCCGGCTTGAAGAACGGCAGGTTCTCCAGGTCGGCATCCTTGACCGGGATGTCGAAGCGATCACGGAAGTGACGCAGGCTGTCGACGTCGACCTTCTTGGTGTTGTGCGCGGTGTTCTTGGCTTCGCCAGCACCGGTGCCGTAACCCTTGATGGTCTTGGCCAGGATGACGGTCGGCTGCTCTTTATGGTTCACAGCCTGGTGGTACGCCGCGTAGACCTTGTACGGGTCGTGGCCGCCACGGTTGAGCTTCCAGATCTCGTCGTCGGACAGGTCTTCGACCATGGCCTTGAGCTCTGGGGTGTTGAAGAAGTTTTCACGAACGTACGCGCCGTCTTTGGCTTTGTAGTTCTGGTACTCGCCGTCGATGACTTCGTCCATGCGGCGCTGCAGGGCACCGTTGGTGTCCTTGGCCAGCAGTGGGTCCCAGAAGCGGCCCCAGACGACTTTGTTGACGTTCCAGCCACCGCCACGGAACACGCCTTCGAGTTCCTGGATGATCTTGCCGTTGCCGCGAACCGGGCCGTCGAGGCGCTGCAGGTTGCAGTTGATGACGAAGATCAGGTTGTCCAGCTTCTCGCGGCCGGCCAGGGCGATTGCGCCCAGGGATTCCGGCTCGTCGCACTCGCCGTCGCCCATGAAGCACCAGACCTTCTGCTTGCCGGCCGGGATGAAGCCACGGGCTTCCAGGTACTTCATGAAGCGCGCCTGGTAGATGGCCTGGATCGGGCCCAGACCCATCGATACGGTCGGGAACTGCCAGAAGTCAGGCATCAGCCATGGGTGTGGGTACGAAGACAGGCCTTTGCCGTCCACTTCCTGACGGAAGTTGTTCATCTGCTCTTCGTTGATGCGGCCTTCCATGAAGGCACGGGCGTAGACGCCTGGCGAAGCGTGGCCCTGGAAGAACACCAGGTCGCCGCCGTGTTCATCGGTCGGGGCCTGGAAGAAGTAGTTGAAGCCGATGTCGTACAGGGTGGCGCTGGAGGCGAAGCTGGAGATGTGTCCGCCCAGGTCCGAGTCTTTCAGGTTGGTGCGCATGACCATGGCCAGGGCGTTCCAACGCACCATCGAGCGAATGCGGCGTTCCATGAACAGGTCGCCAGGCATGCGTGCTTCGTGGGTGACAGGGATGGTGTTGCGGTATGGCGTGGTGATCGCATACGGCAGCTGGGAGCCACTGCGGGTGGCCAGCTCGCCCATACGGGTCATCAGGTAATGAGCGCGGTCTTCGCCTTCTTTGTCGAGGACCGACTCCAGGGCATCCAGCCATTCCTGGGTTTCGATTGGATCGAGGTCTTGCATGGCTTGCTCCAGGGCGGAAAGGCAACCAGAATCGATTGCCTGAGATTGCGACTGGCCTTATGGGCAGACGTCGTGAATTCTTGGATTACCGGGGTGTCATCCGGCGCCGTGTAGTTTTACTACATTTGCTTCCGCATTTCATGCTTTTACACGACATGAGTAGTAGTAAAACTA
The DNA here is from genome assembly GCF_013179515.1 of Pseudomonas sp. CM27. Taxonomy (GTDB): domain Bacteria; phylum Pseudomonadota; class Gammaproteobacteria; order Pseudomonadales; family Pseudomonadaceae; genus Aquipseudomonas. The sequence goes on from NZ_JABMCN010000002.1 coordinate 50,749, forward strand.
CATTTGTGCGACGTTTGGTCGCACCTTGGCTTGTGAGGAAAAACGTTCATGTTGGTTGGCATTGTGTCGCGAACGGGTGGTTCTTGATGTTTGTTGCCAGATTTTCGTTTTTTTCAGCTATTTCCAACTTTTGTACGACAGTCCAACCGTGGTCCGGCTTTCCCTTGGCCGCTTTTTCCCTTCTATTTCACGCCGATCAAGGATAGACCATGCGCCTACCTTTGCCGCCAGACCTGCCCACCAGCCTGCAGCCGCTGGTCACTCGCAACCAGCAGTTCCTCGGCGATGCCGTGGCTGGCCACCCCGAACTCGACCTGAGCAGTTGGAGCCCGGCCCATCGGCAACAGTTCGATCAGGTTGCCGCCGCCAGCGACTTCGTCCTCGGCCTGGTCCAGCGCGAGCCCGCCATGCTCTGCGCGTTGTTGGCCAGCGGCGAGCTGGAGCGGCGTTACGCAGCGGGTGAACTGCGCGGCCATATTGCCGCGACCGCCCGCGCGGCGCAGAGCGAGGACGAGCTGGCGCGCAATCTGCGCCGCGAGCGCAACCGCCAGCAGCTGCGCATCATCTGGCGCGACATCACCCGCCAGGCCGAGCTGGGCGAAACCTGCCGCGATCTGTCCGACCTGGCCGATGCCGCCATCGACGAAGCCTACCAGTGGCTGTACCCGCGCCATTGCCAGCAGTTCGGCACGCCCATCGGCAACCGCAGCGGCCAGCCGCAGCACATGGTGGTGCTGGGCATGGGCAAGCTGGGCGCGGTGGAGCTGAACCTGTCGTCGGACATCGACCTGATCTTCGGCTTCCCTGAGGGCGGCGAAACCGAAGGGGTCAAGCGCTCGCTGGACAACCAGGAGTTCTTCACCCGCCTGGGCCAGCGCCTGATCAAGGCGCTGGACCCGGTTACCGTCGACGGCTTCGTGTTCCGCGTCGACATGCGCCTGCGTCCTTACGGCTCTGCGGGCGCGCTGGTGCTCAGCTTCAATGCGCTGGAGCAGTACTACCAGGACCAGGGTCGCGACTGGGAACGCTACGCGATGATCAAGGCACGAGTGGTGGCCGGCGACCAGGCGGCAGGTGCGCAGCTGCAGGAGATGCTGCGCCCGTTCGTGTACCGCCGCTACCTGGACTTTTCTGCGATCGAAGCGCTGCGCACCATGAAGCAGCTGATCCAGCAGGAAGTGCGGCGCAAGGGCATGGCCGACAACATCAAGCTGGGTGCCGGTGGCATTCGCGAGGTGGAGTTCATTGCCCAGGCCTTCCAGCTGATCCACGGCGGGCGCGACCTCAGCCTGCAGCAGCGGCCGTTGCTCAAGGTGCTGGCCACCCTGGAAGGCCAGGGTTACCTGCCCCCAGCCGTGGTCGCCGAGCTGCGCGAAGGCTATGAATTCCTGCGCTACACCGAACACGCCATCCAGGCCATCGCCGACCGCCAGACGCAGATGCTGCCCGACAGCGAGCTCGACCAGGCGCGGGTTGCCTACATCCTCGGCTTTGCCGACTGGCAGGGTTTCCACGACCAGTTGATGTACTGGCGTGGCCGCATCGACTGGCACTTCCGCCAGGTTATCGCCGACCCGGATGATGAAGACGGCGAGGGCGAGCTGGTAGTGGGCGGCGAATGGTCGCCGCTGTGGGAGCAGGCACAGGATGAAGAGGCCGCAGGGCGGCAGCTGCAGGAGGCCGGTTTCAAGGAGCCCGTCGAAGCGCTGCGGCGCCTGGCCGCATTACGCTCCAGCCCGCAATTGCGCTCGATCCAGCGTATCGGCCGTGAACGCCTGGACGCCTTTATCCCGCGTTTGCTGGCCCAGGCCGTCGAGCATGACAACCCCGACCTGGTGCTTGAACGGGTGTTGCCGCTGGTGGAGGCGGTGGCGCGGCGTTCGGCCTACCTGGTACTGCTGACCGAAAACCCTGGAGCCCTGCGCCGCCTGCTGACCCTGTGCGCCGCCAGCCCCTGGATCGCCGAGCAGATGGCCCGCTACCCGCTGCTGCTCGATGAACTGCTCAATGAAGGCCGCCTGTTCAGCCCGCCGCTGGCGCCGGAGCTGGCCAGCGAGCTGCGTGAACGGCTGACGCGAATCCCCGAGGACGACCTGGAACAGCAGATGGAGGCGCTGCGTCACTTCAAGCTGGCCCACAGCCTGCGGGTGGCCGCCTCGGAAATCAGCGGCAACCTGCCCTTGATGAAAGTCAGCGACTACCTGACCTGGCTGGCCGAAGCCATCCTCGACCAGGTGCTGGCCCTGGCCTGGCGCCAGACCGTGGCCCGGCATGGCCAGCCCAAGCGCAGTGACGGCAGCTTGTGCGACCCGGGCTTCATCATCATCGGTTATGGAAAGGTGGGTGGCCTGGAGCTTGGGCACGGCTCGGACCTGGACCTGGTGTTCATCCACGACGGCGACCCGCAGGCGGAAACCGACGGTACCAAGCCCATCGACAGCGCCCAGTTCTTCACCCGCCTGGGCCAACGTATCATCCACCTGCTGACCACCCAGACCAACTCGGGGCAGCTGTATGACGTCGACATGCGTCTGCGCCCCTCGGGTGCCTCGGGCCTGCTGGTGAGCTCGCTGGGCGCGTTCGAGCGCTACCAGCAGAACGAAGCCTGGACCTGGGAACATCAGGCCCTGGTGCGAGCCCGTGTGCTGGTGGGTTGCAAGCAGGTCGGCACGGCGTTCGAAGGTGTGCGTGCCAAGGTGCTGGGCCAGGCCCGTGACCTGGAAAAACTGCGCACCGAAGTGAGCGAAATGCGCGCCAAGATGCGCGGTAACCTCGGCACCAAGGCCACGGCTGCCGGTACTGCGGCCAATGCTTTCGAAGCCGGTGTACCCTTCGATATCAAGCAGGATGCCGGCGGTATCGTCGATATCGAATTTATGGTGCAATACGCCGCTTTGGCCTGGTCCCACGACCACCCGGCCATACTCCGATGGACCGATAACATCCGCATTCTGGAAGAGCTGGAGCAGGCAGGTTTGATGCCGGCCAGTGACGCGGTGCTGTTGCGTGAGGTGTACAAGGCGTTCCGCTCGGCCTCGCACCGCCAGGCCTTGCAGAAGCAGGCCGGGGTGATCGACGCGGCGCAGTTTGCCGACGAACGCCGTGAGGTGCGGCGCATCTGGGGTGAGTTGGGCCTGACTTGAGACTGTCGGGGCGGCAAAGCAGCCCCAAAGGCTCATGGTCCACCACCGGTGTTACACTGTCCGCCACATAGCCTGAATATAAAGAGGGGAGGCCAGGCTGTACCGCAGCCTGTAGCCTCCCCGAGCGTTTCTGGACTAAGCATGAGAATACTGATCATTGGCCCCAGCTGGGTCGGCGACATGGTGATGGCGCAGACCCTGTTCCAGTGCCTGAAACAGCAGCACCCCGACTGCGTGATCGATGTGCTGGCCCCCGAGTGGAGCCGGCCGATCCTCGAACGCATGCCCGAGGTGCGCCAGGCCTTGAGCTTCCCGCTCGGCCACGGCGCGCTGGAGCTGGCCACGCGGCGGCGCATCGGCAAGTCACTGGCCGGCCAGTACGACCAGGCCATCTTGCTGCCCAACTCGCTGAAGTCGGCGCTGGTGCCGTTCTTTGCCGGCATCCCCAAACGCACCGGCTGGCGCGGCGAAATGCGCTTCGGCCTGCTCAATGACGTGCGCAAGCTGGACAAGGCCCGCTACCCGCTGATGATCGAGCGCTTCATGGCCCTGGCCTATGCGCCCGGCGCCGAGTTGCCGCAGCCGTACCCGCGCCCCAGCCTGCAGATCGAAGCGCAGAGCCGTGAGGCCGCCCTGGCCAAGTTTGGCCTGGAGCTGGACCGCCCCGTGCTGGCGCTGTGCCCAGGTGCCGAATTCGGCGAGGCCAAGCGCTGGCCGGCCGAGCACTATGCCGCTGTAGCCGATGCAATGATCCGCCAGGGCTGGCAGGTGTGGCTGTTCGGTTCGAAGAACGACCACCCGGTGGGTGAGCAGATCCGCGACCGGCTGATCCCGGGTTTCCGTGAAGAATCATCCAACCTGGCCGGCGAAACCTCGCTGGCCGAGGCCATCGACCTGATGTCCTGCGCGCATGCCGTGGTGTCCAACGACTCCGGCCTGATGCACGTGGCGGCTGCGCTGAACCGCCCGCTGGTGGCGGTGTACGGCTCGACTTCGCCAGGTTTCACACCGCCGCTGGCCGAGCAGGTGGAGGTGGTGCGCACCGGTATCGAGTGCAGCCCGTGCTTCGACCGTACCTGCCGCTTCGGCCACTACAACTGCCTGCGCCTGCTTGAGCCGGGCAAAGTCATTGCCGCCCTGCACAGCCTGAGCGGCCCGGATTTGATCGATACCGTGGCCGAGGTCGACTAAGTGCGGGTACTGATCATCAAGACCTCGTCGCTGGGTGATGTGATCCACACCCTGCCGGCCCTTACCGATGCCGCCCACGCCATCCCGGGCATCCGTTTCGATTGGGTGGTGGAAGAAGGCTTTGCCGAAATCCCCAGCTGGCACCCCGCGGTCGACCAGGTGATCCCGGTGGCGATACGCCGTTGGCGCAAAAACCTCTGGCAAACCATCAAGAGTGGCGAGTGGAAGGCGTTCAAGCAGCGTGTGCGCGAGCGCAAATATGACCTGGTGATCGATGCCCAGGGCCTGGTCAAGTCGGCCTGGCTGACCCGCCTGGTGAAAGCCCCGGTAGCCGGGCTGGACCGCTACTCGGCCCGCGAAGGCTGGGCCAGCCGCTTCTATGACCGGCGCCTGTCGGTTGCCACGGGGCAGCACGCCGTGGAGCGGGTGCGCCAGCTGTTCGCGATGGCCCTGGCCTACGACCTGCCGGAAGGCCTCGGCGACTACGGCCTCGACCTGCAGCGCCTGCAACTGCCGCCGGCCGCCCCGTACGTGGTGTTCCTGCATGGCACCACCTGGGTGACCAAGCACTGGCCCGAAGCCTACTGGCGCGAACTGGCCGAGCGCATGGGCCGGCGCAAGCTGGAAGTGCGCCTGCCCTGGGGCAACCCGGCCGAAAAGGCCCGCGCCGAGCGCATCGCCCAGGGCTTGAACAACTGCCAGGTACTCCCCAAATTGAACCTTGTCGGGGTTGCTCGCGTACTGGCGGCGGCAAAGGCCTGCGTGGCGGTCGATACCGGCCTTGGCCACCTGGCGGCGGCACTCGATGTACCCACCATTTCGCTGTTCGGCCCGACCAACCCGGGCCTGACTGGCGCCTACGGACGGACCCAGATTCACCAGGCCAGTGACTGGCCTTGCGCTCCCTGCCTGCAGAAGAAGTGCACCTACAAACCGAGCGCCGATGACCTGCGCCGGTTCGATCTGAATCGCGAGTGGCCACTGTGCTTCACTCGCCTGAATCCCGAGCATGTGGCGAGCCGCTTGAGCGCGTTGCTGCTGGCTGAGGATGTCCGTTGATGCAACTGGCTTTCGTGCTTTACAAATATTTCCCCTTCGGCGGGCTGCAGCGTGATTTCATGCGCATTGCCCTGGAATGCCAGAAGCGGGGCCACCAGATCCGTGTCTACACGTTGATCTGGGAGGGCGACATTCCGCCGGGCTTCGAAGTGCTGGTGGCGCCGGTGAAGGCGATTTTCAACCACCGCCGCAACGAGAAGCTCAGCGCCTGGATGGCCGCCGACCTGGCCAGGCGCCCGGTCGACCGGCTGATCGGTTTCAACAAGATGCCCGGGCTGGACGTGTACTACGCCGCCGACGGCTGCTTCGAGGACAAGGCGCAAACCTTGCGTGGTGGCCTGTACCGTCGCTGGGGCCGTTACCGGCACTTTGCCGAGTATGAGCGTGCCGTGTTCGCCAAGGACGCGCATACCGAAGTGCTGATGATTTCCGAAGTGCAGCAGCCGCTGTTCATCAAGCACTACGGCACCCCGGTGGAGCGCTTCCACCTGCTGCCGCCAGGCATTTCCCAGGACCGCCGCGCACCGGCCAATGCCGCCGAGATCCGCGCCGGGTTCCGCAAGGAATTCAACCTGGATGACGACGACCTGCTGCTGGTGCAGATTGGCTCGGGCTTCAAGACCAAGGGTGTGGACCGCAGCCTCAAGGCCCTGGCGGCACTGCCGTCGGCCCTGCGCAAGCGCACGAAGTTGATGGTGATCGGCCAGGACGACCCCAAGGTATTCCAGCTGCAGAGCGCCACACTGGGCCTGGGCGACCAGGTGCAGTTCCTCAAGGGCCGCAGCGATATCCCGCGTTTCCTGTTGGGCGCCGACCTGTTGATTCACCCGGCGTACAACGAAAACACCGGCACGGTGCTGCTCGAAGCGCTGGTGGCTGGCCTGCCGGTGCTGGTGTCCAGGGTGTGCGGCTATGCCCATTACATCGCCGAGGCCGACTGCGGCCTGGTGCTGGACGAACCGTTCGAGCAGGAACAGCTCAATAGTTACCTGCAGCGCATGCTCGAAGACCCGCAGGCCCGCGCCGACTGGGCGCGCAATGGCCTGGCCTTCGCCGACACGGCAGACCTGTACAGCATGCCGCAGCATGCCGCCGATGTGATCCTGGGGCAGGAGACCGCATGAAGCTGATACTGGCCGAACCGTTCAAGCGCCTGTGGGCCGGGCGTGATGCCTTCGACGCCGTCGAAGGGCTGCAAGGCGAGGTGTACCGCGAGCTGGAAGGGCGCCGCACGCTGCGCACCGAAGTGGCGGGCGAGGGCTTTTTCGTCAAGATTCACCGCGGCATCGGCTGGGGCGAGGTTTTCAAGAACCTGTTCACCGCCAAGCTGCCGGTGCTCGGCGCGGGCCAGGAGTGGCGCGCCATTCAGCGCCTGCATGAGGTTGGTGTGCCGACCATGACCGCCGTCGCCTATGGCGAGCGTGGCAGCAATCCTGCCACCCAGCACTCGTTCATCATCACCGAGGAACTGGCGCCGACCGTCAGCCTGGAAGACTTCAGCCTCGACTGGGTCCGGCAGCCGCCCGAGCCGCGCCTGAAGCGTGCGCTGATCGGCGAAGTGGCAAAGATGACCGGTGGCATGCACCGCGCCGGGGTCAACCACCGCGACTGCTACATCTGTCACTTCCTGCTGCACACCGACCGCCCGGTTACGGCGGACGATTTCAAATTGTCGGTCATCGACCTGCACCGCGCGCAGACCCGGGCAACCATCAGCCGCCGCTGGCGCGACAAGGACCTGGCCGCGCTGTATTTCTCGGCGCTGGACATCGGTCTTACCCGACGCGACAAGCTGCGCTTCCTGCGCGCTTACTTCCAGCGCCCGCTGCGACAGGTGCTGAAGGATGAAGCCGCGCTGCTCGCCTGGCTGGAGCGCAAGGCGCAGAAACTCTACGACCGCAAGCAACGCTACGGGGATGCACTCTGATGGCGGGCTGGACACTGGCGCCGGGTTACCAACACCTGGCGGCGGACTTCGGCAGCCTCGAAGCGGTATTTGCCCTGCAAGGCGAACGCCTGACCCGCGACCCGCTCAGCGAGGTGGTGCGCATCGAGCGTGACGGCGTCAACTACTACGTCAAACGCTACACCGGGGCCGGCAAGCACCTGCGCCGCTACCTTGGCCGGCCACGCATCAAGGCCGAATGGCAGAACCTCAAGCAGTTCGCCAAGTGGGGCATTCCCACCGCCGAAGTAGTCGCCTGGGGCCTGGAGCGCGATGGCCTGGCCTTCGGCCGTGGTGCGATGATCACCCGCGAGTTGCCACGCACCGAAGACCTGTCGGCGCTGGCAGAGCGCAACGATGCACGGCTGGCGGACCGTGCCTGGGTCGCGCATGTCAGCAGCCAGCTGGCGCGCCACACCCGGGTCATGCACCAGCACCATTTCGCCCACAACGACCTGAAATGGCGCAACCTGCTGGTCGATGACCAGGGCACGCTGTTTTTCATCGACTGCCCCACCGGCGACTTCTGGCGCGGCTTCATGTGGCGGCACCGGATGATCAAGGACCTGGCCTGCCTGGACAAAGTGGCCAAATACCACCTCACCGCTACCCAGCGCCTGCGCTTCTACCTGCAATACCGTGGCCGCGACCGCTTGAATGTGCGTGACAAGAAGCGCATTCGCCAGGTATTGGGCTTTTTCGAGGGAAGGGAATGACCGATTACCTGGCCAGCGCGGACGTCGCGCTGCTCAAACGCCATGGCCTGGACGACTTCGAGGCGCTGTGGGCGCTGCAACTGGATGCCGTGGACGAACCCAACACCGGCCGCGGCGGCTGGAGCAGCGTGTACAGGCTGGAACTCGAAGGCAAGGGCTACTACCTCAAGCGCCAGAGCGACTACCTGACCCGTACCCTGCACCGGCCCTTTGGCGAACCCACCTTCGCCCGCGAATTCCGCAATATCAGCCGCTACCAGAAACTGCACATTCCCGCCTTGCAGGCGGTGTTCTATGGCGAACGCAAGCAGGCCGGCAAGCACCGGGCCATCCTGATGACCCGCGCCCTGGACGAATGGGCCGACCTCGACAGCCTGCTGGCCCAATGGCTACAGCTGGGCGGGGCCGAGCGCAACGGCATCCTCCAGGCCTGTGGCCAGCTGGCGCGCACGCTGCACAGCGCCGGCCAGGTGCATGGCTGCTTCTACCCCAAGCACATCTTCCTGCGCCAGCGCCGCGAAGGCTGGGACGCGCAGCTGATCGACCTGGAAAAAACCCGGCCGCTGCTGTTTGGCATGCGCGACCGCCTGAAGGACCTGGAGCCGCTGCTGCGTCGTGCCCGGGCCTGGGGCGAAGCCGATATCCGCACCCTGCTGGCCACCTACCTGGCACAGCCTGCCGATGGCCGGCTGGTCGACACCTGGCTGCAACGCCTGACGCAACGCCGTCGTGAAAAAGAGGCCCGCTGATGCGTTTGTCTGAACTGAAAAGGGCCGGGCGCAGCCCTGCATTGCCCCTGAGTATCACCCTGGCCGATGCCGCCGGCAGCGCCGAGTTGCAACTGCTCAGCCTGCTGCGTGTGTTGCCGGGCCAGCGCTATGTGGGGGCTGGCGTGTGGCGTGGCACCCCGGTGCTGGCCAAGTTGCTGGTGGGCAGCCATGCGGCCCGGCACTTCCAGCGTGAGTTGCAAGGCGTAAAGCTGCTGGCTGAGCAGGGCCTGACCACGCCGAAGCTGCTGGCCGACGGCCTCAAGGAAGGCGAGGGCGGCTGGCTGTTGTTCGAGTTCCTCGACGGCGCCGAAAGCCTGGCTGATGCCTGGGCTGGCGTAGAGCACCTGCCGGTGCTGGCCGACGAACAGCACCTGGTGCTGGGCGAAGCGCTGACTGCAGTGGCGCACATGCACGCCCAGGGCCTGTGGCAAGAAGACCTGCACCTGGACAACCTGCTGCGTCATGGCGGCAAGCTGTACCTGATCGATGGCGCCGGCATCAAGGCCGAAACGCCCGGCCAGCAGTTGTCACGCCCGCGCGTACTGGAAAACCTCGGCGTGTTCTTCGCC
>NZ_JABMCN010000020.1 GCF_013179515.1 Pseudomonas sp. CM27
TGGAAAAGTGCGATGAATCAATTTGCGATTCTGTACGGAGATCGGTTCATCAGGCCAACCTGGTGAAATCAAGGCCTGCCGGGCGGCAGGCCATTACCGGCCCGCACACAAAAAACCTGACACTCCCCAGCCCTGACCCTATTGACCCGCCTCAGGCCACAATCCACCCCTGCTCAACCATCGACAATGGTTCCCCGTCACCAATGATGATGTGATCCAGCACCCGCACATCGATCAACGCCAACCCCCGCTTCAACGACAGGGTCAGGTGCACATCATCCTGGCTCGGCTCACTGTTGCCCGAAGGATGGTTGTGACACTTATGGTATATGTTCGGAAACGTTGCAGATCTGGAGCTACCGATGCCAGACGTCCCTTTCTGCGAGATCCGAATGATTCGTACTGCCTCCAGCGGCCTCAGGCCATACCTGCTGGTGCAGGGGGTTCCAGTGATCCTAGCAAACCTCTGGGCGGAGGATTTGCTCCACAGATCGCGTCTCAATACCGTCGAAAATTACCTACGTGACATCGCTATCGCGTACGAGTGGGCTCTCAGCCGAGGTTCTCCACTGGAAGCGAAGCTTGAGCGCCTAGCGGTGTTCAGCTCAGCGGAACTGACATCGCTGGCCGAACGCCTCTGCTCCACCAAACGCGGTGCGGGTGCGAGCCAATCGACATGCACCCGACGACTCGAAGCTGTCAAATCATTCATAGATTTCTCCTTCGAGCACTACGTTGAGCTCAATCGACTAGGTCTACTTGAGCAAAGCCAAGCGGAAAAAAACAAAGCCAAGAATCTGCGAAATCTTCAAAAAAAAATCACCAAGATTGCATATCAATCAGAACCGCCGCTACCAGCAACGCCACTTGACTCCGGCGGACAAGCCTTATTCAAAGGGGTGCTCAGTCCTGATGACTTTAGGAACCCATTCCAAAGTAAACAGATACAGGCACGCAATTACTGTCTGTTCTTAGTAATGCTTGAAACACTTGCCAGGCGTGGCGAAGTGGTTCTCATAGAACTCGACGACGTTGACCTTGGTCCCTCACCTACAATACGCATCAAGCGCCCAAGCGATATCAACAGGGAGCGGAGACTGGACGGGGCTAGTCTCAAGACGCGCGGTCGGATAGTCCCCATAACCGCATCGGTAGCCGCGGTTCTGAACGAATACATTTCCGATCATCGCCCTAAACTGATCAAACCAAAAAGACCTTGTACAGCCCTATTCGTGAGTTCCCGTGACGGGAGACGGCTATCTGCGCGAACCGTAAACACCATTCTTCGTACCGTTGCAGCCAGCCTCGGCTTGCCAAACTTTTCAACACGAATTCATCCGCACGGCTTGAGGGCGACAGGGGCAAATATAGCTCGCAAAAAGTTTGAAAAAAGTGGCGCCAACAGCATTAATGTAAAAGATGCTCTGGCGTATCTGGGCGGATGGAGCCCCAGCAGCGAAAGTGTTCAGCGCTACTCTCGACAGGCCATATCTGATCGGCTCGGCGAAATAATCAGAAGCTCAGACAGCTCAAATTTTCGAGGCAATGAAGATGATTAAAATTTCGCCTGCCGAACTCGTAGCCGAGATTGAATGTCGCTTCGGCATCGAGGCCGATGCCTTTCCTTCCACAGTCAAATCCACCTTCGGTCAGGCTATAACAATTCACAACAATGATGCGTGGGTTGAGAGAATAACGGTAGAGATTGTCGGGTGTGCTCCGATGAATATTGCGTGGAGCAAGCCCCTACATTCTAACTTGTTAGTTGAGTGGCTACTCAGAGGGTGGTTCATCGACAGACTCCAAACCCACATCGACCTTAGGCCTCTGATTGTCGTCCAGCGGCTTCTGGCCCAGCATAAATTTTCGGGAAATGACGCGGATACTATTGGCAATAGGTTATCGACATTTGCTGTACGTGAATGCACTCGATTAAAAGCATCAAGCTGGTATGAGGAGCTAGTTGCTCTTCGAGTATTTTATCGATGGTGCTTGGATGAAGAAGTCCCAGGCTTCAACGAACATGACAGCCTTGAACTATCACAGCTTACAGTAAAGGCGCATGATAACAGGCATTTAGTCACGATGCGAGATGATGACTTTGGCCCTTTCACTCGCGTACAACTCGCGAACATTGAGATGAAGCTTGCCAACAATCCGCTCATCACTCATGCCCAACGCACGCTTTTTTTGCTCTGTCGCGACTGGGCTCTTCGCCCTATACAGTTGGCCCTAATGCAGGTTACTGACTTCGGGATCGATGAGGGCGGCCCCTTTGTAAAGGTGCCGAGTGTTAAAGGAATTAGACGTTCAAGGCTCAGGAGGCATCCGAGCAACCTGGTAAAACGTTACATCGCTAACGATACTGCAGAGGCAGTAGAACTTCAGTGCACTTTAGCTGAGACCCAATGCAATGCCGCATCGAAGGAAATCAACGCGATATGTGCCAGGCATGGAATAAGCACTCCAGTACTTCCTACGCCGTTGTTTCCCTCGGCGTACACAACCGAAAACCGCCTTTTACGCTTCCTCACCAACCCCAAGCTGACACCATTCACATTACATCTCGACAACCATAGAATAAGTTATGCGCTAACATCTCTCACTTGGATACTCCAGTTACCAGACCCTCATCGACCCATACAAAAAACAGAGCCCTTCATGCGGATCACCGCGTACCGACTGCGCAGGACCAAGGCTACTTCAATGGTTCTTTCCGGTGCATCCCCTGAAGAGGTCGCTGAAGCTTTAGATCATTCAAATCTGAACTCTATAAAGCACTACTTCCATTACAACCTTGAGCTGCAAGAGTTCATAAATACGACCCACATGGCAAGCCCGGAGATCAATGCAGCCGTGCAGATGTGGTGCGGCAAATTCATGGAAGAAATCCCTGACAGATCCGCGCTAAGGCCAATAAGTGGCTTAGGATCATGCAATTCTGAAGAGCCATGTCCTTACCACCCGACGGTCACTTGCTATGCATGCCCTAAATTCAGACCTAGCCGTCATGCTAATCATGAAGGGGCTTTAGCAGACATCACTAAATTCCAGCAGATGCTCGGGAGCAATTCCACTGGCGCTATGGCCCAACAGGTCGAAGCAGCAATTCACGGCGCTAAGTCAGTAATCATTGCTGTGAAGGAGTTGAAAGAATGAGCATATCAATGATGGTCTTAGACGACCGATACAAACATGCAGAGCAACAATTTAATGACCTCAAGGCCAACGGATTAGTAGCAGGAGATTTCGAGGGCAAGGTATGGCAGTATCGATCGAGTAATATTCCCTTCACATCACTCGATCCTCTCAACAGGCGAAATCAAGACCAACCCCCTCTCCCGCTAGTGATTGGCAAGCTTGCGCGCTGCTTTATAGTTAAAGAAATTCTGGCACATCCGTCAGCAGAGCTGATTATCGGCAGAATGGCCTCGATTAGGCATCTATCCGCAGTAATGGATAGCGAAAACATTGAGTGGAGCGACATAACGCGCAAAGTCTTCGACCGCACCGTAGACTCGATCAGGCATGGACGTTCAGACTCTACCATTTACCATAGAGCAAATGCCCTCAAGGCATTTGTTGATTTCCTCAACCAACTTAGCGTAATGGTCGATGGAGTACTGCTGCGATTCGTCGATAGGTTTATCAAATGGCAAACTGGGATACCCAACCCGACTCATAGTGCGCTTGAACTCACATCACGAGAGTTTCAGCAAAGAGAAGAAAATCTATACTCTTCTGACTTGCACAAAGGGATTGCACAAGCCAGGTGGTTGATCAAGCAGAACCCACATTTGGAGCCAACTGCGGGCTTCGATAGAATTCGACTTGAGGCGACCTGCTTTGGAATGGCGCTCGGTTTGAGAGTTGGTGAGATCGCGAATCTTCCAAAGAGTTGCCTTTTCCAAGATCCCAACACTCACACGACGTTCGTACGAGTGCCTGTAGAAAAAAACTGCATCCCCAACGCCGTACCCGTCGCAGACCTATGGAGCGCACCACTCACCGAAGCGTACGAGTACTTGCTGGCTGTCACTCAGGATGCTAGAGAGCGTGCTCTTGACATTGAAACCAATGGTTTCTCATTTATAGATAAAGCACTCGCAGCCTATCGCGCTAACCATCCGTTAGATCCCGGCGCGGTGGATCAACTCTCATCGTTGGATCTGCCCGTAGAACATCACTACTTTGTTGAGGAGATATGTAAGTGCTTCCCCGTATCTCCAAAAGAGCTCTACAGTGGTGGGCGATTTTACAGCAGCAGCGTTGAACTCCCTAGAATAACGGCCGCTCGAATCGCAATTTGGATAGATGAACGAATGCATAATTGGGATTGGTCTAATTTTCTCAATGAGTACAAAAAGAACTGTTATAGCGTATCCGTCATTGACATTGCAAAACACACAAAATCCTCCGAGGCGTCAGTAAAAAAGAGCAAATGGTTTGTAGATCACCTGCGCACCTTTCTCAAGGGAATGGTTCACGACGGGCTTTTCAAGCCTGGAAACAATCCTTCACATGCGCAACTCTTCGACATCCGGAATGAGTGGGCAAGCATCAGAGAACTTATGTTATCTCAAAGAGGATTCGGGGCGGGAGTACCATCCCTGGTCATAGATATCAGACTGCTCAAGCGCCTTTTAGAAGATAAATACAGATTTCACCTGCGACGCCATTTTGAAGAACAATTTTCAATGCCTGGTGATGGAAGTGAAGCACCTTATCATGCGAAGCACACTGCCAAAGGTTATCCTAGCAAGCTGAGTGACAACTTACTTGTAATCTGGGAAAACCAGTTTGACTCGATATCTGAGCTAGGGATCATCCCCCGCCCCCTATTTAGAGCCGATCTCTACAACTATCTCTCTTCGAACTCCTCAAAAAAAACAATCTTTCAGCGCCTTGACCTACGAGGGCAAGACGGTGAAATCTTTTCCATCACTCCTCATCAAATCCGTCGTTGGGTTACCACGGCAATTCTTCGTTCTGGTCCCTCTGAAACAGCTGTGGACCTATGGATGGGGCGAACCCCACGCCAAAGCCGTCAATATGACTACCGTACTGCCAAAGAGCGAGCAGAATATGTGAGATCTTTATACTTGGCCGTTGACCCTCCCCCAGACTTTTTGGGCAGGCTAGTAATCCGATGGCGGGAGGAGTCAATCGCTGACGAACAAATCGAAGAGATGATCATCGAGAAACTCAGCATTCTCAACCTAACGCCTTGGGGCGGGTGTACACGTGAGCTCTATATCAGTCCGTGCGACAGGGGCCTCATGTGTATCAGAGGCTTCGGTACAGATTCTGGATGTAAATCCTTTCACCTGAACCCTGATGATCTGGAAGCAAAGGCCGCTATCGAGAGCTTACTCAGCGAGTACGAGAAAATTTTGAGGGCAATTTTTGACAACCAAACTGACATCACGTCTAGTATTGAGGCTGAGCTCGATAATACTCACGCTTTCGATCAGCACGTTCTGTTTGTGATGGATATGGTTACGAGCTGCAAAACGGCCTTAGAAGCTTACTCAAAACCTAAGAAGGCTTCATCATGAAGCAGGAAAAAAAATGGAAGGACCACGTGCGGTCCATTCTCGCCGAATATGAGGCCGGACGGGTTCAGGAACCGCTCACCCAAAGTGGCCTTGCCCAGCAGGCGGGTGTTAGTCGTCAAACGCTCTGGAGAGATGAGGAAATACGATCTTTATATACGGCCACTCAGACCCATCTTAAAGACTTCAAAAAGGTCGGGCGTAAAAATAGTGATGCGAGAATTTATGCTCTCGAAGCACAGCTACAAAAAGCACGCATGGAGAACAATCGATTAATTCAGACAATCGTCAAAGCCGCTCAGCTAATGACCGAGGATGCAATTGACCCAAGACGATACTTCGAAGATACCACGAGCTGACTCACCAGCTATCCTCGTCTGTAAAGTTCCTTGAAGAAGCCATACTCACGGCACTCGGAGCTGTTAGGCTGGTAATACCGACGACCGCCTTGAACGGTGTAACACCTGTACAAACGATCCTCGCTTTCATGAATGACCTCCAGATGCTCCATCGCCCACCCGCTACTACCGTTCATCCACCCGGGAGTAACAATCTGAAGGGATAACTCAACGGCACCATTCAGGGTTAAACGCGTGAACTGCTCCAGCCCACGCATGTCCTCCAGAAAGAAGACCTCCACACACGTGTCCTCTCCCCGCTCCCTCGTCACCGTGATGTGAATCCATGGCGATGACAGCCGTTGCTCCACGAAATGCCAAGCCTGCTGATCCTCAGCCAGCCAGGCGAAGGAGCGATCCACCTCTGCCCATCGGTTGGTGATAAACATCATGACCCCCTCTCAAATGAACAGCATACATTGTAGTCATATACTGTTCACGGGTGCCTCATCTTTCCTTTTGCGGAAGATGCAAAGTGGAATTGAGACAGGCATTCGGTCGGGTTCTGAAGTGGATGCGAGTCCAGCAAAAGCTGACCCAAGAAGACTTCGCGACGGTGAGCAGTCGTACCTACATCAGCACGCTGGAAAGGGGACGATACGTCCCGACCATCGAGAAACTGGACACCATCGCACCAGTGCTGGGAGTTCATCCGATCACATTACTGGTTGGGAGCTATGCCCTCAAAGAGAACCGAGCAGTGGCAGAGTTACTCGCTCAAATCACTCAAGAAGCTGAACGCATGGACCTTGCAACGGCCTTCCCGGACTCAAGCAAAACCTCACACCAGAGCTGATCACCACCTGCTAATGCCGCGAAGCGATTGCCCAAGCGCCAATGGGGGGACTGGATTTTGCTCTATTGCAGGGCTGTTTAGGCCACAAGATACTTAGCACGCTTTCTGTCTAGCCTGATAAAATCTCAGGCCACTTCTTGGAGAATCTCATGTCCCGTCTCGCTGAATTTCGCCTTCTCGAACAACAGCTCGCCGCGCAGCTCGCCGAACTGGAAGCACTGAAGAATGATTCCGCCCTGAAGCAGGAAATGGAATTCGAAACGAAGCTCCGCAACCTGCTCAACGATTACGGCTACAGCCTGCGTCACGTGATCCAGATCATTGATCCGCAGCCCGTAGATTCCGGATCTATTGCACAAAAACCTGCACGGAAACCACGAGTAGTGAAAACCTACAAGAACCCGCATAGCGGAGAAGTCGTTGAGACGAAGGGGGGCAATCAGCGCACTCTGAAGGCCTGGAAGGCAGAGTACGGTGCCGAGGTGGTTGAGTCCTGGTTAGCCAACTGACTGTGCTGTAGTCGACCTGTGGCAGGAGCATAAACGTGAATCGTCGCCAAATGCGAATTCCCATTCTGGGGCGCGACGATTTTTTTGGTAGGTGGTAATGACACACCATTTATGCGCATTAAATAGAGGTCCACTTCAGAAACGGACGCTCCAAAATGCGCAATGCTCTCGTCACAATCTCAGTAAACACCCTCGCAAGCATCCTGGCTGGTCTCATGCTCCACTGGATCACCCCCCCTCCTACTGCCGAAGCCATTCGATCCGGGATCGCGACGCCTGTCTCACCGTCTAAGTCGGTTACCGAGCCTTGACATCTGCACCTCCGAATCATGTGGCCGGCTTACCCAGTGGATGCCTCAAAAAAGCAGAACTTGGGGACCAGTTCGCGCCCCGCCCGAAGCGCATGAAGTGATGTTCCGTTTTTAGACCAAGCGAGAGCACGCCAGGCTTACAAGTCAGTTGCATGATCAGCTGAACGAATTGCTGGAGCATTTCGTAAACCTCAACGAGGGGCTGTACTTCGGGGGCGGATGTCACGGTATTGCAGAATTTCACTATGCTCGATGCGGAGGATGAAGACTTCGTGCATTACAGCCTGCACGACTGGTTCAGTTTTGGAGACGCCATAGAAGACGACGATTTGCTGATTGAGCGGCCTTGATCGACGGTGCTGGGCCATAGCTGACGGCTGGTCTGCCTACCAACTGATCCGTTCCGTGGCAGGTGTTATTTTCTCTACAAGAATAGCCTCCACGCCTCGGGCGGGTCCCAGACCTGCACTGCGCACCAGGGGGTTAGTTGTTTCTGGGGCTCACAGACTCCTTACGGGGTAATCCCATGCTTCTGGCAAGGCCTGCCACCGGAGGGTGACCACCTAAGGGGCAGATAGGCCTTCCTGCTACCGAACTTCGCTGGGTACGATCAATAAACCCTCTATTGATACGGTTTTGGCAAAGATGGATGTGTACAAGCTCCGCATTGAAGACACTGAAAGCAAAACCATAGACAAGGATCGGTTCGAGTCTGAGACCTTCCGCAGGGAGCCGTGGTATCAGCCCGGAAGCGCGGGCAAGCTGGCTCAGTTCGCGGTGTGCCCGGCATGCGACAACCCTGTCCAGCTGGTAGGGCTGTATGAGTTACCCCCAAACGTAAAAAATCCCTTCGGAAAGCACGCGACGAAGAGCATTCGCGGTATCGCTCCATTTGATGGAGAGGCCCGTAACGATTGCCCATACTTCCAGCCCCGTCAGCACAAGAAGACCGACCGAAAAACCGGTTTTGACGGCGTACCGCGGAAGATTCTCAGGCTTTTGATAGAACAGTTTGACCGCGTGGTTTACATCCTGGAGAAGGAAACCCAGGTGGTGCTCTCGGAGAAAGCCTTGCGAGGCATGCTGCAGCGTTACAAAGGGGAGCGCGGCTACCTCTATACCGGTGCGACGCTACGCAACGTGCCATGGATCTTCGCCTATATGTCGGACGCCACTCGGCTCTTTGGCCAGAAGATAGGTGGGAATGCTGAGCTTGTGAAAGCGATAGAGTCTCAAGTGCCAGGGGCGGAAATCAGCACCAAAGGCCGGCTGGAGGCGAAGAGCCTTCCTGGGATGAAAGGCCCCTACTTCGATCTCAAGATGAGTTTCATCCGCCACCGGATCTCTAAGGATAACGAGGAATCCGGCCTGGTTGAGAGCATGGAGTTTGTAGTGTCCCAGCTTCGCAAAGGTGAGCTTGAGCACATTCACAAGCAGGTGCTCAAATTCGATCCGGCTTGGTTCGAGAGCCTCATCCGAATGCCTGTTGATCATCCCTATCGCAGGATGGACCGAGTGGATATGGCCCGTGAAGAGCTAGGCGATTTGCTGGTGTCGAACGGGTAGAGGTGAGCATCGTGTAAACCTATTTTTTTACCTGTTAACTACAGTGGTTAACAGGTAAAAAAACTGGTTTACAGGGACAGCGCTCGGCAGCTGTCCAGAACTGCTGCCAAGCGATAGCTCTATACCGCTATCAGCTACCAGCTGGTGCTTGGACGACCGTTAGCTGAATCCTGGAGGGCCGCTTAGCCCCCATATGTACGGTATTTCGAGCAGTCCTTTTTTTGTTCGCGCAGCCTTCCGGCTCACCGCTGTTGGGGTTTACGTCGAACCGTGGGAAATTGCTGCCGGCAATCTCAAGGCGCAAGCTGTGACCGCGCTTGAACAGGTTGCAGGTTGCAAACGGTTCGATCTGCACCTTGAAACATTCCCCAGGTACCGTCGGCTTCGGATCGTTCCAGCTGTCCCGGTATCGGCAACGAATGATGCCGTCTGTAATGTTCATGGCATACCCCTCTGGGAAGTCATCGCTTGGCGGATAGACGTCGACCACCTTAGCGGTAAAGTCAGTGTCTAAGCCGTCGGTCTCGACCCACAGCTGGATCGTTACCGGACCGGCGACAGCAAGGTCAGCTTCAAGCGGCTCAGTTTCGAAACACAGCACATCGCTGCGCTGGCAGATGGCACTGCCATCTCCGCGCGCGCCGAAGAAGCGTGGTGTTTCTCGCTGATCAAACGCTCCGCCTTCGAAGACAGGAGCGCCGGAAGTCAGCGCGCCGCCGATGGTCGGTACTGGATTAGATGGATCGGCGAGGAAGTGGCAAGCAGCATCGGTTGCCGCTGGCCCCCCTTTGCTCAACTGACCGTCAGGATGAAGATAAAGATCCAACCGCTGGCTGCCAGGTAATGGCCACTGCTGTGCATCAAGCCACTGACCACCATGATCTATTCGCGTGTCCTGAAGCTTGCGACCACTACCACCGCCCATCATGAATACCTGCACCTGTTGGGCTGGTGCAGTGATCTGTAGCTGCAGATGGTTTACAAACCACTCAATACGACAGGACAGCCAATCCTGCGCCACTTGCCCATCGAAAGCGGCGGCTGGGCCAAACTCGGCATCGCCGCTGTGGCTAATGTTGCGGTCGCCATGCAGCCAAGGGCCCATCACGAGTCGTTGTGGTGCCTTACCGTTCGCGACGAAGGCAGCAAAGTTATCCAGGGTTGAGCTGACATAGGCGTCATACCAGCTCGACATGTGCAGCACCGGAATATCGGGAATGTTGCTGCGATAGTGATCGGCGCAAATGCCCAACTGTTGCCAATAGGCATCGAAACAGCCGCGGCCCCATTGGTCGAACAGGTAGTCCTCATACGCTGGCGCATGACGCAGCGGTGAAAATCCTGGACGCCACGGCATATGGGCGAACCAATGCCGGATGTCTTCCTGCTCCAATGCTTCGCGCAATAGTGGATCGGCTTTGGCTGCCGGACTTTCCTTGGCCTGCTTGTATGCCCATGTGGCCTGTTTGAGCTCGAATGCGCCTCCTTGGCGGATGCCACATTGATAAGCGTTGGCGAAGCCTCCAGAGTCCAGCACCATCGTCTTCAGCCCTGGAGGATTTAAGCAGGCCATAGCGAGCTGAGTATGGGCTGCATAAGAAAGACCCATGCTTCCGACCTTCCCATTGCACCAAGGCTGCTCGACCAACCAGGCCAAAGTGTCGTAGCCGTCTTCTGCTTCGTTGACGTACTTGATGAATTCGCCTTCGGAGGCGTAGCGACCGCGGCAGTCCTGAAACACAGTGACGAAGCCATGTTCGGCAAAGGCTTGGGCCATCTCTTCACGCCCTAAGTGATGACCATTCAGGCATTTCTCCGAGCGTGAGGGCTTGCTCTTGTCGTATGGAGTGCGTTCGATCACCACTGGCCACACGCCGGTACTTTCATCAGGCAGGTAGACATCGGTGGCCAACCGAACGCCATCGCGCATCGGGACCATCAGGTTTCTGAGGATTTGCATGTTTGACACTCAAAGCAGTAGGGCCGCATACGCGGCCCGAGATTTCAGTAGCCGGTCAGAACGGCAATGGAGAGGAGGCACATGGCGATGGCCGCGAATACCAGGCACAACGGCCAGATGAATCGCGCCCATTGACCCCATCCGACTTGAGCGGTCGCAAGCAGCACTAGTAGGCCACTTGAGGTAGGAGTGATCAGGTTTGTTAGACCATTGCCCAGCAAAAAGGCATACACAGTGGTCTGAGCGCTCACACCTGACAATTGCCCCAACGGTCCGAAGATTGGCATGGTCACTGCTGCTTGCCCCGACGTGGACGGGATCAGGACATCCAGCCCGAGTTGTGCGAAGAACATGCCGTACGCCGAAACTAGAGGGCCGTGATCGCTGACCAGGTTGGAAAGGTTGTTGACGATAGTGTCGAGCACCTGGCCAGTGCTGAGGATGATCTCCACCGCAGTGGCGAGACCGATCAGCACGCCGGCCATTAGCACCTTCTTCATTCCGTCGACGAATGCGCCGGCAGCCTCGCTGGCACCGATGCCAGCCACCACACTGAACACCATGCTCATCGCCAAGTAGTACGCAGACAACTCTGGGTACTTCCAGTGCCAGCGATTGGAGGCATAAACCAGGAAGGCGACGCCCGCTCCCAGCAGTAGAAGGTTGAGACTGTGGCGTGGCGCTAGCGGTGTGCGCTTAAAAGTAAACTCAGCACTGGCGTCGTAACCCAGTCGGCGTACAGTCATTAACACGAAGCCAATGCCGACCAGCAGAAACACCAAGTAGGCTGCCACACGCATATTCAGCCCGCTGAACATTGGAACGCCCACTAGCGGCTGGGCAACCGCCAATGCCACGGGGTTGGTAATCGAACCCAGATAGCCGATTTTCACCGAGATCACCACGATCGCCAGACCAACAATGTTGGGCAGCCCCAGGCGATTGGCCATCGCTACCATTAGCGGGACGATCAGGATGAACTCTTTGGCCAGTCCCATGAACGTGCTACCGGCCGAGAACACCAGCATCAAGCAGGGTACCAGCACGTAGATGTTGCCCCGGGTAAGGCCAAGTATCCGCTCAAGACCAGCATCGATTGCCCCGGCCTTGTTCAGCACGCCAAACATTCCGCCGATGAACAAAACCATGAAGATCAGGCCGGCTCGCTTCTCGATGCCCTGTGGAATGGCCATGAAAGCCTCAACCAAGGAGACCGGACGTGCAGCAGAATCGGTTGTGGCACGCGGCTCTGTGGAAAATAGCTGGCTTAGAGAGGCGTCCTTTTCCAAGGTCTGGTACGAACCGGGGACAACAGCGATGTCTTTGCGCTGGAACTGGCCTGAATCGACGAAGTAGGTGAAGGCCAGAGCCATGAAAACAATGCTCAACAGGATCAACGCAGGATTGAGCTGCTTGGCCGGGCGAGGGATGTCTGCTTTTCCAGCAGGCGCGGCTTGCGCCGCCGGTGCATGAGGTAGGTTCATGGTGCGCGATCTCGATTATTGTTTTGTAGGGGCCCAGGGCTACAGGGCGCACACTAGTTCAATCGGATGCAGTCACTCAACGTTATGAGTAAATCGGGTTGGGCTATGCAATTTATTGCGTTGGCGTAGAACCATTCACCTCTGTGAGCCTGTTACGCATGTGCTCCGCGAAACTCTCAACCAGCAAAGAGCGTGGCTGGTCTTTGCGGAAAATCAGGCCAAAACGATAGCAAAGCGCAGGTCTCAGCGGCTTGGCGATCAAAGGAAGGCCACCAAACTCTTTGGCCAAAAGACCATTGATAATTGAGACCCCCATACCCTCTGCAACGAATGCGCAAGCAGCACTGACCGAGTGGACCTCTACGCGAACTTGAGGGGTAATTTCAGCCTCTCGGAAACGCAGGTCGAGTTCAGATCGAAGGCTCCTTTGCCGCCCCAGAAGCACGAGGGGTTCATACCGCAATGCTTCGAGACTGACCTCCGATAGCTCCGCCAGTGGATGGCTTTGGTGCATGACGCACATCCCTTCGGTCTCCAGTACCGGTAGCACTTCAAAATGCTGAAGTTCCGTAGGCAAACGCACGAAAGCGAAGTCAGCGCTTTTGTCGAGTACGGCCCTTTCCAGCGCATCGTATCCGCCGGTGATGACCTCTACGACGACGTCCTCACGGCCCTGCATGAATTCGGCAACGATCCTCGGTAGCAAGTGTTGAGACATGCTGGTCGGTACTGCAACCTTGAGCAGACTCCGGCGCGAATGACCCAGTCTCAGCTCATCTGCCATGCGTTGTACGCGCTGGAGGTTGTCTACGAGCTCCGCCACCTGTCCAAGGAGTTCTTCCGCCTCAGGAGTCGCCATCAATCTGCCCTTACGTCGAAGGAAGAGCGCGAGGCCTAAGTGATCTTCGAGCTGAGTTAACAAGCGGCTGACGGCCGATTGGGACAAGCCCATACGGGTAGCAGCTCCGATGGTAGAGCCCGTTGTCATGATGGCTTGAAAAGCTTCGAGTTGTTTGAGGTTCACAAGATACTCCGAGGTTTCTTACCAACTAAACGCATAGCCTCATGCGTATTACTCATAACGTTGTTGCCGATTCCACGACGGGTTAGTGTCCGCCGCATGAGTGAATCCCGTCCAGCATGACGCTGCGTAATCTGCGATGGATAGTACTGGGTCGCTCCATTTTGATGCTGCCAAAAATCACAATACACAGCAGAGATTTCCGATGAACACCCTCACAACATCGCGCACACTCGCGTGTGCAAGCGTCATTGCTAGCTTGTTCCCCAATTTTGCTGAAGCAGACTTCTTCAAAGACTCCGAGGGCCGGCTGGCTCTGCGAAATTACTATTTCAATGATGGATTTCGTGATGGGGGCGAAGATCGCAAAGAGTGGGCGCAGGGTTTTCTGCTCAAGCTACAGTCAGGTTACACCGAAGGACCTGTAGGCTTTGGTTTGGAGGCACTGGGACTTTCAGGAATCCGGCTCGACTCAAGCGCTAAGCATGCGGGGACAGGCCTTCTGCCGGTCCACGACGATGGTCGGGCAGCTAGCGAATATTCGAGTCTTGGCATTACCGCTAAGGCCAAATGGAATGACCTTTTGGTCAGTGGTGGCACTCTCCTCCCCAAAATCCCCGTCCTGGTTTACAACGATGGTCGACTACTACCTCAAACGTTCCGAGGTACCCAAGCGGAGTACACCGGTGTTGATCGGTTGTACCTTCAAGCTGGGCATCTAGACAAATTCAAAGCCCGAAACTCTACCGATAGCGTCGATATATTTCCTCAGGGATATTCCGGAGGTGGCGGTACGGACTTTGATTTTGCGGGGATGCGCTACGACCTCACCAAACAGCTCAGTTTTAGCAGCTACTACGGGGAACTTCGGGATTTCTACCGCCAACAATTTTTCGGGTTGGTTTACACACTGCCGCTTGGCCCAGGCAAGCTAACTAGCGATCTACGTTACTTTATCAGTGATGATGCTGGCGCAGCCCGTAATGGTGTAGTTGATAGCGATATGTTTAGCGGTTTACTCAGTTATCGTCTGGGTGGCCACACGTTCAGTGCTGGATATCAAAAGGTTGATGGCAGCACCGCACTTCCGTACGTGAGCGTAAGCACGGTCTACTCGTTCAGCAATGCTAGCGTTGGCAAATTCATTCAGCCCGGAGAGCGGACCTGGATGGCGAGGTACGACTACGATTTTACTAGCATGGGAATTCCTGGACTGAGCTTCATGACCCGCTACTACAAGGGCGAGGATGGGGTCTATCGTGGTCAGGAAGCCCGGGAGCACGAGTCCAATACGAACCTGAAATATGTGATCCAGGACGGGCTCTTCAAAGGTGTGGGGGCTGAGTTTCGATATGCAGTGGCCAGGAGCACGTACAGCAGCGACCGGGATAACTACCGCTTGTATCTGACGTACGACATTGCATTGTGGTGATAGCTTCAAGTTCCCCTTGAAGCCGTCATCTAAAGGCAGCTCCCGCAGTCGGGAGCTGCCTTGTTAACCTACTCCCCCTTTTTGTGCTTGTGGGGTTTCAGGTCCGGATGGTCCTTCTGCTTCTCAGGCGTGACTCGCTGCCTTTTATCCGGAGTGCCATCTTCGTTAGTTCGTTTAGGGCCTGGCTTGATGCTCATGCGAGATTTCCTTTATCGCTTGGGTTGGTGGGTGCTGCTATGTAGTTAGTCCAGCTTCTTATAGCTGTCAAAGCGGACGGGAGCAGAAGCACTTGGCATCCCAGAGGGGCCATCCTACTTCGTGTCTTAGAGGCCTGAGTAAGAGCCTCCTGGCAAGGGCTTGCACGGGGCAGTGAAATCCAAGGCTGAGCGGTACGAGGACGTCTGGACATTCATCATCCCGAGCACTGTGTGAAACAGGTTGTCGTGGCTAAGAGGTGAGCTTGCTTGAGCTTTCAAACAGCCGACGTTGAGCCTTTCACTCTTCGCAAGAGAATCGGACATCCAAAGCACCAATGGCACCTTGGTTTGCTCTTCAGGAGCCATCGCATAAGGCAGCCCATGCAGGTAGAGCCCACCCTCACCCAGTGATTCTCCGTGGTCAGAAACGTACAGGAGCCCAGTGTCGAATTTGGTGTTCGCTGCCAGGATGTCGATCAGCCCGGCTGTAACGTAGTCGGTGTAAAGGATCGAGTTATCGTAGGCATTGAGCACTTCCTGCTGCTTACATTTGTCGAGCTCGTTGGTCTCGCACACCGGCGCGAATTTCTTGAATTGCGCGGGGTAGCGCTTGTAGTAGGCCGGGACATGGCTACCTTTGTAGTGGAGCACCAGGACAGCATCGCCTTCTTGACGCTTGATGAAGTCTTGCATCTCCGAGAGCAGCACCCCGTCCTTACACTCCTCGCTGGTGCAAAGTTGGGGATCCGCGTGAGAGGCAGCCTTGTGGTTGGGAACCCTGTCGCAGGCCCCTTTGCACCCCGAGTTGTTGTCAGTCCACATGACACTAATGCCTGCGCGTTGAAGCACGTCGAGCAGCCCTTCTCGGCTCTTGGCCAAGCCATCTTTGTACTCGGCCTTACCCACATCCAGGAACATGCATGGCAACGAAACTGCGGTGGCGGTGCCGCAGGAGCTGACGTTGGAGAAGCTGATGACGTTGCGTTTTTCCAGCTCCGGGTTCGTTTCACGGGTGTAGCCATTGAGGGAGAAGTTGGCGGAGCGGGCGGTCTCTCCTACAGCCAGTACCAGCAGCCTAGGTTTACGGGCCGCCCCCTGTCGATTAACTACCGCATCAGTTCCAATGGCCGTCAGCGTTTTAGGTGTGGCCAGCTGGCGCTTCAGGTAACCATGGCCAGCCGCAAACAAGTTGGTGGGTACCAGGATCAGTCGGATCTCCCGATTGTTGCGCAGCAAGGAGGCATATGACTGGTATTGACTCAGCACGATGCCAGACAAGGTCAACAGAGCGAGCGACAGAGCAATGACCCTGCTGACCAAAGCTCTGGCCCAAGGCTTGCGCCGGAGGGGAACCCGGGAGATCAGGTAGACGGGCAACACCCCAACCATTGCGACCCACAGACCGAGCTTCCAATTCAGCAGCTCGGTTGCCTCAGCGACGTCTGTCTCCACAACGTTGGTGAACATTGTGTAATCGATCACGATGCCATAGGCATTCATGAAGTAACTCGCAAAAGCCGCGCTGATCAGTACGAGACATAGAAAAGGTTTGGTCAGCCGCGCCCATGACAGCAAGCTCAGAACCGTAAACACCCATGCGAATACTATGACTGGGAGGCTAGCTGCTAGCAGCCAGTTCACTTCATCGGTTTTGAATACCAGCTTCCAGAGCACGCTCCAGAGCTCAGCATTCGCGAATAGCAGCAACCAAAGAGTTACCAGCCCAATGAGCAGATTAGTGCTGATGCCTTCCTGTCGGGCAGTGCGAATAGCAAAGATCCATTTACTTAACAGGGTGTGAACAATGGATTTTGAAGGTGTCATTATCAAACTCTGAGAGGCTGCTTATCCATGCGTTAGCTGTGGAGTTAGCGGGAGCTGCTTGGCAAACCATCGACAGATGCTGAGCGATTGCGCAATGTGCGGAGCGCCAGAGGCCTTAGGGCCTAGGCGTTGGAGACGCTTAGAATGTGTGAGGCATAGGGACAAAAGAGAAATAAATCTCGCTGAGCGCATTATTTCCGGCGCCTGATAACGACACGATGACCTCGTGATTACAATGCTGACAGAAATGCAATAACTGCTGTTTTAATTGCCATCGACCAGGCTATGATAAAAATTAGGGCGACACCATCTATTAAACGCAGAGCACCGCTCAGCTAGATAAATTTAATTTCACAAACAAAACGGCTTCGTTTTGACGTAGGCTAATTTTGAACTTTCACTTTAACTTACAAGTCTTTCTCGCGAGCAGAACATTCTTTTCAACTTTTGCTCGTTAATATGTCACCCATCAATGAGGGGCGAATACCATGAGCTTTTTCAAAAATATCCTGGGCGGGCACCATGGCCGTGGAAACCACGGTGGAGGCAAGCACCACAGCGGGGGACATGGGGCCGAGCAATACGATCGCCATGGCCGGCAGCAGGGCTGCGACGGCGGCAACCAGGTGTATGACGGCGGGCGCCATGCCACTCCAGCCCCCATTAAAGATCTGCAGGGCTGCAGGCAGTGCCGGACGGCCAACGATCCGTCAGCACGCTTTTGTCTAAACTGCGGAACACCACTATCGAGTGGTTGCACCGCCTGTGGCTCGTTGCTGAGCGCAGGAGCAAAATTCTGCAGTCAGTGTGGCCAAGCGACGCTCTAACGATAGGCAGACAGGAAGGCCAACGAGACCACAACCCTGCGCAAGGAGAAATACGTGGGTTCAAATCATGACCATGGCAGCGCTGCAGTACGCGAGGGGCATCAGAAGAAGCTAATCATGGCGCTCGCCTTGACTGGCAGCTTCATGATTGCAGAAGTGATCGGTGCGTGGATTACCGGCAGCCTGGCGCTGCTGTCTGACGCATCCCACATGTTCACAGATACTGCCGCCTTGGCGATCTCACTGATTGCACTTCAGATAGCCAAGCGCCCGGCGGATCAGAAAAGAACCTTCGGCTATGCGCGCCTGGAGATTCTGGCTTCGACGTTCAACGCCGTGCTGCTCTTCCTGGTGGCGATGTACATCTTGTACGAGGCCTACCAGCGCTTTTTCATGCCGGCGGAGATCGCTACCGGGGCGATGATGTGGATCGCAATCGCCGGCCTGATCATCAACCTAATCTCGATGCGCCTTCTGGCATCTGCGAGCAACGAGAGCCTTAACGTCAAAGGCGCCTACCTCGAAGTTTGGAGCGACATGCTCGGCTCGCTAGGCGTAATCATTGCAGCACTCATCATCCGCTTCACGGGCTGGACCTGGGTCGACACGATTGTCGCTGTGGCAATCGGACTTTGGGTACTGCCGCGGACGTGGCAGTTGCTTCGCGAAAGCCTGGGGATTCTCATGGAGGGTGTGCCGAGGGGGCTCGACGTTACGGCAATCGAGGCCACCATCCGCGGCGTAGATGGGGTCACGGACGTTCATGACTTGCACGTCTGGGCCGTCAGCAGTGGCAGCAACGTGATGACGTCGCACGTAGTGGTACGGGATTCTGCAGATGGGGATGCTGTGTTGGCGGCCGTCGTGGATGCTGTCAGCGATGGATTTGAAATCCATCACTGCACCATCCAGATCGAGCGGGCAGCTTTCCACGAGAGCGTTCCCTCGCCCTCGCACTGATCGATCGGTAAACACCATGCAGACACATCCCCTTCCTGGCTGAGGGGGATGTTGTAGAAGAAATGCGATGAGGGATGGCGTAAACGGCAGGAGCACTTCGAGAGGGGTTGGAGAATGGCTTCACCTCCCCCGTCCACAATCCCCAGAAGGTTCAGCGATGGCTTGGATCATCACGAAGTACCTACTCACTGCCGGGATAGTGATTCTCGTATCAGAGCTGGCGAAACGCAGTGACAAGCTGGGCGGCCTGGTCGCCGCCCTACCCCTGGTCACTGTCTTGACGCTGGTCTGGCTCTATTTGGAGAACCAGAGCATGGAGAAGATCTCCAATCATGCTTGGTACACGTTCTGGTACGTGCTTCCTACACTGCCGATGTTTATCGCGTTCCCGTTGCTGCTACCTAAGCTCGGCTTCTGGCCGACCCTTATCAGCAGCATCCTCATCACAATGGCCAGTTTCGGATGTTTCGCCGTACTGCTGCGCCGGTTCGGCATTGAGCTTCTATGATCCGGCGACCGCAGACATCATCTTGATGAGCCTTAACGGCTGTTAATACACTCGCCCTTCACCAGGTAGCGAACCATGTGCAGCTCGCCTTTCGAGTCTTCGTAGGTCATCATACTTCTTACATTACCGCAGTACCGCACGCTGGGTGATACATACACCAACTTACCAACGTCAAGGTCCATACCGTAGGCATAGTCTTCAAGTTGAGGCATGGGCTTTTTTACGCGCTGAGCATAATCCGCAGTAGCCTCTCTAGCAGAACGCTCAATGCGTTGGTTTATTTCCATACCGCTTTGTGCATTGGCTGTTAGTGATGTGAAGAGCATAAACACGGCGATCGCTGATACAGTAGTGTTCATAAGAAGTCCCTTAATAAAAAAGCGCCCGTAGGGGGGCGCTAAAATTCACCTACCAAAGGAGCGTATGGTTTACAGGTGAATGCATTGACGAGAACAACTGCCCGCTGCTCTTGCCAAGCTGCTTTGAAATGAGACAATTTCCAAAGCAGCGATGCCTCTTCCGCTGCCCTTAAACTAGCAAAGGAGGCTAACACCAAGATGATCGCGCAATTACAATTTGGACATGTAATAGATTGTAAGGTAATTATTCGGGAGACTACTGAGCCACCAAGTGAACTAATTCGCAGAAAGGCGTAGCAGTTCGCGGCCGTGCATGGGGACTGCCTGCGTGGCGCACTCGATGCAAGGCCAGCGCCAGTCTCTGCAAGCTGGCGACCGAAATACTGCCTGTCATGGCCGATTCCGCCTGTCAGGCGAAGCTGTCATACACCGTCGCAGACCCCAGAATCCGCTAAGCTCAGAGCTGGAGCCTGCATGACTGTCAGAAATCTTGCGGCTACATTACAAATTTGTAGGATTTCGCCGCGGCCAGCTTCTTCGCGTTAAGATTCAAGCGTCCTCAGGTGACCCGGCGTATGGACAGAGGTAGCGACTACCACATGCCATACCCTCAGCCTATCTTTCGAACAGCCTGCAACCATAATCTTGGCGGATTAGGCCAACTCCTTCCTCACACCTTGAGATAAGTTATGCGCGTTCTAGTTGTGGAAGACGAAATTAAAACTGCCGAATATCTTCAGCAGGGCCTATCCGAAAGCGGGTATGTCGTAGATATCGTGCACAACGGTGTAGATGCCCTGCACTTGTTCAACACTAATGTCTATTCGTTGGTCCTTCTGGACGTGAACCTCCCCGGTATCGACGGCTGGGACCTGCTGGAAACCATCCGTAAGACCAGCCGGGTCCGCATCATCATGCTGACCGCCCGCGGACGCATCAATGACAAGCTCAAGGGCTTGGACGGCGGCGCGGATGACTACCTTGTGAAGCCATTCGAATTCCCTGAACTGCTTGCTCGCATCCGTTCGCTGCAACGCCGTGGTGATGAGTTGGTCGAGAAGAGCTCGCTGAAAATTGCGGATCTGGAACTCGACTCCGTCCGCCATCGCGTCTTCCGCGGTGGCACACGCATCGATCTCACCACCAAGGAATTTGCGCTTCTGCACCTGCTCATGAGCCGAACGGGCGAAGCGCTGACTCGTTCCCAGATCATCTCGTTGGTCTGGGATATGAATTTCGATTGCGACACCAATGTCATCGATGTAGCCATCCGGCGCTTGCGCTCGAAGATCGATGACCCGTTTGAAACCAAGCTCATTCACACGCTTCGTGGCGTTGGGTACGTTTTTGAGGAACGCGCATGAGGCCATTCAGCCTGGCTGCAAAGCTGGGGTTAAAAGTTGGGTTGATGAGCGCAGCGTTGCTGCTTCTGTTCGCCACCTTTGGCTATCTGATGGTAGGTAAGGCTCTGGAAAGAAATGCCCGAGCGGACCTGGAAGTAAAGATGGCGGGGATGGCTCACAACCTGTCCACCATCCCGGATATCTCCGGCGTCAACGCAGATGCACATCAGCTTGTCGATTTGGTCATGGGCCACAACAACCTGTATGTGAGCATATTCGATACCTCACAGAATCAGACTCCTCTGCTCTCGATTGGCTCGAAACAGGTCAATCTGGAGGTGCACAAGTTTCAGCCGGCGGCCCAGCCTAAAGAGCATGAATGGCGTGATACGCAGGACCGTCCTCTGCTGAGTGCTTCTCGGATCATGCGCTTGGGCGATGGAACAGAGGTCAGCGTCTATATGACCATGGACCAGTCATCCAGTGAGGCACTGCTTGATGCGTTGCTGACTTGGGCCTTGATGATGTCCCCCGTCATCCTCGCACTGATCTTGGCCATTGGCTGGTGGACCGTGCGCAGAGGCCTGCTGCCGCTGACCAAATTCCTCAAGGTGGCGTCAAAGATCTCAACGGAGAGCCTCGACCATCGTCTTCCGACTGATGGGATGCCGGCAGAACTCAAGAAGCTCGCCGACGGCATCAACATCATGCTGGCTCGCCTGGATGATGGCGTTCAGCAGCTCTCGCAGTTCTCTGACGACCTTGCCCACGAACTTCGAGCACCGCTTTCCAACCTGATGGGCAAGGCCCAGGTTGCCTTGACCAGAGAAAGATCGCTTTCCGAGTACCGGGAGGTTCTAGAGTCGTGCACAGAAGAGTTGGACCGCATGAGCCGCATGGTTTCCGACATGCTGTTCTTGGCCCAGGTCAGTCACCCTGCGTCCATGGTGGAGTTCGAACCGGTGTCCCTGGTCGACGAGGTTCAGCGCGTATGCGACCTCTTCAGCATTTCGGCAGAGGAAGGCGAGATCCAGCTGCAGATTTCTGGGAGTGATGATGTGGTACGCGGGAACCGCCTGATGGTTCAACGGGCCGTCTCAAACCTCGTGTCGAACGCGATCCGCTACTGCCCTCGCGGCCGCACGGTCTACGTGAAGGTGCAGCATAGTGCGAGCGGTACGACCTTGAGTGTCGGCAACCCCGGCCGCGGTATTGCCAAGGAACACCATGCGCACTTATTTGAGCGGTTCTACCGTGTGGACAAGAGCCGAGCACGGAGCGAAGGCGGTACCGGTCTTGGCTTGGCCATTGTGCAGTCGATCATGAGCCTGCACCAAGGGTCGGCGAGCGTGGAGGTGACCGAAGAAAACTTCACCTGGTTCCACCTTCACTTTCCCGCAGCCCAGCAACTGCAGCCAGCAATGACCGCCGCTTAAACCGCGCAGACATGATTAGGCCCGTCCATCGACGGGCCTTTTTGTTTGCTCAATGCATCAGTGCCGGAGGACCACAGGGTCCATAGGCGACCGCAGAATCACCGACTTGATGATCTTCTGCTCGTCAGGATTGGCGTTCTTCCACAGGTGTGAGAAGTACTGAGCATTCACTTTCTCTTGAGCACTTACGCTGCCGGCGGCATCGATCAGGCGCATGGTCGAGTAGACACAGATCAGCGCCAGAATGAAGAACGACGTGGCGACCACCATCACATAACGCTTGGCCAGCACCGGTGCCCGCTTGAGCTCCTGGATAGAGGCGTCCGCCGCCTTTGTCGCTGCTGTAAGCTCCGAGATCAGTGGCTGGATGGCGGTGTCGACTCCGCGGCATGCAGCTGAATACGCTGATGCAGCGGCGCGCAAGGCAACCTCCTCCGCGTTCGACCAAGCCTTCTCCGCCTTTCGCACCTCCTCCTGAATCTGCCGGCCGACAGCGTCCACCTGCTCCACCAGTTCGTTCGACCTCTCCAGAACAGCGCTGGAGGTCCGCGTCTGCGAGGTCAGCTCATCGAGCTGGACAGTGAGTTTTTCAGTGCAGCGGCGAAAGTCACCGATAGCAACTGCCCAGGGCTCTATGTCATTCATGGCTATCTCCTAGGGCGGCCAACAACGCCGCGCTGAATTAACGCGCTAGATATCAAAATTGTAATTTAAGAGAAAATTCTTAGTCGCCCTCGACAGTGCCGAGATAGACATGATCCTTCCAGATTTGAGGATTTAACGCATCCTGCCTGCCGCCAAAATTACGGAATTGTAATTATTGACTCACCTTGTCGTTAGCTTCGCGTTCCTAAACTACAAACCAACAAAGGCCGCTAATCAGGCAGGCCTAGTATGAACCGAGGTTCACAATGAAATTTGTCAAATCTATCGCTATTGGCAGCCTGCTGCTGGGTCTCATGGGTACCGCTTACGCTGAAGGTGGCTTCGAGCGAGCGAAACAGTTCAATGAAAACTTCCGAACCGAACAGGCTCGCCTATGGAGCGATGACTCTTCGGACCAGAACAAACAACAAGTCGCTCAAGAGCAAAAGAAAGAAAGCAAGGATGGTAAGGAACAAGCCGACAATTAATCGGCGGTTAAATAGGACTTCAAATGACGAAAGAAATCGACAAAAAAGCCAGGATAAAACCTGGCTTTTTTGTGCTTGGAATTTAGCCTTCGTTCTTGCGAGGCGTTTCCGCATTGCTTTCTCCAGCCAGACCCTCGGCACCTTGTACGGTACGTTTCCAATGGCACAGCATGAGCTGGCTGGCGTTCGCTTCGGTGATCGCTGTACATGCTAGATCAGCGGGCAGACCATCCTTGCTGTCTCGCAAGCGCCTGGACAGATAGAACGAGCCATCCTGCGGCCACTTGGCAGGATCCTTGATGTTCTCGGACTTTCCGCTGCTGTAAAACTCCGACGAGTATGAGCGGCGGCCAGGATAGATCAGGGGAGCGGAATGAGCAGACTGCACATTGAGCCAGGCTTGAACCACATCTCGCTGATTCTGAGGTCGCTCCTCAAGTACCCCGGCGTAGATGATGCCCGCACCGATGATTGGTAACACCAATGCACTCGCCGCGGCAGCCCATGTAGTCTTCGGGCCAACATCGCTGATCCGTCCGGATAGCAGCAATGCCCAGGCTGGCAGCGCAGGTAGCAGGTAGGTCCACAGAATGTTGCCTGCAAATGTGAAGAAGACCGGTGTCGCCAAGGCCCACAGCCAGAGGTAAGCCTCGAAGCGCTGCATTGATTCACGCTTGCGGATCAGTAATGGTAAGAAAAAGGCCCACGGCAGTAGCGACAGTCCGAGCTGGATCCAGATGGTGCCATATGGCTTGGCATGAGCACTGCCGTATAGGTCGCCCGCCCAGTTACTGACGACGTAGCGGCTCCAGTGCTCACCAACGAAGAAGTACTCCATGAAGCCGGGCGTTTTCATCTCGGCCGCGACATACCAAGGCACGGATATACCGAACATGAGTACAAGGCCGCTGATCCAGGGAAGCCTCAGTACCCGTCCCCATTCCTTGTAGATAACGAACCAGGCGAATGCCGGCGCCCCCATAAGCACTAGGGTCAGAGGGCCTTTGGCAAGCAAGCCCAGCCCGAGACCTGCGAACATCAGGTAGGCATCCGCCTTGCTGGCGCACTTCATCCAACGCCAGAAACCGTAGCTGGCCAGCAGAATCGAGAACGACAAAACAGGGTCGGTCAGCACGACACCGCTGGAGACTAGGCCAAGGGTGGTGCTGGAAAAGATAATGGCGGCCCAGATGCCGGCGTTACGGGAAATCTGCTGCGTGCCGAGTTTGATGATGATGAAACAGCTTGCCAGGTGCAGCAGCCACGCCGGGAAACGCGCAGCGAACTCGTTAACGCCGAAGACCGTCATGCTTGCGGCCTGGGTCCAGAAGGACAACGGTGGCTTGCCCCAGAACGGTACCCCGTAGTCGAACATGGGCGTGATCCAGTCATTCAACTCGACCATCTTGCGAGCCATTTCAGCGTAGCGAGCCTCCGATGTGTCCATCAGTGGATAGATGCCCAGCCCCACCAAACGCAAGAGCAAAATCGAACCCAGGATCCACCACAGCGTCCGCTCGTTTTTCAGGCTCAGCATTTCTTACCCTCGATCGAGGCCATCGAAGGGTGGAGTGACACGGGATCCGCCTTGCTGCTGTGCTTCAGGAAATAGAGAGGCCGGCGCTTCACTTCCGCGAGTGTCACGCCCAGGTACTCCCCCACCATGGCGACACCGACGCACATGAATGAAGCCATTCCGACGATCAGGTGATGGATGTCGAAACTTCCTGCCACAAGCGACGCAAGCATGTAGCAGATGCTGGAGACGAAAAGACCGAAACTGATGAGGCTGAAAATGCGCAGCGGTTTGCGAGAGAAGCTGACGATGCTTTCGATGGCCAGATTGAACAGGCCAGCTGCATTCCACTTGGTGCTGCCGGCATGGCGAACGGTGCGATTGTAGGGCAGCTCGATGGTACGGAAGCCTACCCAGCCGATCATGCCTTTGAGAATCCTGGAGCGTTCGTCCAGCGCCCGCAGTGCTGCCAGCGGCGCAGGCCCAATCAATCGGAAATCGCTGACATCGGCCGGCATGTCCACCTTCTCCACCAGGCGCTGCATGACCCAGTAGTAAGCCCGGGCACTCATGCGCTTAAACCACGAATCACCGACTCTCAGGTTGCGTTGCATGTTCACCACGTCGTAACCGCGTTGCCAGTGGTCCACCATGGCCGAGATGAGCTCTGGTGGGTCCTGCAGGTCGACATCGATGAAGATCAGCGCACTGCCACGGGCATGGTCTATCCCGGCGCTGAGTGCAGCCTCTTTGCCGAAGTTGCGACTCAGGGACAGACAACGTACAGATGACCCATCCTGATAGTGGCGAAGAATGTCGGCCGTTCGGTCGTTACTGCCATCGTCGATATAGAGGATTTCGCAGGAGACGGGTAAGCGCTTCACGACGCGGGTGATCCGCTGGTGGAACTCGGGGATGGTTTCCTCTTCCTGGAAGCAAGGGACGACGATGGTTAACAAGGGATCAGGGCGCTCGGGAAAGCGATGTAATGTCTGCATGATTGAATGTCCAAAAACGATGTGCAATGAATCCAAGTGCAGTGAGGCTTAAGGTCACTACAAGTTGGGAGATGAGCGGTGACAGATTCGACTTGATGAGGAACCACATACCCACGCCATTGCCGAAGTTTGTGGCTAACGCGACCAGTGCAAACCTGACAGGCTGAAACTTACGAGAGCCATCTGACACAAAGCAGAGCGCCCTATTTCCAATAAAGCTTGCGATAGCGCCAACCATGCCTCCACAGATACTGGCTAGCAATGGAGTAGATAATTCTGTCGTAACCAGCACTAGGAACACCGCATAATGGATTCCCGTTGCTATGAAGCCGATCCCCAGATAACGAATCAGTAAGGTAGTAAGAGGTAGGGTTTGATTTTCCATGCCCAAAGCCTATGGAGGCAAAGGTGAAAAAAAAGTGAACCAAATGTAAATGCGTAATTGGCTAAATTTAGATCTGCCAAGTAATGAAATTGGCGCGCTAGGCTAGCACGCTACAATATCAGCAAGATTGCTCGAAAATTACGCTTTCGAAATAAAACCTTCCGATAACGCATGCATGACCTGCGGATTACAATGCTGACAAGATAAGGAAATGCTGGGTGGCATTGAGATAGATTCCCCGAATTAAGGGGGACCCAATGGTTACACAAAATGAAACATTTACAAGCAGCGTTGTTCCTTACAGTCCTGACATATTGGATGATCTGCCAATTGATGATCAGCTGGCCGTAGAGTTTTTCGCAACAGCACGTTGTGCCAGTTTCAAACAGGCTGCCCGGGGGCTCAATGTGCCAGTGGTAGGCCTTCGGAAACGCTTGGAGAAACTGGAAGAGCACATTGGTGCTCCCGTGTTTGTATACAAACACAACAAGCTTGCCCTGACCCGCACTGGCGAGAGGGTCAGCCATTACCTGTGCCAGCTCTTCGGCCCAGACGGCCTTGGCAAGTCCGGTGAAAAGGAAGTCCCCAGGCTTACCATCGCGATCACGGAGCCAGTGTTGAGCGACATCGTAAACCGCGATCTAGTCGCCTACGTGCGCGATCATGCCGAAATGCAGCTTGAAATCCATTCAGAGTGCACAACGCAGATGCTCTCTGAGTGTGAAGTCGATGTGGGTATCGCTTTCGTGAGCCCAGATGATGAGGGCGCGTTTGATCGCCATCCTACGTATAGGTTTGAACGGCTTGGCCGGATTGGGCACTCGCTGTTCATTTCCAGCCGCTACTCAAGAAGCGTCACCCTTCCAGTGCAGAGCCTGGATTTGCACAACTTCATGCTCGTTATCCCTTGGGATGAAGAGATTTTGGCGGGCTCACGAAAGTGGGCATCGATAATGGCTGAGCATCAGGGCGGTACCACTCGGGTAAAGAACTATAACTTATCCCGTGGCCTTGTCGTAGGAGGCGCGTGTATCGGTGTGCTGCCCGACTATAGTCGAAAGATGGAGAGGAATATTCTGCCGATGCCGGGTTTTTTGGACGATCTGGAGGAGAAAGATGTCTATCTTGTTATCAAAACCAAGCTTGCCCGCAACCCGCACGTTCTGGAAATCCGTAGATTGATCAAGAAGAGCTTCTTTGATAAGAAGGACTGGCTTGTTCGGTAACAGTTTTGTTAGGTTTCAAACTCTCCTGTTAACACTACAGAAACACAACTGTCATATTCGCTTGCAATCTAGTCAGAGTGCTTAGAACAAAGGCATCTTGTTACAGCAGGTGACAACCGTGGCCTGCTCCCATCTGCAAGATAAATTTAGGCCGACGAAGGGCGAAATACAACGTCGGTAGCTAAGCACTTAACATACGAGAGGCAAGCAATGATCCGTTCTTCGAACATGCGGGAAAAGCTGTTGGCTGCCGCAATAATAGGCACATTTTCCTCGCAAGCATTCTCCGGAACAGTAACCACTGACGGAGCTGACATCGTTCTGAAGACCAAGGGCGGTCTTGAAGTATCGACTTCTGACAAGGAATTCAGTTTCAAACTGGGCGGTCGCGTTCAGGCCGACTACGGCCGTTTCGATGGTGTCTTCACCAAGAATGGCGATACCGCTGACGCCGGCTACTTCCGTCGCGCCTACCTTGAGCTCGGCGGCGTTCTGTACCGCGACTGGAAGTATCAGCTCAACTACGACCTTTCCCGCAACACGGGCAACGACTCCGACGGTTACTTCGACGAGGCCAGCCTGACCTACACCGGTTTCAAGCCCGTCCAACTGCGATTCGGTCGTTTCTACACCGACTTCGGTCTTGAGAAAGCCACCAGTTCGAAGTGGACCACTGCCATGGAGCGGAACCTCTCGTACGACCTGGCGGACTGGATCAACGACAACGCCGGCATGGGTGTTCAAGCCACCAGCACCATCGCTGACATGGCTTATGTCTCCGGTAGCGTTTTCAG
Source organism: Pseudomonas sp. CM27 (assembly GCF_013179515.1). Classification (GTDB taxonomy): domain Bacteria; phylum Pseudomonadota; class Gammaproteobacteria; order Pseudomonadales; family Pseudomonadaceae; genus Aquipseudomonas. The sequence continues at coordinate 28,539 of NZ_JABMCN010000020.1, forward strand.
CGAAACCAACAACAACTCGGATGGCGACAGCACCAAGCGCTACAACGCACGTGCCGTGTTCGCACCGCTGCACAGTGATGGCAACGTCCTGCACGTCGGTGCTCAGTACGCTTACCGCGACCTCAAAAACAGTGCGGTCGATACCCGGATTCGTTCGCGTCTTGGCGTTCGCGGTGTAGATACCAATGGCGGCGGCGATGCCGGCACCAACGGCAACCGCATGCTGTTTGGCGGTGCCGCCGCACAAGATGGCCTGTGGAAGGACGATTCGGTCTGGGGTCTCGAAGGTGCCTGGGCCACCGGCCCGTTCTCGGTGCAAGCGGAATACCTTCGCCGCAAGCTGAAAGCTGACCAGGCCAACAGCGACATGAAGGCCTCTGGTTACTACGCCCAGATGGCTTACACCCTGACCGGCGAGCCGCGTATCTACAAGCTCGACGGTGCCAAGTTCGACACTATCAAACCAGAGAACAAGGAACTGGGGGCCTGGGAAGTTTTCTACCGCTTTGACGATATCAAGGTCGAAGACGGCAACCTGGTCACCGCAGCGGATCAATCGAACGAGCGCAAGGCCAAGAGCCACACTGTGGGTGTGAACTGGTATGTCAACGAGGCAGTGAAACTCAGTGCCAACTACATCAACGTGCGTACTGACAATAACGAGAACACCGTGGGCGACGACAGCGGCAATGCAATCGTGACCCGCCTGCAATACGTCTTCTGATCCCTCTCATCAGTCTGACGTGAGAAAGCCGGAAGCGCTCAATGTGCTTCCGGCTTCCCTGTTTCTGACGTGATCGAGCTTGGAGCGTCCTCCTCCTACCTGCTCTCGCTCACCTGATGACCTCTCTTGCCAAAACTCGGCGAATCTGGTGTGATTGCCGCGTCGGGTTTTGCATGGTGGCCGTGCAAGCAAACCAAACCTGACTCCTACTCATGATTGAACCTGATTCGACGTCCAGCTTCGCGTCTAACGGCCCTACAAGCGCAGCTACCCCAACGTCGCTCATTAGGGGATAGTCATGTCTGCCAAAAAGCTGCTTCAACCTCTCGCTGCTCAGCTGCACGCCTCATTCTCGGCTTCCGGTCGCCCGTACGCTCACCAGCACATTCACCAGTTGCTCCACGCTGCCATTGGCTCCGTCTCCCCAGAAGTTGACTCCCAAGACAATCTGCCAATCCAGGTATGCCGTGACAGCGACAGGCAGTACAACCTCTACGAGACGATTGAGCGGGCGAAAAAGTGCTTGGGATTGACCGATCTTCAAGCAGTCGGCGTGGCTGAAGAAGTCATCGAAGTACTACGAGCTGCAGGGATAGGCGTGAACCAGGTTCGCCTGCTCCTCGACCCCTCCTTCACCTCGAAGACTCGTAAAAAGGCATTCAAAGCCCTTTGCAAGAATCTGGATCTGAACGAGCTCGGCGATCGATTCGTCCCGAAAACGGCGACGCTGGCCATTGCGGCGGGTATGGCACCGCCTCCGAAAATCACGTGGAAAGATCGCTTCGCACTGGCTGCAGATTTCCCTATACGGGGACAGAGCCAGCTCGTCGAAATGGTGACTCGAAGCGAGTGCTATCTGTGGGTATTTCCGCCGACTGATCATCAAGCTACGGCTTCGGCGAGTCACGACCGCTATTTCGGTGAACAGACCCATCCGAGCGCTGAGATGGGCATGGGGTTCACTATCATCGATTCCGGATCGACCCGCCCTAAATTTCCGATGCTCTCCAAACAGCCGGAAGAGACCTTCATCCAGTATTCACTTTCGGCGCCGATGTGGTTCTGGCGCGCACAAAGTAACACCTGGCGGCTGGGAAACATCCTGCGCTCCAAGATCCTTGACGGGGCTCCTTGGCATAACGAGCCCTTGAGCGATGTGCTGCCAGGTGGTCTGAAGTCTCTGCCGCGGATTTATGGGTGCACCACCTGCCAAACGCTGTTCGTCGAGAAACACAGCGGCTATCCGGATGTACCCACTCAGTGCCAATGCGGTGAGGCGAGCAGCACGCGTGACCAAAACGAGTCACCTGCTCTCAATAGCTGATTTTCCTTACGGTGGCGGGCTATGCCCCCCGTTAGGGATTGGCTATGGGAGCGGGATTCGCTCACCCCAAACCTGAAGGCGCCGCCATCTAACCGAGCGATATGAGCTGAATGCTCGCGGAGTAGATATGCAGAACAGTACCAACAAACAAGACACCCTGGCGGCGATCAATGCACTTGTGGAGATTGCGTATGATCAGGGATTTGCGAACGGACAAGGGGTCGGCAATCAAGTCGGTTTCGTAGCCGGTGTCATGAGTCTCAAAGCTGCGTTGGCCTGCGGCTTAAGGCACGGCTCACCTGAGTGTGGGAAGGCCCTTGAAAGCCTCAAGCGCATCGGGATCGACGAGTGAGAAAAGTACGGGTCGTGCGCTGATCGCGCACGACCCGTACTTCTACTTCAAGTCATTTCCCTGCTTAGCTTCATGATTGAAGCTCAGGGATCAGGAGCTTCTGCGGTAGGCCAACAACCGCAAGGCGTTGAAGACGACCAGCAGTGTGGAGCCCTCATGGATCGCAACGGCGGCACCAATGCTCAAGCCCATGATGGTAGACGGAACCAAGATGGCCACAATCCCCAAGCTGACGAACAGGTTCTGGCGGATGATCGATCGCGTGTGACGGCTCAGCCCCACCGCAAATGGGAGTTGCCTGATGTCGTCAGCCATAAGCGCGATATCAGCCGTTTCCAGGGCGACATCAGATCCGGCAGCCCCCATTGCGATGCCAACGCTCGAATTGGCCATGGCAGGGGCATCATTCACGCCGTCACCCACCATGGCCACCCTGGCGCTGAGGCGCAGGTTCTTGATGGCCTTGACCTTGTCTTCCGGCATTAGGTCTCCCCACGCCTCATCTAAGCCAACTTGTTTGGCTACCGCCTCTGCAACGCGGTTGTGGTCCCCAGAAATCATGACCATGCGGTCGATGCCCATCTCTCTGAGTTTCTGGAGTGCCTCTTTGGCACCCTCTCGGGGTGTGTCCAATAGCCCGATAGCGCCCAGATCCTTGTCAGCGCGACGTACCACCATGGTTGTGCGGCCCGACTGACGCAGACGCTCCGCAGCCTCCAAGGCTGCCTTGCTCAGTGCGGGAATACCATTGGTACCGAACATCTCGACCTTGCCAATCCAGACGAACTGCCCATCAAGCTCGGCACGTACGCCGCGGCCAATCATGTTGCTCATGTTCTTGGCTTGCAATCGGCGCCGTGTGCCAATCATCTCTTCACCGTCACGCACAATTGCCGCAGCCAGCGGATGGTCGCTCATCGACTCCACAGCGATGGCGACGTTTAGTAGATCCTCGATCTGCGTGCCGCCTACCGGTATTACATCGGTGATGCGTGGGCGCCCTTCGGTCAGGGTACCGGTCTTGTCGAATGCCATGGCATTCAAGGAGCCGAGCTCTTCAAGCGGTGCACCGCCCTTGATCAGCACGCCACCTCGGGCTGCCCTGGCGATGCCAGATAGAATGGCGCTTGGTGTTGCGATCGCCAGCGCGCAGGGGCTGGCTGCAACCAGTACGGCCATCGCCCGGTAGAACGAGTCACGGAACGGCTCATCAAGGAAAATGCCGGCAAATAGCAGCCCGACTACCAGCAGCAAAACCAACGGGACGAATATGCGTTGGAAGCGGTCCGTGAATCGCTGGGTCGGTGACTTCCTGACTTCGGCTTCACTGACCATCTTGATGACCCGCGCCAGGGTACTTTCCGTAGAGCGCCGTGTTACCTCAACCTCGATGAGCGTTTCGCCATTGATGGTACCGGCGAAGACTTTCGAGGCTGCATCCACTGCATCTGGCTTGCTGCGTGCGAGTTCGGCATCAGGGACAGGTTGCTTGTCCACGGGGACGCTCTCACCGGTTACTGGCGCCTGGTTGATACTTGAGGAGCCCACTACAACAAAACCATCGGCCGGTAGGCGGTCATTGGGGCGCACGATGACAACGTCACCGGGAACCAGCAGCTCCACAGGCATTTCCAACGTGCCATTTGCTCTGCGTACGATCGCGGTGGCTGGTGCGAGCTTGGACAGTGCCTCAATCGCTTTCTTGGCCCGCCCCATCGCGTAGCTTTCAAGGGAATGCCCCAGACTGAACAGGAACAGCAGCAGAGCCCCCTCCGCCCAGGCGCCAATGCTCGCGGCACCGGCTGCGGCGAGAAGCATCAGCGAATCGATCTCGAAGCGTTTCTGGCGGATGTTGCTGATCGCTTCCTTGGTGGTGAACCATCCACCGAACACATAGGCCGACACGTACAGAATCAGGGGCAGTCGATCAATCAGGTCAAGTTGTCCTGCGAGAGCTCCGGCACCCAGGAGGGCACCACAGATCAGCGCGAAAATCAGCTCCGTGTTCATGCCAAAAATGCCGCCATGCTCATGGCTATGACCTTCATGCCCAGCTTGGTCATCAGGGCGTTCAAGCAAACTCTTCATAACTCGTCCCTTCTGGGGTCAAGGCTTCCAATTGCCCTCTGCAGTTGGGAGCCGTCGCGGTTGGTTAGCTAAGACCTATTGCACGGTTTGCCCCGGCCCAGGCGTTAACATGTCAAAACCATGGGGCATCGGGCGTAATAAAAAATGCCAGGCACTGCCTGGCATTTATGAATTCTCTAATTGTTCTGTTCAAATCGTTTACTACTTGTTGTTGATGCATTGCGAATACATCGAGTAACGAACAGTCTTGAGCGTGCCCTGGGAGTCCTCGAAGGTCATCAACCGTGGGTAGACCTGGCAGGTACGTGGGTCCTGCGACTGACGTACGAACTTAGCAACGTCTATCTTCATGCCATATTTGTAATCCTGAATCTCTGGCATTGGCTTGCCATTTTTCTCCGCGTACTTGGCCACTGCGGTCTGGTGCTCCTTGGTGTATTGCAGCTGCTTGCTCTCGGAAAAAGTGTTGGCCTGCGAAGCCACCGAGAAAACAACAAGTGCAGCAGCGATAATTAGCTTTTTCATAAAACCCTCTCAATTTCAAAACTTCTCGGGCGTAACCTTAGCAATGCATAGGCATCACCGGCATGACGAGAAACTTACAATTTTGAAAGGTAAGTGCATCTACTTCACTTTAAACAAAAAAGCCCACAACACGTGTTGTGGGCTTCTCTTTAGCGGAGCCTGTTAGCTAACCACTTCGGCCTCGTCGCCGTCTTCATCCTTGCGGTGTGCCCAGTAATACAGGGCAGGCAGTACCAACAAGGTCAATGCGGTGGAGGACAGGATCCCGCCAATCACCACAGTCGCCAGTGGCCGCTGAACTTCTGCACCGGTACCGGTGGCCAAAGCCATCGGGATGAAGCCCAGGGAAGCTACCAAGGCAGTCATCAGAACAGGTCGCAGACGGGTTAATGCACCTTCATCGACTGCCTGCCTGAGCGTTCGCCCTTCCTCCCTTAGCCCGCGGATGAAGGCAATCATCACCAGGCCGTTCAGTACTGCAACGCCGGACAGTGCAATGAAGCCGACACCTGCCGAGATCGACAGTGGGATGTCCCGCAACCACAACGCCACAACACCACCGGTGAGTGCGAATGGAATACCGGTGAAGACCAGCATGCCGTCCTTCAGGTTGTTGAACATCAGGAACAACAAGGTCATGACCAGCAGCAAGGCGACTGGAACAACGATCTGCAGCCGTTTGGCAGCCGACTGCAGCTGCTCGAACTGGCCACCCCAAGTCGTCCAGTAGCCCGCAGGGATTTGCACCTTCTGATCCAGCGAAGCGGTCGCCTCCTCAACGAAGGATCCCAGGTCACGGCCTCGAACGTTGGCACTGACGATTACCAGACGCTTGCCGTTCTCGCGGCTGATTTGGTTCGGGCCCAGTTGCAGGTCCAGATTAGCGACCTGCGACAGCGGGATGAAACCGATCTGGTTGGCACCCTGAGCCGCATTGGCAGGCACCGGAATCAGCAAACTGGACATCCCCGCTACGTCGGTGCGAACGGTCTCAGGCAGGCGCACTACCATGTCGAACCGACGGTCGCCCTCATACAGCGTGCCGGCCTGGCGACCACCCACGGCGATAGCGATCGAGTTC
>NZ_JABMCN010000200.1 GCF_013179515.1 Pseudomonas sp. CM27
ACTCGGACTGGTCTCGATACTGGATACGATCAACCGGCTTAGCCGCATAGCTTGAACCGCCGTGTACGGAACCGTACGCACGGTGGTGTGAGAGGACGGCGGGTGTGAGCCCGCCTCCTACTCGATTCTCGTTTCCACGGGACCGCGGGTGCCGTTCAGATATGTTTTTCAGACACTGGAATTACGCGCCGCTCCTTCACCGCCTTGTAGGAAAAACTCGAATAAATCTCCTTCACCCCCGGCAAGCGTTGCAGCACCTCGCGGGTGAATTCCCCGAACGACTCCAGGTCGCGCGCAAGAATTTCCAGCAGAAAATCATAGCGCCCCGAGATGTTGTGGCAGGCCACGATCTCGGGAATTTCCATCAGCCGTTGCTCGAACGCCAACGCCATGTCCTTGGTGTGCGAATCCATCATGATGCTGACGAAAGCGGTCACGCCAAACCCCAGCGATTTGGGCGAGAGGATGGCCTGGTAGCCAGTGATGTAGCCGTTGTCTTCCAGCAGCTTGACCCGCCGCCAGCAGGGCGAGGTGGTCAGTGCCACCTGGTCGGCCAGCTCGGCGACGGTAAGGCGGGCGTTGTCCTGCAGCGCGGCAAGAAGCGCGCGGTCGGTGCGGTCGAGAGTCGAAGGCATGTCTTGCCCTCCAGGTTTGGTTTTTGTTGTTTTTGTTCCAGCATCTACCCGAACGCATGGGCCAATTTGGAAAAAAACGGGCAGGCCAGTGGCATAAGCTTATAGCAAACCACAAGAGGCTGTTGCCATGCGCGACTCCCATAATAAAACCGGTTTTTCTACACGCGCCATTCACCACGGTTACGATCCCCTGTCTCACGGTGGCGCCCTGGTCCCGCCGGTATACCAGACGGCTACCTATGCCTTTCCCAGCGTTGAATACGGCGCCGCCTGCTTTGCCGGGGAGCAGGCGGGGCATTTCTACAGCCGCATATCCAACCCTACCCTGGCCTTGTTGGAGCAGCGCATCGCCTCGCTGGAGGGGGGGGAGGCGGGTCTGGCGCTGGCTTCGGGCATGGGGGCCATTACTTCGACAATCTGGACGCTGTTGCGGCCGGGTGACGAGTTGATTGTCGGCCTGACGTTGTATGGCTGCACTTTCGCGTTCCTGCACCATGGCATCGGCGAGTTCGGGGTGAAGATTCGCCATGTCGACCTTAACGATGCGCAGGCCTTGAAAGCGGCCATCAACGGCAAGACGCGGATGATCTACTTCGAAACACCCGCCAATCCCAACATGCAGATGGTGGATATCGCGGCGGTTGCCGACGCCGCGCGAGGGCATGACTTGTCTGTGGTCGTCGACAACACCTATTGCACGCCTTACCTGCAGCGGCCATTGGAACTGGGTGCTGACCTGGTGGTGCACTCGGCCACGAAATATCTGAGCGGCCACGGCGATATCACTGCGGGCCTGGTGGTGGGGCGCAAGGACTTGGTTGACCGGATTCGCCTGGAAGGACTGAAGGACATGACCGGCGCGGTGCTGTCACCGCACGACGCGGCGCTGTTGATGCGCGGGATGAAGACCCTGGCCCTGCGCATGGACCGGCATTGCGAAAATGCCATGCAGGTCGCGCAGTTCCTGGCCCGGCAGCCACAGGTTGAACTGATCCATTACCCAGGATTGGCGTCGTTCCCGCAGTACTCGTTGGCCCAGCGGCAGATGCGCCAGCCCGGTGGGATGATTGCCTTCGAACTCAAGGGGGGTATCGAGGCGGGGCGACGCTTCATGAATGCCCTGCAGCTGTTTGCCCGGGCGGTGAGCCTGGGGGATGCGGAGTCGCTGGCGCAGCACCCGGCGAGCATGACTCATTCCAGCTATACCGCCGAGGAGCGGGCGCAGCATGGCATTTCGGAAGGGCTGGTGCGGTTGTCGGTGGGGCTGGAGGATGTGGAGGACCTGCTGGCGGATGTCGAGCAGGCGTTGCAAGCCTGCACATGAGCTGGTCATGCGGAGACGGAAAGTTTGCCCGATGCCTGATTCGGCAGGACAGGGGCAGTCTGGATGGGCTGGCGCAATGGCCAGTTCATCCAGCAGGAGTATCACCATGAAAGTAGTGCCAGAATACCTCGAACTGTTCATCTGCCGCAGCGGCGGTGACGACGAGGAGGGCGGTCAGTCCTGGCGTAAGCCTTGATCTGAATGAAAACCCCGCTTCGGCGGGGTTTTCATTGTTGGCGCGTTATCGGCCGTCAGCGTTTGAGCCCGTAGCTCTCGTCGAGCATGCCCGGCGAGTTCGGCGCTTTTGGTGCATAGTCGCGCGGGACTTCGGCAGTGTCCTTCGGCGGCGTCAGGCGATCACGCGGGCCTTGCGCGCCTTCGGAGTGCAGTGCGGCCAGCAGGCGCTGGCGAGTGACGTCATCGAGGGCCAGGCTGTTGGCGCCTTCGGCCAGGTGATCCTGGACATCCTGGTAGCTCTGGGTCAGTTTCTTGACCAGCATGGCGGTGCTGTTGAAGTGGGTAACCACTTCGTTCTGGTAGCTGTCGAAGCGCTTCTGCATTTCATCCAGCTGACGCTGAGTGCTGCTTGGCGCGGCATTGGGCAGCAGGCGGGCCACGACGAAACCAACCACCACACCAATGACCAGGGCCAAGGTCGGCAACAACCAAACAAGGAGCGAGAGTTCCACGAGTCCTTCCTCTATAAACGGCTTTGCTTTACGTTAACGGCTCAGACCTGCGCTGTATACCGCGAGCGATCGCAAATCAGAACAGAATTCCTCACCTAGACGAATCGACCCTTCACCAGGTCACGGAGTAGTGCCTTGCTTGTCCGCGAAACCCCCTTGTTCATCGATGGCCCCTGCGGCCAGCTGGAAGCCTTGTACCTGGACGTGCCCGAAGCCCGCGGCGCGGTGCTGATCTGCCATCCCAACCCGGTCCAGGGCGGCACCATGCTCAACAAGGTGGTCTCGACCCTGCAACGCACCGCCCGCGATGCCGGCTATGTCACCTTGCGCTTCAACTACCGTGGCGTCGGCCAGAGCGCTGGCAGCCATGACATGGGCGCGGGTGAGGTGGCCGATGCCGAGGCTGCGGCAGCCTGGCTGCGTGAACAGCATCCGCACCTGCCACTGGTGCTGATGGGCTTCTCGTTCGGCGGTTTTGTCGCAACCAGCCTGGCCGGCCGCCTGGAAACCGTCGGCGTGACGCTGCAGCGGCTGTTCATGATCGCCCCGGCGGTGATGCGCCTGACCGCGCAATTCCCGCTGCCGCAGCGCTGCCCGATCACCGTGGTGCAGCCGGACGCCGACGAAGTCGTCGATCCGCAGCTGGTTTACCAGTGGTCCGACAGCCTGTCGCGCCCCCATGAGCTGCTGAAAGTGGCAGAATGCGGACACTTCTTCCATGGCAAGCTGACCGATCTGAAGGATCTGCTGCTGCCGCGCCTTTCGAACTGAGCCAAGCCTGAATAAGCGAACACCCATGACCACGCGCATTCTTACCGGTATCACCACCACCGGCACTCCGCACCTGGGCAACTACGCCGGCGCCATCCGCCCGGCGATTCGTGCCAGCCAGCAGCCCGGTGTCGATTCGTTCTACTTCCTGGCCGACTACCACGCCCTGATCAAGTGCGACGACCCGCTGCGTATCCAGCGCTCGCGCCTGGAAATCGCCGCCACCTGGCTGGCCGGTGGCCTCGACCCGGACAAGGTGACCTTCTACCGTCAGTCCGACATCCCGGAAATCCCCGAGCTGACCTGGCTGCTGACCTGCGTGGCGGCTAAAGGCCTGCTCAACCGTGCGCATGCCTACAAGGCCTCGGTGGACAAGAACGTCGAAGCGGGCGAAGACGCCGATGCCGGCGTGACCATGGGCCTGTTCAGCTACCCGGTGCTGATGGCTGCAGACATCCTGATGTTCAACGCCAACCAGGTGCCGGTCGGCCGTGACCAGATCCAGCACGTGGAAATGGCCCGCGACATCGGCCAGCGCTTCAACCACCTTTTCGGCCAGGGCAGCGACTTCTTCGCCCTGCCGGAGGCGGTCATCGAGGAAAGCGTGGCGACTCTGCCGGGCCTGGACGGTCGCAAGATGTCCAAGAGCTACGACAACACCATCCCGCTGTTCACCAGCGCCAAGGACATGAAAGACGCCATCTCGCGCATCGTCACCGACTCGCGTGCGCCAGGCGAGGCGAAAGACCCGGACAACTCGCACCTGTTCACCCTGTTCCAGGCGTTCTCGACGCCGGTGCAATGCGCCGAGTTCCGCGACGAGCTGCTGCAGGGCCTGGGCTGGGGCGATGCCAAGCAGCGCCTGTTCCAGCTGCTGGACGGCCAGTTGGCTGAAAAGCGCGAGTATTACCACCAGCTGATCGCCCGCCCGGCCGACCTGGAAGACATCCTGCTGGCTGGCGCGGCCAAGGCCCGGAAGATCGCCACCCCGTTCCTCGAGCAACTGCGCGAGGCCGTTGGCCTGCGTTCGTTCCGCAGCAGCGTGCAGGCCAGCACCGAAGTGAAGAAAAAAGCCGCCAAGAGCGCGCGTTTCGTCAGCTTCCGTGACGAGGACGGCAGCTTCCGCTTCCGCCTGCTGGCCGCTGATGGCGAGCAATTGCTGCTGTCGCGCAGCTTCGCCGACGGCAAGAGCGCCGGCGCTGTCAGCAAGCAGCTGCAGCAGGGTGGCGAGGCCGATGTACGCGTCGAAGGCCTGGGCTTCGGCCTGTGGCTGAATGGCGAGCAGGTTGCCGACGGGCCGCAGTTCGACAGCGCTGAAGCCCGCGATTCGGCTATCGAAAGCCTGCGTGTAGCGCTTCAGCCACAACAAGACTGAGGCATTTCGCCGCAAGTCGCATTGCCATTAGGCGGGCCTGTCGCTACAGTGACGGCCCGTTTTTTGTTGCCTCGCTAACGAATTATGACTCCCTTAGAACGCTATCAAGCAGATCTGAAACGTCCCGACTTCTTCCATGACGCGGCGCAGGAAACTGCGGTGCGTCACCTGCAGCGCCTGTACGACGACCTGGTACACGCGCAGAACAACAAGCCGGGCATGTTCGGCAAGCTGTTCGGCAAGAAGGAGCAGACCCCGGTCAAGGGCCTGTACTTCTGGGGTGGGGTAGGGCGAGGCAAGACCTACCTGGTCGATACCTTCTACGAGGCGCTGCCGTTCAAGCAGAAGATGCGCACGCACTTCCACCGCTTCATGAAGCGTGTGCACGAGGAAATGAAAACCCTCAAGGGCGAGAAGAACCCGCTGACCATCATCGCCAAGCGCTTCAGCGATGAAGCCAGGGTGATCTGCTTCGACGAATTCTTCGTCTCGGACATTACCGACGCGATGATCCTCGGCACCTTGATGGAAGAGCTGTTCAAGAACGGCGTATCGCTGGTGGCCACCTCCAACATCGTGCCGGACGGTCTGTACAAGGACGGCCTGCAGCGTGCGCGCTTCCTGCCGGCCATTGCCATGATCAAGCAGTACACCGACGTGGTGAACGTGGACAGCGGCGTCGACTACCGCCTGCGTCACCTGGAGCAGGCCGAACTGTTCCACTACCCGCTCAACGACGCGGCGCACCAGAGCATGCGCGCCAGCTTCAAGGCGCTGACCCCTGAGTGCACCCAGGCGGTCGAGAACGATGTGCTGATGATCGAGAACCGCCCGATCAATGCCCTGCGTACCTGCGACGATGTCGCCTGGTTCGACTTCCGCGCCCTGTGCGACGGCCCGCGCAGCCAGAACGACTACATCGAGCTGGGCAAGATCTTCCATGCCGTGCTGCTGAGCAATGTGGAGCAGATGGGCGTGGCCACCGACGACATCGCCCGCCGGTTCATCAACATGGTGGACGAGTTCTACGACCGCAACGTCAAGCTGATCATCTCGGCCGAGGTCGAGCTGAAGGACCTGTATACCGGTGGCCGCCTGAGCTTCGAATTCCAGCGGACCCTGAGCCGGTTGCTGGAGATGCAGTCGCACGAATTCCTGTCGCGCGCTCACAAACCGTAAGAAAGCCGGGGCCGCTCTGCGGCCCATCGCTTGTGGGAGCCGCGCTTGCCGGCGATGGGCTGCGAAGCAGCCCCGAGGTCCTCAAGCCTCTTGCATGAACTGCTGCCGATACTGGTTCGGTGACAGCTCGGTATGCTGGCGGAACAGCCGTGCAAAGAAACTCGCATCGTCATAGCCGACCTCATAGCTGATGGTCTTGATGCTCTTGCGCGTGCTCGACAACAACCCCTTGGCCGTCTCGATCCGCAGCCGCTGCAGGTAGTGCAGCGGCTTGTCACCGGTTGCCCCCTGGAAGCGACGCATGAAGTTGCGGATGCTCATGCCGTGGTTGCGGGCCACGTCCTCGAAGCGGAACTTGTCGGCGAAGTGCTCTTCCAGCCAGTGCTGGATCTGCAGGATGATCAGGTCCTGGTGCAACTTCTGGCCACCAAAGCCCATGCGCCCCGGGGTGTAGTTGCGCTGCACTTCGTAGAGGATGTCGCGGGACACCGCGCGGGCCACGTTGGCGCCACAGAACCGTTCGATCAGGTAGATGTACAGGTCGCAGGCCGAGGTGGCGCCACCGGCACAATAGATATTGTCAGCGTCGGTCAGGTGCTTGTCCTGATTCAGCCGGATCTTCGGAAACCGTTCGGCAAAGGTGGTGAAAAAGCGCCAGTAGGTGGTCGCCTCCTTGCCGTCCAGCAGGCCCGATTCGGCCAGCCAGAACACGCCACTGGCTTCGGCGCACAGCACCGCGCCACGCGCATGCTGCTGGCGCAACCAGGGCAGCACCTGTGGATAACGTTGCAGCAGGTTGTCGAAGTCGTCCCAGTAGGCCGGGAGGATGATCACATCGGCGTCGTCCAGGCCGCCGTCAACCGGTAGCTGGACATTGCTGAAACTGTCCACGGGCTGGCCGTCGGGGCTCACCAGGCGGATCTCGAACATGGGGTCGAGGCCCAGGCCCAGCTGTTTGCTGTAGCGCAGGCTGGCGAGGTGGAAGAAGTCCTTGGCCTGCATCAAGGTCGAAGCGAACACCTTGTCAATGGCCAGGATGCTGACGCGCCGCAGCGACGCGGGGGGTTGGGTAAACATCATTGTCATTGTTCTTATAGGGTAGAGTGGTCAATCACCGGCTGGATCGTCTTATTTTTTGGCGATTGTGTCTAGCCCAAGCAACAGAGGGGCTGCTGTGCAGCCCATCGCCGGCAAGCCAGCTCCCACAGGTACAGCGCAGGCCTCAGGTTCGATGCCATCCTGCGGGAGCTGGCTTGCCGGCGATCGGGCCTCAAAGCGGCCCCTTTACGCTCAAGGCGCAGGGTTCGGCTGCTCCTGATGAATCGCCTCGATCGCCGCCAGCAGCTCGTCGCTCAGGTTCAGCTCAGCGCTGGCCAGGTTGCTCTCCAGCTGCTCCAGGCTGGTCGCTCCAATGATGTTGCTGGTCACGAACGGCTGCCGGGTGACGAACGCCAAAGCCATCTGCGCAGGGTCCAGGCCGTGCTCGCGGGCCAGCTGCACGTAGCGGCTGCAGGCTGCCACGGTCTGCGGGTTGGAATAGCGGGCAAAGCGGCTGAACAGGGTCAGGCGTGCGTGCTCAGGCCGTGCGCCATTCTCGTACTTGCCCGACAGCATGCCGAAGGCCAGCGGGGAATAGGCCAGCAGGCCGCACTGCTCGCGGATGGCCACTTCTGCCAGGCCCACCTCGAAGCTGCGGTTGAGCAGGTTGTACGGGTTCTGGATCGACACCGCCCGCGGCCAGCCACGGCTCTCGGCCAGCTGCAGGAACTTCATGGTGCCCCACGGCGTTTCGTTGGACAGGCCGATGTGGCGGATCTTGCCCGCGCGCACCTGCTCGTCGAGCACTTCGAGGGTTTCTTCCAGTGGGGTGAAATGGTCCTGTGGCAGGTGCTGGTAGCCCAGCTTGCCGAAGAAGTTGGTGTTGCGTTCCGGCCAGTGCAGCTGGTACAGGTCGATGCGGTCGGTCTGCAGGCGCTCCAGGCTGGCATCCAGCGCCGCGACGATGTGCTGGCGGTTGTGCTTGAGCTGGCCGTCGCGGATGTGGCTGATGCCGTTGCCGGGGCCGGCGACCTTGCTGGCCAGCACCCAGTCGTCGCGGTCACGGTTTTCGCGGAACCAGTTGCCGATGATGCGTTCGGTGGCTGCATAGGTTTCCGGGCGGGGCGGCACCGGGTACATCTCTGCGGTGTCGATGAAGTTGACCCCGGCGGCCTTGGCCCGGGCAATCTGCGTGAAGGCATCGGCCTGGACGTTCTGCTCGCCCCAGGTCATGGTGCCCAGGCACAGGGCGCTGACGGTGAGGTCGGTACGGCCGAGCTGGCGGTATTCCATCGGTTGGACACTCCTTGGCAATGGAAGCTCATCAAAGCAGGTTGAAATTTTTCGCGCAATCTGGATAATCCACCCCCTCTCCGCGTGGCGGAAGTGATGCACCACCGCGCAGGAAGAACCCCGTCGAACATTGGCGTGCCCGACCCGAGCCCCCAAAAGCGTCTGTGTTCGGCTGCGCGCTTGCCCTTGGCAAGCTGTGCACTATCCAGTAAGATTCGCCGTCTATTTTTCGCTGGGCGGCCTCTGAGGCTTTAGAGAATGAAAACTTTTACTGCTAAACCGGAAACAGTAAAGCGCGAGTGGTTCGTAGTCGACGCCGCTGGCCAGACCCTGGGTCGTCTGGCTACCGAAATCGCTAGCCGTCTGCGTGGCAAACACAAACCAGAATACACTCCTCACGTTGACACCGGCGACTACATCGTCGTCATCAACGCCGAGCAGGTTCGTGTGACTGGTGCCAAGTCTTCCGACAAAATGTACTACTCCCACTCCGGTTTCCCAGGTGGCATCAAGGAAATCAACTTCGAGAAGTTGATCGCCAAGGCCCCTGAGCGTGTTATCGAAACCGCGGTCAAAGGCATGCTGCCGAAGAACCCGCTGGGTCGCGACATGTACCGTAAGCTGAAAGTGTACGCGGGTGCAGCTCACCCACACACTGCTCAGCAGCCTCAAGAACTGAAGATCTAACGGGAAAGTTCATTATGTCGGCGACTCAAAATTACGGCACTGGCCGTCGCAAGACCGCAACCGCTCGCGTATTCCTGCGTCCGGGTACTGGTAACATTTCCATCAACAACCGTTCTCTGGACGTGTTCTTCGGTCGCGAAACCGCTCGCATGGTTGTTCGTCAGCCGCTCGAGCTGACCGAAACCGTTGAGAAGTTCGACATCTACGTCACCGTTTCCGGTGGTGGTGTCAGCGGTCAAGCCGGTGCGATCCGTCACGGTATCACCCGCGCTCTGATGGAATACGACGAAACCCTGCGTGGCGCTCTGCGTCGTGCTGGCTACGTCACCCGCGACGCTCGTGAAGTCGAGCGTAAGAAAGTGGGTCTGCGTAAAGCGCGTAAGCGTCCTCAGTACTCCAAGCGTTAATATCGCTTCGGCAGTCGAGAAAAGCCCGGTTCCTTGGAACCGGGCTTTTTTTTTGCCTTGAACTAACCTGTCAGCATGTCGGTGACCGCTTGTCGCATAGACGCAGATCAAGCAAAGCGCTGGTAGGGGCCCTCGCCGGGGTATTCACCTTGTCAGTGTGTGGTTTTGTTTCTTACCATGACGACCAAAATTTAGCGCCACTGACACAACCTAAGTACAGGTCTGGTGCAACAGGCCAAGCAAGCTGATGGGAGAGGACTGAATGAGCAATGACGGCGTCAACGCAGGCCGGCGCCGCTTCCTCGTAGCCGCGACATCCGTGGTCGGGGCAGCGGGAGCAGTGGGGGCTGCGGTACCGTTCGTGGGGTCATGGTTTCCCAGTGCCAAGGCGAAAGCCGCAGGTGCACCGGTGAAGGTCAATATTGCCAAGGTCGAGGCCGGGCAGCAGATGGTGGCCGAGTGGCGTGGCCAGCCCGTGTTCATCGTACGGCGAACGGAGGAAATCCTCGGCAACCTCAAGAAAATCACCGGCGAACTTTCTGATCCCGAGTCCAAGGCTTCGGTGCAGCCGACCTATGTCGACCCGGAGGTTCGCTCGATCAAGCCGGAAATCCTCATTCTCGTCGGCCTGTGCACGCATTTGGGCTGCTCGCCCACCTTCCGCCCGGAAGTCGCGCCTGCCGACCTTGGACCGAAGTGGGTGGGGGGCTACTTCTGCCCGTGCCACGGTTCCCACTATGACCTGGCTGGGCGTGTCTACAAGTCGCAGCCAGCGCCTCTCAACCTGCCAGTGCCACCGCACTCTTACGAGTCGGACGATGTCATCGTCATCGGCGTCGATCAGGAGAACGCATGATGAGCAAGTTCATGGACTGGATTGATGCTCGCTTCCCCGCCACCAAGATGTGGGAAGACCATCTGAGCAAGTATTACGCGCCCAAGAACTTCAACTTCCTGTACTTCTTTGGCTCCCTGGCGCTGCTGGTGCTGGTCAACCAGATCGTCACCGGGGTGTGGCTGACCATGAGTTTCACGCCCTCGGCGGAGGAGGCGTTCGCCTCGGTCGAGTACATCATGCGGGACGTCGAGTACGGCTGGATCCTGCGCTACCTGCACTCCACGGGGGCGTCGGCGTTCTTCATCGTGGTCTACCTGCACATGTTCCGCGGCCTGCTGTACGGCTCCTACCAGAAGCCACGCGAGCTGGTCTGGCTGTTCGGTATGCTGATCTACCTGGCACTGATGGCCGAGGCATTCATGGGCTATCTGCTGCCGTGGGGGCAGATGTCTTACTGGGGGGCCCAGGTGATCATCTCGCTGTTCGGTGCCATTCCGGTGATCGGTGATGACCTGACCCAGTGGATTCGCGGCGACTACCTGATCTCGGGCATCACCCTTAACCGCTTCTTCGCCCTGCATGTGGTTGCCCTGCCAATCGTGATTCTCGGTCTGGTGGTGCTGCACATCCTCGCGCTGCACGAAGTGGGCTCGAACAACCCCGATGGTGTGGACATCAAGAAGAAAAAGGACGAAAACGGCATCCCTCTGGACGGTATTCCGTTCCACCCGTATTACACGGTCAAGGACATTGTCGGTGTGGTGGTGTTCCTGTTCGTGTTCTGCGCCGTGGTGTTCTTCTTCCCGGAAATGGGCGGCTATTTCCTGGAAAAACCGAACTTCGAGCAAGCCAACGCCTTCAAGACACCGGAGCACATCGCGCCTGTGTGGTACTTCACGCCGTTCTACGCGATCCTGCGTGCTGTGCCTGACAAGTTGATGGGCGTTATCGCCATGGGTGCGGCCATCGCCGTACTGTTCGTTTTGCCCTGGCTCGACCGCAGCCCGGTGCGCTCCATGCGTTAC
>NZ_JABMCN010000201.1 GCF_013179515.1 Pseudomonas sp. CM27
GGACAAAGGCCTGGGCAACTTCGCCAGCAACAGTTTCGACGTGGTGATCATGACCCAGGCCCTGCAGGCCGTGGAGTACCCTGACCGCATCCTCGACGAGATGCTGCGTGTGGGCCGTCAGTGCATCATCACTTTCCCCAACTTCGGCCACTGGCGCTGCCGTTGGTACCTGGCGACCAAAGGCCGCATGCCGGTGTCGGACTTCATGCCGTATACCTGGTACAACACGCCGAACATCCACTTCTGCACCTTCGCCGACTTCGAGGAACTGGTGCACGAGCGCAGGGCCAAGGTGCTCGACCGCCTGGCGGTCGACCACTTGCATCGCAACGGGTGGGTCGGCCGGCTTTGGCCTAATCTTCTAGGTGAGATCGGCATCTATCGCGTCAGCAGCCCGGGCCTGCAACAGCACCAGGTCGCAGTCTGACGCCCTGCGGAGGAATCACCCCATGCGTCGCCTGACCCTGCTCCTGATCAGCCTGTGCCTGGCCCTGCCGGTGCTGGCTGCCGATGCCGCCCGCCCCGAGCGCAAGGAAGTGTTTGGCGATGTGACGGTGCACTACAGCGCCTTCACATCGAGCATGCTCACACCCGAGGTGGCCGCAGCCACCGGCCTGGTGCGCAGCAAGAACCAGGGTGTGCTCAACGTTGCAGTGCTCAAGGCCAACAAGCCTGCCACGGCGTTAGTCAGCGGCACGGTCAAGGACCTGACCGGGCGCAGCAGCCCGCTGTCGTTCAAACAGATTACCGAACCGGGCGCGGTGTACTACATCGCCCAGTTCAAGATCGAACAGCCCGAAACCGTCACCTTCGACCTGAATATCGAAACCGGCGGCATCAGCAACTCCCTCAGCTTCAACCAGGAAGTGTTCCCAGGCGAATGATGAATTTCCAGCAACTCGTATTGGCCAGCCACAACGCCGGCAAACTCAAGGAACTCCAGGCCATGCTCGGCCAGTCTGTGCAACTGCGCTCGATCGGCGAGTTCAGCCAGGTCGAGCCGGAAGAGACCGGCCTGTCGTTCGTTGAAAACGCCATCCTCAAGGCACGCAATGCCGCACGCATTTCCGGCCTGCCGGCCCTGGCCGACGACTCGGGCCTGGCGGTGGACTTTCTCGGCGGCGCACCGGGCATCTACTCGGCGCGCTATGCCGATGGCAAGGGCGACGCGGCAAACAACGCCAAGCTGCTCGAAGCCCTGAAAGACGTGCCGGAAGCCGAACGCGGTGCCCAGTTCGTCTGCGTGCTGGCGCTGGTGCGGCATGCCGACGACCCGCTGCCGATCCTGTGCGAAGGCCTGTGGCACGGGCGCATTCTGCTCCAGGCCAGCGGCGAGCACGGTTTTGGCTACGACCCGCTGTTCTGGGTACCAGAGCGCAACTGCTCCAGCGCCGACCTGGCCCCGGTAGACAAGAACCAGCTCAGCCACCGCGCCCGCGCCATGGTCCTGCTGCGCCAACGTCTGGGCCTGGCATGATCGCGACGCTGTCCCATTCCGGCGTGGCCGGCTTTACCAGCCTGCCGCCGCTGGCGCTGTACATCCACATCCCGTGGTGCGTACGCAAATGCCCGTACTGCGACTTCAACTCCCACGCTGCCGGCCCTGAACTGCCGGAAGACGCCTACGTCGCCGCCCTGTTGACCGACCTCGACCAGGAGCTGGCCGCCGTACAGGGCCGCCCGATCAGCTCGATCTTTTTCGGCGGCGGCACCCCTAGCCTGTTCAGTGCCAATGCCCTTGGCCAGCTGCTGCGGGGCGTGGAGCAGCGCATCCCGTTCGCGCCCGACATCGAGATCACCCTGGAGGCCAACCCCGGCACGTTCGAGCAGGACAAGTTCAAGGCCTATCGGCAGACCGGCATCAACCGCCTTTCGATCGGCGTGCAGAGCTTCCAGCCGGCCAAGCTGCAGGCGTTGGGGCGCATCCACAATGGTGATGAAGCGATCCGCGCCGCCGGCATGGCACGCGCCGCCGGCTTCGACAACTTCAACATGGACCTGATGCACGGGCTGCCCGACCAGTCGCTGGACGACGCACTGGGCGATCTGCGCCAGGCCATCGACCTGGGGCCGACCCACTTGTCGTGGTATCAGTTGACCGTGGAGCCGAACACGGTGTTCTGGAACCAGCCACCCGAGCTGCCGGAGGATGACATTCTCTGGGACATCCAGGAAGCCGGCCAGGCGCTGATGGCCAGGCACGGTTTCCGGCAGTACGAGGTTTCGGCCTATGCCCAGCCAGACCGTGCTGCCCGGCACAACCTCAACTACTGGCGCTTTGGCGACTTCATCGGCATCGGCGCCGGCGGACACGGCAAGCTGACCTTTGCCGACGGGCGCATCCTGCGTACCTGGAAAACCCGCCTGCCCAAGGACTACCTGAACCTGGCCAAGCCGTTCAAGGCCGGCGAGAAGCTGCTGCCAGTGGACGAGCTGCCGTTCGAGTTCCTGATGAATGCGCTGCGCCTCACCGATGGCGTGGAGGCTGAACTGTTCACTCAGCGCACCGGATTGCCACTGGAGCAACTGCGCGAGGCACGCCGTGCTGCCGAACAAAAAGGCCTTTTGCAGGTCGAACCGGATCGACTGGCAGCCACGCCACGGGGCCAGTTGTTCCTCAATGACCTGCTGCAGTATTTCTTGACCTAAGGACGACCCATGGATCTGGTACTTGATCTGCTTGCGACGGTTTCCCGCTGGAGCCGCGGCAACCTGTCGGAGATTTCGCTGGCCTTGGTAGGCTGCCTGCTGGTGCTGTTTGGCAGCGATGTCAAAGGCTGGGCCGAACAACGCCTGGGCAGTCTGGCGGGTGCCCTGCGCGTGCCGTTCATGGCACTGATGGTGATGATCGGCAGCGGTGCGGCGCTGATCTATGCCACGCCTTGGGTGGTCAAGGGGCTGAGCCAGTTCAACAACTATGCGTTGGCGCCGGTATTATTGGTGGTGCTGGTGATCATTGGCGTGGTGGCTGACCGCCGCGGGTAAGCCTGCTAAAAGCTGCCCCGGAGAACCAGGGCAGCCCTACCACCCGACTACCCTTTAGCGGGCGTCATCGAAGTGATCGCGCATGAAATCCCGACATTTTCGTGTGGAGGGTTTTCAGTGACGCCCCGGAGCGAAAGGATACTCAGTCCTGTCGCTCACATAAAAAAAACCGCCTTTCTCAAGGCGGTTTTTTTGCGCCTGCATTTCTGCAGGCAGCAGCGCACCGAAAGGCCGGATCAGCCGATCAATCCACCTTCTCGAACTTCAAGTCCCACACCCCATGCCCCAACCGCTCACCGCGACGTTCGAACTTGGTGATCGGGCGCTCTTCAGGGCGTGGCACGTAGCTGCCGTCGGCTGCAAGGTTGCGGTAGCCCGGGGCCGCGCTCATCACTTCAAGCATGTACTCGGCATACGGCTCCCAGTCAGTGGCCATGTGGAACACGCCACCGGGCTTGAGCTTGCGCCGTACCAGCTCGGCGAATTCCAGCTGGACGATGCGGCGCTTGTGATGGCGCGCCTTGTGCCATGGGTCGGGGAAGAACAGCATCAAGCGGTCGAGGCTGTTGTCCGCCACGCAGCGGTTCAGCACTTCGATCGCATCGCAGTCATACACCCGCAGGTTCTTCAGCCCCTGGGTCAGCACGCCGTTGAGCAGCGCGCCAACACCCGGGCGGTGCACTTCCACGCCGATGAAGTCCTGATCAGGCGCGGCAGCCGCCATTTCCAGCAGGGAATGGCCCATGCCGAAGCCGATCTCCAGGGTGCGCGGCGCCGAACGGCCGAATACCTGGTCGTAGTCCACCGGGCTGTCGGCCAGCGGCAGGATGTACAGCGGGCCGCCCTGGTCCAGGCCGCGCTGCTGGCCTTCGGTCATGCGCCCGGCGCGCATCACGAAACTCTTGATGCGGCGGTGCGGGCGGGCTTCGCCGTCAGGGGTGCTCGGCGTATCGTGCGATTCAGTCATCTGTGGCTCTTACTTGATCAGACCATCCAGCGGCGAAGAGGCGCTGGCGTAGAGTTTCTTCGGCATGCGGCCGGCCAGGTAGGCCAGGCGACCAGCGACGATGGCGTGCTTCATGGCTTCGGCCATCAGCACCGGCTGCTGGGCATGGGCGATGGCCGAGTTCATCAGCACGGCCTCGCAACCCATCTCCATGGCAATGGTGGCGTCGGAAGCGGTACCCACGCCGGCATCGACCAGCACCGGTACCTTGGATTCTTCCAGGATGATCTGCAGGTTGTAGGGGTTGCAGATCCCCAGGCCGGTACCGATCAGGCCAGCCAGGGGCATGACCGCGATGCAGCCGGCTTCGGCCAGCTGACGGGCGATGATCGGGTCATCGCTGGTGTACACCATCACGTCGAAACCGTCCTTGACCAGCACTTCGGCGGCCTTGAGGGTTTCGATCACGTTGGGGAACAGGGTTTTCTGGTCGGCCAGCACTTCCAGTTTCACCAGCGTCCGGGACTCATGCGATTTGCGCCCATCGAGCAGTTCGCGCGCCAGCCGGCAAGTGCGTACGGCTTCCACCGCATCGAAGCAGCCTGCGGTGTTCGGCAGGATGGTGTATTTGTCGGGAGACAGCACGTCGAGCAGGTTCGGCTCGCCCGCATTCTGGCCAAGGTTGGTGCGGCGCACGGCGACAGTGACGATTTCGGCACCCGAGGCCTCGGTGGCCAGGCGGGTTTCTTCCATGTCACGGTACTTGCCGGTGCCGACCAGCAGGCGCGACTGGAAAGTACGCCCGGCCAGGGTGAAGGGCTTGTCGCTACGAACGTTGCTCATCGTTGTTCCTCGGGAAAAGGTTGCAGGGCTTGCTTGTGAACCGCCGGGCTGCTGTCAGCCGCCACCGATGGCGTGGACCACTTCGACCTGGTCGCCGTCGTTCAGCAGCGTGCTGTCGTGCTGGCTACGCGGCACGATGTCCAGGTTCAGTTCCACTGCAACCCGGCGCCCGCCCAGCTCCAGACGCGTCAGCAGGGCTGCAACGCTCTCGCCGGCAGGCAGTTCGTAAGGTTCACCGTTCAGTTGAATGCGCATGCGCACGGCCACCATTGTTCTTTGGGGCCCGCATTCTAGCGCCGAACCACCCTGCAACCCAAGGGCGGTGCACGCCATTAGTCGCGATTGTGGACCACTTGGTCAGCCCAGCCGCCAGGCTGCCAGGCCCAGGCACAGCCAGCCGGCGAGGAAGCACAGGCCGCCGATTGGGGTGATGATGCCCAGCTTGCTCACGCCGCTGAGGGTCAGCAGGTACAGGCTGCCGGAGAACAGCACAATGCCCAGGGCGAACAGGCCGCCGGCCCAGCCGACCAGGCGCCCCGGCAGGTGCGCTGAAAGCACCGCAACGGCAAGGATCGCCAGGGTATGGACCAACTGGTAGGTCACACCGGTGTGGAAAATCGCCAGGTAGTCCGCCGTCAGCCGGTTCTTCAGGCCGTGGGCAGCGAAGGCACCCAGGGCGACCCCGGTAAAGCCGAAAAAGGCGGCAAGCATGAGGAAGCTGCGAAGCATTGGGACGACTCCTAGGATCGGGTCTGTATAATGGCCCCTTCCACCCGTACGGCCAAGCCATCGACATGCTGCCAACCCTTCTTCGCCGCCTCACCCGTGCCCTGCTCTGGTTTGCTGCCGGCAGCATCGTGCTGGTGCTGGTGTTTCGCTGGGTGCCGCCGCCCGGCACTGCCCTGATGGTCGAGCGCAAGGTACAGTCCTGGGTGAATGGCGAGCCGATCGACCTGCAGCGCGACTGGCAGCCGTGGGAAAACATTTCCGACGAGCTCAAGGTCGCGGTCATCGCTGGCGAAGACCAGAAGTTCGCCAGCCACTGGGGTTTTGACATCCCGGCCATCCAGGCGGCACTGGCCTACAACGAGCGCGGTGGCAGCGTGCGTGGTGCCAGCACCCTCACTCAGCAGGTGGCCAAGAACCTGTTCCTGTGGTCGGGCCGCAGCTGGCTGCGCAAGGGCCTGGAGGCCTGGTTCACCGCGCTGATCGAATTGTTCTGGTCGAAAGAACGAATTCTCGAGGTTTATCTGAACAGTGCCGAGTGGGGCAAGGGTGTATTTGGCGCCCAGGCAGCGGCGCGCTATCACTTTGGCGTCGATGCCAGCCGGCTCAGCCGTCAGCAGGCCGCGCAGCTGGCGGCGGTGCTGCCGAGCCCGATCAAGTGGAGTGCCAGCCGGCCGAGTGCCTACGTGGCCAGCCGTGCCGGATGGATTCGCCGGCAGATGAGCCAGTTGGGTGGGCCCAGCTATCTGATGCAGCTCGACACTCCGCGGAAGCTTTAAGGGCCTTTTCGCGGGCACGCCCGCGAAGAGGCCCTTGAAGCCACAAACAAAAAAGCCGCTCACCCGATCAGGGCCAGCGGCTTTTCAGTGCAGCCAAGGCTGGATCAAACAGCGATCAACGCCTTGACCTTGTTCATCGCATTCTTCTCCAGCTGGCGAATGCGCTCAGCCGAAACGCTGTACTTGTCCGCCAGCTCATGCAACGTGGCTTTCTCTTCGGCCAACCAGCGCTGATACAGAATGTCGCGGCTACGCTCGTCCAGCCCTTGCAGCGCTTCGTGCAGGTTGCTGGTGGAGTTATCGCTCCAGTCGGCATCCTCCAGCTGCACC
Organism: Pseudomonas sp. CM27; assembly: GCF_013179515.1. Taxonomy (GTDB): domain Bacteria; phylum Pseudomonadota; class Gammaproteobacteria; order Pseudomonadales; family Pseudomonadaceae; genus Aquipseudomonas. The sequence continues at coordinate 6,610 of NZ_JABMCN010000201.1, forward strand.
GCCGGGTCGTACCGGTGGTCTTCCAGGTAATGCGCAGGCGACTGGAAGGCGCTGTCGTCGTCAGCTTCCGCTGCCGGGTCGAAGGCCATGTCCTGGCCGCTGAGGCGGCTTTCCATCTCGCGCACTTCACGCGGCTCGACGCCAAGGCTTTCCGCTACGCGATGCACTTCGTCGTTGTTCAGCCAGGCCAGGCGCTTTTTCTGGCTGCGCAGGTTGAAGAACAGCTTGCGCTGGGCCTTGGTGGTAGCCACCTTGACGATGCGCCAGTTGCGCAGGATGAACTCGTGGATCTCTGCCTTGATCCAGTGCACGGCGAAAGACACCAGGCGCACGCCCATTTCCGGGTTGAAGCGTTTGACGGCTTTCATCAGGCCGACGTTGCCTTCCTGGATCAGGTCGGCCTGGGCCAACCCGTAGCCGGCGTAGCTACGGGCAATGTGTACGACAAAACGCAGGTGGGCCATCACCATTTGACGAGCGGCCTCGACATCCTGCTCATAATAGAGACGCTCGCCCAGATCCCGCTCCTGCTCGACCGTCAGCAGCGGGATGCTGTTGACCGTGTGCACATAGGCTTCCAGGTTTGCACCGGGTACCAGGGCATAGGCAGGTTGCAACGATGTGGTCATTCAAGAACCTCCGACTTACCAGACTCGCACCTTGTGGGTGCTGCCAACATTGACCTGGAACGACGGTACAAGTTCCAAAGTGAAGAAAATGTCAATGCTGGCACGTAAAAACTATCGCGGCGCCAGCTCGTTCAGGTGGCGGGCGACTGCAATCCATGCACCGATATACCCCAACAGCACCGCTCCGATCAAGAGCGACAGACCATCGGACGCCGGCACCCCGCCCAAGGCGAAGTCACTGCCGTACAGCCCGGAAAGCCCTACTACGGCCTCGTTCAGCCAGTTCAGGCCAAACGCCAGGATGGCCCACGCCAACAGGCCCGCACCCAGGCCATACAGGGCGCCCATGTACAGGAAAGGCCGGCGTACATAGGCGTCGGTGCCACCTACCAGCTTGATCACTTCGATCTCGACACGGCGGTTTTCAATATGTAGACGAATTGTGTTACCGATTACTAACAGCAGGGCCGAAATCAGCATCACGGCCAGGCCGAAGACGAAACGGTCACCCAGCTTGAGAATCGCCGCCAGACGCTCGACCCACACCAGGTCAAGCTGTGCCACTTCAACCCGCGGCAGCTCCGAAAGCCGCTGACGCAGGGCCTCCAGCGCCGGTTTGTCGACCTCGGTCGGGGTCACCACCACCACACCAGGCAGCGGATTATCAGGCAGTTCACGCAAGGCCTCGCCCAGGCCGGATTGCTGCTGGAACTCCTCCAGCGCCTGCTCGCGGCTGACATACTGGGCGTCCGACACCCCCGGCATACCCTTGATCTCGTCGCGCAGCGCCTCGCCATCGCGGCTACCGGCATCGAGCTTGAGGTATAGCGAAATCTGCGCAGCGCGCTGCCACGAGCCACCCAACTGTTCGACGTTCTTCAGCAGCAACGACAAGCCCATGGGCATGCTCAGCGCCACCGCCATCACCAGGCAGGTAAAGAAGCTGCCGATAGGCTGCTTGCCAAGGCGGCGCAGGCTGTCGGCCATGCTGGCACGGTGGCTTTCCAGCCAGGCATGCAGCAGGGTGCGAAAATCCGGGCCGTCATCGTCTTCACCGCGCTTTTTCTTCGTCGGCTGCGGGTCGGCCGGCTTCGGCGCAACCCGCTCGGAAACTTTCGGCGTACGTGTAGTGCTCATTGCCCGGCCTCCCCATCGCCGATCAAGCGGCCGCGCTGCAAGGTCAGCATGCGGTGGCGCATGCGCGCAATCAGTGCCAGGTCGTGGCTGGCGATCAATACCGTGGTACCCAGGCGGTTGATGTCCTCGAACACGCCCATGATCTCTGCAGCCAGGCGCGGGTCGAGGTTACCGGTGGGTTCGTCGGCCAGCAGCAGGGCCGGCTGGTGAACGATGGCGCGGGCAATACCTACCCGTTGCTGCTGCCCGGTGGACAGATCGGCCGGAAACAGCTCGCCTTTGTCGGCCAGCGATACACGCTCCAGCGCCGAGTCCACCCGTTTGCTGATCTCTGCCTTGGACAGGCCCAGAATCTGCAGCGGCAGGGCAATGTTGTTGAACACCGTGCGGTCGAACAGCAGTTGGTGATTCTGGAACACCACGCCGATCTGCCGGCGCAGGAACGGGATCTGCGCATTGCTGATCTGGCCCAGGTCCTGGCCTGCCAGCAGCAGTTTGCCACTGGTCGGGCGTTCCATGGCCAGCAGCAGGCGCAGCAGGGTACTTTTGCCAGCACCCGAGTGGCCTGTGACGAACAGGAATTCGCCCCGGCGCGCCCGGAAACTCAGTTCATGCAAACCCACATGACCATTGGGATAGCGCTTGGCAACCTGTTCGAATCGGATCATGGTCAGTCTCGCTCGGCGAACAGAGCCTTGACGAACGGCTCGGCTTCAAAGGTGCGCAGGTCGTCGATGCCTTCACCGACACCGATGAAGCGGATGGGCAGCTTGAACTGCTTGGCCAGGGCGAAGATCACCCCGCCCTTGGCAGTACCGTCCAGCTTGGTCAGGGCCAGGCCGGTCAGTTCGACGCTCTGGTTGAAGTACTTGGCCTGGCTGATGGCGTTCTGGCCGGTGCCGGCATCGAGCACCAGCAGCACCTCGTGCGGCGCGTCGGCATCGAGCTTGCCGATGACCCGGCGAACCTTTTTCAGCTCCTCCATCAGGTTGTCCTTGGTGTGCAGGCGGCCGGCAGTGTCGGCGATCAGCACATCGGCGCCACGGGCCTTGGCGGCTTGCACCGCATCGAAGATCACCGAGGCGGAGTCGGCACCGGTGTGCTGAGCGATGACCGGGATCTGGTTGCGCTCGCCCCACACCTGTAACTGCTCGACCGCTGCAGCGCGGAAGGTATCGCCAGCGGCCAGCATCACCTTCTTGCCTTCAAGCTGCAGCTTCTTGGCCAGCTTGCCGATGGTGGTGGTTTTGCCGGCGCCGTTCACGCCAACAACCAGGATCACGTAGGGCTTGTTCTGCGCCTGCACCTTCAGCGGCTGCTCGACCGGGCGCAGCAGCGCGGCCAGCTCTTCCTGCAGCGACTTGTACAGGGCATCGGCATCGGCCAGCTGCTTGCGCGCGACCTTCTGGGTCAGGTTCTGGACGATGGCCGACGTGGCTTCCACGCCGACGTCGGCGGTCAGCAGGCGGGTTTCGATTTCGTCGAGCAGGTCGTCATCGATGACTTTCTTGCCCATGAACAGGCTGGCCATGCCCTCGCCGATGCTGGCGCTGGTCTTCGACAGGCCCTGCTTGAGGCGGGCGAAGAAGCCGGGTTTGGCCTGCTCGGCCACGGCGGACGCGGCTTCAGCCTGTGGTTCGACGACGGTGGTCGCGACCGCGGCGGTGGCCACCGGCGCAGCAGGCGCTGGCTCAGGACGCTCAGGGATGACGGGCGGCGCTTTGGGCTCCAGATCTGGCACCAGGGCCACAGGCTCTTCGGCAACTGGCAATACCAGGTTGCTGACTGGCGCGGCCTGCTCGACGACCGGGCCAGGCTCGGCCGGCGCGGCCTGGACAGGCTGCACGGCTGGTGCATCCAGCGGCGGCACCGCGACCGGCTCCGGAGCCGGCAACGGCTGAACGGCAACCGGTTCAGCCTCGGAGGCTTCGGCTACCGGGTACTGGACGGATTCCGCGACCTGCGTCGGCTCAACCAGCGGCGCAGCCGCAGGGGCCTTGACGGGCTCGGCGGCATGCGGTGTTTCGGCAGGCGATACCTCGACCGGAGCGGCTACTGGCGGCTCGACGGCGGGGGCTTCATTCGCGGGCAAGTCGGGTTGCTGCGGTTTCTTGCGAAACCAGCTGAACAGGCCTTTCTTTTCACCAGCCTCGGCCGGCGCTTTCTTGTCGTCGTTGGAACCAAACATGGAAGACGGCTATCTCAGGGTAGCGATGAGCCAGCAATGGCGCATCGGGAATTCTTTCTACGCAGAACAGACTATCTTGAAGCCGGCTGGTTCATGCGCAACGTTTTGTCGAAGTGTCCTGTGGGCCAGAACGGCGACAGGCATGGTCGCCAGGCAACCGGATCAGTATCCTAGCATCTCCTGGCCCGCCGACGCTAAACCCAGCAGGCCGCCGAACAGGTTAAACACCGTATGAATGCTCTAGCCCGCCGCGCCGCTGGCCTGTTGCTCGGCACGCTCTGCCTGCCGCTCGCGGCCTTGGCCGCCGATGTGCAACCCACCCACGAATTCATCCTCGACAATGGCCTGAAAGTGGTCGTGCGCGAGGACCACCGCGCCCCGGTGGTGGTCTCGCAGATCTGGTACAAGGTCGGCTCCAGCTATGAAACCCCGGGCCAGACCGGGCTTTCCCATGCGCTGGAACACATGATGTTCAAGGGCAGCGCCAAAGTCGGCCCCGGCGAAGCATCGCGCATCCTGCGCGACCTCGGCGCCGAAGAAAATGCCTTTACCAGCGACGATTACACCGCCTATTACCAGGTATTGGCCCGCGACCGCCTGCCGGTAGCCCTGGAACTGGAAGCCGA